>JAICTU010000567.1 GCA_025936205.1 Polyangiaceae bacterium | reverse complement strand
TCCTGTTCGGCGCCCCCACCGGGCAGGAGCTGCAGCCCCATGGGTTGAAAGGCGGTGGCGAGCGCCTGCCCGCTCGCGGCGAAGACCGCCGCCTTGGCACCGGAGGTGCCCAGGTCCAGCGTCAGGACCTGCGCCTCGGCTGGCATCACTCCTGGCATCACTCGCGCCCGACCCGGATCGGGGGGCGCCGCTGGGCCCAGGGGCGAGCGGCTTCGAGCTGCGCTGCCAGCCGCAGCAGCGTCGCCTCATCGCCCAGCCGCGCGGTGAACATGCTGCCGATCGGGAGATCCTGCTGGTTCCAGTAGAGGGGTACACTCATGGAGGGTTGTCCCGTCGCATTCGCCACCGGAGAGAAGGGCACGAATTCAAAGACGCGGCTCACCGTCGCTTCCACGATGCGGCGGAACTTCAGCGCGCGTCCGAGCTTGAAGCGGGCGATCGTCTGTTGCGCGATCAGCTCGGCGCCTCTGGGGCGCAGCTCACCGAGCATCAGCGGCGGCGCGCCCAGCACCGGAGTGAGCAGCACGTCGTACTTGTCGTAGAAGCTCAGCACCTTGCGCGCCGCGGCCTGCAGCGCGTTGATCGACACGATGGTCTCACCGGCCTGGAATTGCTTGCCGAGCAATCCCGAGAGCCAGGTCGGCAGCTCCACGTCGCTGGGGCCCACCGCGCGCTGAAACATCTGCTCGGCTTCCTGGATGCCGCCCGCCACGGACGCGCACACGAGCATGAAGAAGTGGAACGCGAACTCCTCGGCGCTGATCTCCGGCCCCGCTTCCTCGACGTGATGGCCCAGGCTCTCGCAGAGCCGCGCCGCATCGAGCGTGGCCGCGACGCAATCGGGATGGACCCGACCCGGCAAGTGCGGTTTGTTGGTGAAGGCAATGCGCAGCCGACCGGGTGGGAGTGCCACTTCTTCGAGGAAGGGCCGCGCGGGAGGCGGCGCCCAGTAGGGTGAGGTGGGCTCGGGCCCGGCGCTCACGTCGAGCATCGCGGCGCTGTCGCGCACGCTGCGTGTGAGCACGTGCTCGGCGGCGAAGCCCATCCAGTGCTCGCTCGCGTCGGGGCCGGTCGGGTTGCGGCCGCGCGTCGGCTTGAGGCCGAAGAGGCCGCAGCACGACGCGGGGATGCGGATCGAGCCGCCGCCGTCGCCGCCGTGTGCCACCGGGACGATGCCTGCCGCGACGGAGGCCGCTGCGCCACCGCTGGAGCCTCCGGGCGTGCGCCGCAGATCCCAGGGATTGCGGCACGGGCCGAACAGATCGGGCTCGGTCACCGGCATGATGCCGAACTCGGACAGGTTGGTCTTGGCGACGATGATCAGCCCGCCCGCTTTGTAGCGGCGCACCAGCTCCGCGTCGGTGTCGGCGATGTAGTGCTGGTAGAGCCGGCTACCTGAGGTGAGAGGCTTGCCGGCGTAGCTGGAGAGCAGATCCTTCAGCAGCATCGGCACGCCCGCGAGCGGCCCCGGCGGCAGAGGCGCCTTTGCCGCGCGGCGTGCATCCTCGTCGAGGCGGTACACCACTGCATTGAGGCTGGGATTCAAACCCTCGATGGACTCGATGACCCATTCGACCAGCTCGCTCGGAGAGATCTCGCGAGCCCGGATCAGCCGCCCGAGGTCGAGTGCGTCGAAGCGCGCGTATTCACCCTGCATGACAGCACTTCCCGGCATGAGGCCGTTTAGCTCAAAGTATAACGCTGGAAATGCATAGCGCGACTCCCTGACCCGCGCAGCGAGGCTCAGGCGCGTTTTCGCCGCGGGCGTCCTGCGGACCCGCGCCTACATTGTCAGGAGGCCGCCCGCGGCTCGAAAGGACGCGGTGCCCCGTCGCCCCAAGTCAGCAGCTGCGCGGTGGGGCCCAGGCTATTGCGGGTCAGCACCAGATGCGTGCGGGTCGCCGGCAAAGCAGGCGCTCGGCCATCCGGCGTCTCCTCCTCGGCCCAGGCGCCGAGGTTGATGTACAGCGATTGGGCCGCGGTCTTATGGATCTCAGGCAAGTGCGTGTGGCCCATCACCACGACGGCCGACGGGAACAACTGCGCCAGCCGTCCCGCGCGCTCGCGCAAGCTCGAGCTCGGTTCGACTCCTGGTCGCACCAGCCAGGTGCGTCGCAAAATGACCACGCTCGCGACCAACGCGGACCCCGCGAGGGACGCGGCTTGCCAATGGTCCAGCCAGATGACCACCGCGGCGACGGCAGCTGCAATGGACACTCCGAGCAGGACCCAGTCCAGCATCAAGCTGGTGGCGATGCCGGCCAGGCTGCGGGTGAGGGGCGGTAGCTGCAGCCGCACCAGCTCCAGCACTCGTTCGACGCGGGCTTGTCGCACCTCGCACCAGCGCTCCAGCATGCGCTCGTGCTCGCGCCGAACGCTGGCGGTGGCGTGGCTCCAGTGTTCGCGCCAGAGGGTGAGGGCTGCGCCCAGCACGCGCAAGAAGCGCCCGACCAGCGCCAGCATGCCACCAACGCCCAGCGAGAGCGCGAACCGCACATAGTCGAGCGCCTGCATGCTGTCGTGGCCGCCTTCGGTCATGCCCGGCGTGGGGCGCACGACGTAGCGCACCAGGATGTCGGAGAGCGAGAAGGTGGTGCGCCGCGGATCGTTCGGCGAGACCGGATAGAGCACGTGGTCGTGGCTGCAGAAGGAGTCGTACTGGTGCCCGTGCTCCAGGTAGATGACGCCCTCCTCGCAATAGAACCAGGGCGAGAACTCGATCTGATCGGTAGAGACGCCGCCCGCGCTCGACAGCACGTGCTGGAACTCGGCCTGCATGCTGGCCCAGTGCCAGTCTGCGTCGTGATTGCCCGGCACGACCACCAGCCGATGCCCGGCGCGCAGGAAGCGCGCCAGCGCCTGCATGACCAGCTCGTGCTGCCGCATCACCAGCCGCAGCTTCGCGAGCGCATGATCGGCGGCACCCCCGAGCCCATGCTCGAGCTCCTCGCTGGTGGGCGCCGTCGTGATCTCGTGTGCCGGGCTGACGCACATGCCCGTGAAGTCGATGAAATCGCCGGCGATGATCAATTTCCACGGGCGCCCCTCGACGCGCCGTTCGGCATACCAATCGAGCAGCGCGGCGAGATCTCGGTCGCGTCGCAGGCTCGTGGCCGAGCAGGGGGGCAGACCCGGGCGCACGTGTTGCACGAGCTCGCTGCCGAGGTGCACGTCGGAAAGGGCCAGCAGATTGTACGAAGTGATCGACACCGGCGCGCGCCGCGTCCTCTCTTGATCAGCATCGCATGCTTCGAGCAAGCGCGCCCGCTACCCCCAGGTGCTTTCCGCCAGGTCGGCGCGGCGTGCACCGAAACGGAACGAGGGGCAGCGGGCAGAGCGCCCGAAAGGCACTACCTCTCAGGCGGGGGAGATGGAGCCTGGTTCGCTCACGGGCGGAGGCTGGCCCGCGACTTGACCGGGGATCTCCGCGTCGAGGCGCTCCACCGAGAGCTTCGCGCTCTGCACGTTGAGCGCCGTGGCGCATCTGCGGATCACGCGCTTGAGCGCCGTATCGACGTAGACCAGGGGCGCCGGCAGCGGCTCCGCGCGGAAGCTCTCCTTCAGCTCCTGAACGCCGCCGAGGCCTGCGCTGGGGTTGAAGTCGAGCCATTGAAAGCCGCGCGCGCAGCAGTCTTTGAGGATCTCGAAGCTCTGATACTTGCCGACGCCGGAACGCAGATAGTCCTTCAGCGTCGCCGCGTGCCAGGACACGGAGTGCCGCTGCGAATAGAAGGACAGCTCTCCGCTCACCACTTGTCCGTCGTAGCGCGCGATCCAGAGCCGAACGTAGGGCGAGTCGAGCCTGCGCAGCTGATCGAACAGCTCCCAACGGTAGCCTTCGTCGGGGCCGTGCCCCCAGCGCGCGAGCGAGTCCAGGTAGACCCGATAGTACGCCTTCCACTCCGCTTCGCTCTGCGCGGGTGAGACCTCGATGCAACCCTTCTTCTGCGCCTTGCGGATGTCTTCGCGCGTGCCCTTCTTGAAGCCCTTGAAGAGCGCATCGGGGTCGTTGCTCAGGCGCACGGCGTGCGTCACGTCTTTGCGCCCGCCGACATTGCAGATCATGGCCGCCTGCAGCGCCAGGGGATCATACGGATTCAGACGCCAGACGAGATTCTTGCCTTCGGCCTCGAGCAGCCATTGCGTGAGCAGCACGGCATGGGCAGTGACCAGAGGCTGTTCCGAGATCCAGCCCCCGTAGGTCGCCTCCGGCGAGCAGACGTAGCGAGCCAGCAAGCCCTTCAGCTTGTTCTCGAAGCACAGGGGCAGGATTGCTTCGCGCCCATCGGAGAAGCGGACGAGCTTGGCCGCTGGGCGAATCTGGCCCCGGCTGTATCTTTCCCAGACTTCCGCCCACTCGATCGAATGGAAAAACGTCGCGTGCTCACACGCCTTCCAGACGCGGCGCCACTGGTCGGCGCCGGCTGGGGAAACCTGTTCGATGCTGAGCGTCACGAAAACTGCCTCCTGCCCGGTCTCCCAAGCTAGCAGATCCGGCGGGGTTCGGCGACCCGCAGCTGGTCGCACCGCCCTTGTCCCCTGCGAGTCGCGGCGGTACACCGGAAGCGATGTGCGGTCGCTACTCGCTCGCGCCGGCTGAATTCAGCCAGCTCAAGCTGCTGTTCCACGTCGACGCTCCACTCGCGAGGCCACCCCGCACCCCGGAGTTCGAGCTGAGCCCGCGCTACAATATCGCGCCGACCTGGGCGCCTGGCTACGAGCCGCCGATCGTATTCGAGACAGCGCAGGCAGGCCGCCAAGTCGCGTTGGCCCGCTGGTGGATGATCCCCTCGCACTGGTCCCGGCCGCTGAATGCCCTGCCGGCCTCGTTCAATGCGCGTTCAGAGGAGATCGAGCGCAAGCCGTTCTGGTCCGGCAGCTTCGAGTCGCGGCGTTGTCTGGTGCCGGCCACCGGCTGGCGAGAGTTCAACGGGCCGCGCGGACAGCGGCGGGCCTTCCAGTTTCACTACGGACAAGCCTTGTTCGCGTTTGCGGGGCTCTGGGATCGCTGGACCTCGCCGGAAGGCGAGCAGGTGCAATCCTTCGCAATCGTGACCGTCGCTGCCAACGACGCGGTCCGTCCCATCCACGATCGCATGCCGCTGTGCATCGACCCGGCTTTGTACGACCTGTGGCTGGATCCGGGCGCGTCCGGGGCACGCGCGCTCGCGGCGGTGAGGGCGCCGGCCTCGGCCTTGGCCGTTTATGAAGCCGACGCCCGTGGCAACGACATCCGGGTGGAAGGCCCCGGGGCGATCGCGCCCGTCCAGCAACTCGGACTGTTTTAGCGCTGCATCATAGGTGATCCCTTAAGCCAGGCGCCCGGGCAGACCGACCAGGTCGAGCCCGAGGGCAAGTCGACCCCGGTGGCGCTCGCGGTGCAGATTGGAGCGCTGGGCGTTGACGCCCAGGAAGTGAAAAATTCGCTCGAGCAG
>JAICTU010000650.1 GCA_025936205.1 Polyangiaceae bacterium | reverse complement strand
GCGCTCGCCTGCGCGGCGGTGGACGACGTCAGCGCCTGGGGTTTGCTCGCGCTGACGCTGGCCATTGCGCGCGCAGACGCCGGGCACGCGCTGCGCACGCTGCTGCTCGGCCTGCTCTACCTGTGGTTCGTGCTGGCGGTGCTGCGGCCCTTCGTACGTCGCTCGCTGACGGGCGAAGAACACGGCATGCATCCGCAGCACGTCAGCGTGGCGGTGCTGGTGGCGCTCTTCGCCTCCGCGCTGGTGACGGAGGCGATCGGGCTGCACGCGCTGTTCGGCGCGTACCTGTTCGGCGCCATCATACCGCGCGACTCGCAGCTGGCACGGCAGCTGAGCCATCGCTTGCGCGACCTGGTGCTGGTGCTGTTCCTGCCGGCCTTCTTCGCTTTCACGGGCCTGCGCCTGCAGCTGAGCCTGCTGCAGGCCTCGGACATCGCCTACGGCGCCGTGCTGATCCTCGTGGCCTGCGCATCCAAGCTCGGCGGCAGCGCGCTCGCGGCGCGCGGTGCCGGGTTGCCCTGGCGTGAGGCGCTCGGCCTCGGCATCACGCGCAACACGCGCGGCTTGCTGGAGCTGATCGTGCTGCACGTCGGCCTCGATCTGGGCATCATCTCGCCACGGCTGTTCGCCTTGCTGGTCATCATGGCGCTCTTGACCACCCTGGCGACCTCGCCTCTGCTCAGCCTCGCTCGGCCCTGGGCCACGCTGGCGCCGCGCTTCGCGCCCGCGCGCGGCGCCTGAGCCCTTCGGCGCCAGCCTTTCCTTTTCAGCGGCGCGCCTGCTGGATCACGCGCTGCTGAAGCACGGGTTGGGGCCGCGCCTCCTGTGAGATCAACACGTCCGCGACGGAGCGCCGCGCGGCGCGCTCCGGAGCGTGCTGCACCCACCACTGCTCGGCGCGCTCGCGCGTCCAGGGTGCCGGCAGCGGGATCGCACGCAGCCGCGCTCGCAGCTCGCGCGCGCTCGCCGGGCGCCGTGCCGGCTCCTTCTCCAGGCACTGCAGGATCAGTTCCTCCAGCTCCGGCGGCAGCGCCTGAGAGCTGCGTGCGGAGGGCGGCACCGGGGGCGAATGCACGTGATCCGACATGACCTTGATCGCCCCCGGCCCCTCGAACACCAGCTTGCCCGTGACGAGCCAGTACGCGACGCAACCCAGCGCATACAGGTCGACGCGATGGTCCGTGTGGCCACCGAGCAACACCTCCGGCGCCATGAAGCCCGGCGTGCCGCTCTTCCGCGCTGAGCAGCAGCTTCTGCTGGTCGTGCTTCGGGCTGCCCAGCTTGACCAGGCCGAAGTCGAGCACCTTGACGAAGTCCCATACGGAGCCGACGCGACACACGACGATGTTGGCCGGCTTGATGTCGCGATGCACGAGCCCGTTTTCGTGCGCATCCTCGAGCGACGCGCAGACCTGCCCGAGCAGCTGGATGGCTCGCTCGGGTGGTACTGGGCCATAGCGCTCCACGAGCGTGTCCAGATCCATGCCGTCGAGCAGCTCCATCACGTAATAGAGCGTGCCGTCCTCCGTCACGCCGAAGTCGTAGAGCTGCACGGTGTGCGGCGAGCGCAGGCCCGCCGTGGCGCGCGCCTCGCGCTCGAACCGGCGCAGCCGCTGCTCCGGATCGCGCGCGCCCGAGGACCCCAGCTCCGGCGAGCTGATCAGCTTCACCGCCGCGGGGCGGATCAACATACGGTGACGAGCACGCCACA
This sequence comes from Polyangiaceae bacterium, assembly GCA_025936205.1. Next base: position 2,522 of record JAICTU010000650.1, on the reverse strand, counting down.
CCTCGCCCATGCCTCCGCTGCCGATCTTCTCCTCCAGCGTATACTGACCGATCTCGGAGGCTGCCTTCACCTGCTGGCGCAACCCGTAGATGGTGCTCGAGGTCACGGTCGAGAGCGTCGTGGCGATGATCAGCCAGAGCAGCGAGTTCACGGTGATCAAGGCATCGAGGAACAGCTGCGCGAAGCCGGGCACGGGTGCTCCGTGATGAAACACGACCGACACGACGAGCAGCGGTGCCGCTGCCAGCCAGGAGAGACAGAACGTGCGCCTCGCCGTCGACGGGATCAACACCGCGCGCGCCATCATGGTCACGGCCAGCGCAAACAAACCGGCCATCAGCTGCTGAGCGTCGGGCTGCGCTGCCATCAGCGCCAGGCTGATGCCCGCCAGCAGCAGGCTGCCGGCGTCCAACCAGCCGAGCACTGACAGTGACCAAGGCCGCCGGCGCGCCACGGCCCACAGCACCCCCATCACCGATGCAGCCAAAAAGTGCATCAGATTTGCCTGCGTGGCGAGCGCAGGCAGAATGCGGAGCCCGCCCCCGGCGAGCAGCAACCCGTTCATCACCACGAAAAAGCCGCCGGCGAGCAGAAACACCGTCTTGCCCAGCAGCGCCAGCCGCGCCTGCAGGAACGCCGACCCACCCCAGGTATCGAACCCTGCGCCCATCAGCCGGGCATCGTGCGTGGACGAAATGGGGCCGACCATGACGGCAGGATAGCTCGAGCCCGGCCGGGGACTCGTCGAAAACCCTGGCCAGCTGGAGTCCTTACTCGAACTCGCGTCCCGGAGTTCGCCTGAGGGCTCGCCACTGCACAACCCCGCGCGACCCCAGGACTGCCCACTGCACGCCCGAGGACGCGCGGCACTCTGCGCAACCCTGACGAACCCGGACGGCCGCTACGCATCCGCGCGCCGCCGCCAGCGCCCCACTACGACACCACGGCGCCCGCTACGCCGGCGCGTCATCGACGTCGAACGCGCCGTAGCGCCGCACGCCCCGCCGAAGTAACCAAGTCCGCGCGGGCACCACCGGCGCCTCGCGCACTGAAACAGCGCGCCAACGCTCGCGAGCCCTCGCGGCGCCAAACGCCAACTCGACGGGACGCGCGAAACCCTTGAACCAGGGCGCGGACGAACACGAATCGACAAACCCCGCGCCAACCTCTGAACGCCGATGCTTCCGCGCATTCAGCAGCACATAGCGAACGGCGAAATACGCTGCCCGCGGCGTCTTCAAGGCGCGTGAATGATAACGGTCGGCAAACACCCGCCCCGTGCGCACCAGCTCACGATTCACCGCGCGCGCCACCCGGATCGAAATCCCCTGCATCCCCCGCGAGAGCGCACGCCGATCCCCCGCCTCGGCGATCAGATGCACATGATTGCTCTGCACCGAAAAGTGCACGAGCCGAAACCCAAACCGCTCCTGCCCTTCCGCCAGCGCCGCGCGCACCTTTCGAAACAGCTCCCCCACGCGCAACGACGGCATTCCGGAGATGACGCGCAAAGTGACGTGCACCGGATGGTGCCGGGACAGGGCCGAACGGCGCAGATGCGAGACGCCGGCGGCGGCGCCCTTCGGCGGACGGCCCGCGCCTTTGCGAGCTCCGCCCCAGGAACGAAAGCGGAAGGCGAGCTGGCGGCGGGGGGTCACAATCTTGATTTAGCACTAATATTGGTTCGTGCAAAGGCCCGAGTAACCTCACAAGGGTCCGAATCAGGTTTGATCCGGATACAGACCTGACAGGTTGATTCATGGCAGCGCGTGAAGGTCGCCTTGAATGGGAGAAGCGCTGGAATGCGGGCCACGGCCTGCAACTTCCCCGAACTCTGTCGCGCGAAACACGACTCAGACGCGCTGAAGGAGCCCGCAGCTCGAGCTCCAGCACGAGCACCATTGGGGCTGATTACGACGCAGCCTTTTGCTGATGTCCCATGCCACCTGGTGCGTGGATTTCAAAGGGCACTTCCGCACTCGGGACGGCAGCAAGTGCTATCCCCTCACCATCATTGACGCGCAATCGCGATTTCTTGTTTGCGGCGAGGTACTCGAAACCCCCGATGGTCCAGCGGGTCTTCGACTCGGCCTTTTCCGAGTTCGGCTTGCGCGCTGCCATTCGTTCCGACAGTGGGCCTCCTTTCGCATCCGTTGGCGCAGGCGGGCTGGCGAAGCGAGCCGTGTGGTGGCTGCGGCTCGGCATTCGCCTGGAACGAATTGAACCCGGAAACCATAGCCGAATGGGCGACAGGAGCACTTTCACCCGAACGCTGAAGCACGAAACCGCGAGCCCACCCTGAGCTACCCTCTCTGCTCAGCAGCGCGATTTCGACCTGTTTCGCCGCGAGTACAACCACCAGCGTCCGCATCAGGCTCCCGCTCAGCGACCGCGAGCTTCGCTATGAGCGTGGTCTCGATAATCGATGGTGCTTCGAGCACGCTATTTGATGGTCGGTGGGCGCAGCTTGGCCAGGCCCGGGGAATCACCTCAGAAAGGCAGCTCCGACGGGTCGTCCGAGG
>JAICTU010000389.1 GCA_025936205.1 Polyangiaceae bacterium | reverse complement strand
GGACCTCGCAGGGTCACGCCCGTGTCGAGCCCGGGCGCCACCAGCAGAGGCTCGCAGCCAAAACTCGCGCGCAGCGCCTCGCACCATAGCGGAGTCGCCCGAGGGACCACGCTCGCGATCACGACCGAGTCGACGGCGCTCGGGGTGAACCCTTGCTCCTCGACGCAACGCTGCAAGAGCTGCGCGAGCTCGGCGCCCGCGAAGTCTCGCGCAGTCTCGATACGCCAGCGTGCGAGCAGCGCCTGATCGCGAAACAGAGCATACTTGCAGCTCGTGTTGCCGATATCGACCGCGAGCAGCACGTGCGCTCTTCTCTACGGACCGGCGTCGGCGCCCATCAACGTCATCGAACCGATGCCGCTGGTCGTGGTGAGGAAGTCGAAGTTGCTGCCGGGCGAAGTGAAGAACACTTGCGACTGACGTTCGATGGCGTTGGCATCGGAGATGGGAGCATCCCAGTCATTGACGGCGATGTTGAAGCCGTAGCTCTGGCCCGGAGCGGGCGGAAAATGTCCGGGCGCCGCGCTGGGATTGCTCTTGGTGTTGGTGATGTACGCCCAGTCGACCTGCGCCTCGATGCGGTAGCAGAGCTTGCTCTGACGCGAGATCTGGATCTCCAGATCCGAACCGCTGGGCTGCCCTTGCGCCGGCGCGCCGAAATTGCGCGAGGACCCGAGGAAGATGCGCTCGTTCTCACTGAAGTAGGGGTGCGACCGATCGTCCCTGCCCAGCAGGATCAGCTGCGCTCCGTCTTCGCAATCGGCGCTTTGCTGGCACTTTCCGCCGGCCATGCCCATGTCATAGAGCTGATCATCATAGGCCTCGACCAGCAAGTAGAACTTGTCCACGTCCCAGGCGACGCGAAAGCGCGCATCGAGGTCGTTGCGCTGCGGCACGGTGGAGTCGGCGCTGACCGGCGGCGTCTGCTGATCCTGGCAGTTGCTGCAGACCTCACCAAAACCATATTCGGGCACGCTGCTCCAGTCCTCGATCTTGCCGTCGACCTGGATATGAGCAAACGGAACCTGCAACGCCGTCGTGCTCGGTGCAGGAGCTCCGAGCGAGTACTCGCAGCCGTCGCTGCCGCTCCCGGTTGCACTGAGAGTGTCGCCGTTGCAATCGGCATAGTTGGGCTCGCAGCCCGTGAAGACGCACTGCCCGTCGACGCATCCCGCGACGGCGTGGGCCGCGCTGGCGCACGGCTGACAGGCGCTGCTGCCGCAGCCAAACTCGACGGTCGAAGGACGACAGCTGCCATCGGTGCAACGCTTTTGCCCATCCGGGCACGGATCGGGCACGCCGCCAGAACCGGCCACCCCGCCGATACCGGCAGTTCCACCTTGGTCCGTGCCGCTCGACCCGGACGTCGCGCCGCCGACATTGGAAAGCCCCGCAGAGCCGCCGATCCCACCCCCGATGCCGTCCTCTGCCACCGGCGGCAAGTCAAACACGCAACTGCCCGAGATCAGGACGAGCGGGAGCGCTACTACCGCTGCCCACACGCGCGGCGTCGTCCGGCGCCGAGAGTTTGAAGAAGGGGCGGTCGCCATGCTTGCGAGAGGCTCTGCTCGTTAGCATGCACGCAGGGGCGCCCCACGTGCAACCTCGGTGGAACTACATCTGAGGTGCGGCCGCCGGAGCGACCGCGAGTGCCAGGCGATCACCCTCGCCGCGACGCCGGCGGCAACTCGCAGCGCCCGGCCCCTCCTTGGCCGATTGGCCCACGGATAGACCCGGCGCCGAACGAGGCGGCTGCGGAGCGAGCCCTTGGCGTGCAACTTCGGCGGAACTACGTCCAGGAAGGCAGGCGCGTGGCGCGGGGCCTGGCGCTTTGCCGAGCAGCCTGCTACAGCGATTCAGGCGTAACCAACCAGTTGGCCAGTCGCCGCGGTTTCTGTGGGGCTGCTCTGCGAGAAGCCCGCGGCCCGAGCCCGCTCGGGTGAATCTTTCTCTACTTCCGCTGTTCCATTGGTACCTCGAGATAGACCCGCCGAACTCGGCGACAGTTCATCGCGAAACAACGCTGGCTCCGCCAGCGTCGAGCCCACCGTCGTCGACAATACCATCGTCGATAATGAGGTGCGCGCCGAACCCATCGAAGAGGAGCGCGCCGAGGGGCGTCCCACGCGCTACGCGTGCGCTCTCGATCCGCGCAAGATCGATCCGGATGCCGCCAAGGTCGTACGGCGCCTGGTGCGCCACGGCTACGAGGCGTACCTGGTCGGCGGCTGCGTACGCGATTCGTTGCTCGGTCGGACGCCCAAGGATTTCGACGTCGCCACCAGCGCCCAGCCCGATGACGTGCAACGGTTGTTCCGCAACTGCCGCATCATCGGTCGGCGCTTCCGTCTGGCGCACGTGTTCTTCAGCGGCGGCAAGGTGATCGAGACGGCCACCTTCCGGCGCAATCCCACCTCCGAGGAGAAGACCGGCGATCAGCTGCTGATCCGGCGCGACAACTTCTTCGGGCGTGCCGACGAGGACGCGGTCCGCCGCGACTTCACCATCAACGCGCTGTTCTACGATCTCGAGGCCAAGCAGGTCATCGATTGGTGCGGCGGAGTCGAAGACCTGCAGCGTCGCTCGGTGCGCACCATCGGGGACCCGATCGTGCGCTTCCTCGAAGATCCGGTGCGCATGCTGCGCGCCATCAAGTTCTCGAGTCGACTCAACCTGGGCATGACGCCCAATGTTTATCACGCCATCGTGCAGTGCCGCGGAGCACTGGCCATGGCGGCGCGGCCGCGCCTGTTCGAAGAGGTGATGCGCCTGCTGCGCGAAGGCGCCTCGCAGACCTGCATCTGGCTCGCCTGGGAGACGGGTGTGCTCGACGTGCTCCTGCCCGAGGTCTCGACGTACCTGTACGATCGACCGCCGGAAGACGGCACCTTCTGGGAGCTGCTGCGCGAGCTGGATCGCTTCACGGAAGAGCGCGGTGAAGCGCCGGACGACGTCGTGCTCTGGACGTGCCTGTTGTTCGAGCCGCTGCTCGAGGCGTGCCTGAGCGAGGCGGACAGCGCCAACGCCGCCACCGATTTCCTGGAGCCCGTGATCGAGCGGCTCAATGTGCCGCGCCGCGTGGCCGATGCCGTGCGCCGGATCGTGGCCCAGCTCCCGCGCATGTACGCTGGCCGTCCCGGTCGCTTCTCGCGGACACCGCTCTATGCGCCGGCGTGCGAGGTCCTGGCCCTGCTCGGCAAGTCGCACCCCAAGCTGGACACATTCCTCGAGGCGGCGCCGCGCAAGAAGCGTCGTCGCAAGCACCAGCGGGCCTGAGCGCGCGCCGGCTCGACGGGCGCTGTTGCCGGAGAAGCTGCGTTGCCGGAGATCCGTGTTCTCTCGGATGAGATCGCCAGCCAGATAGCGGCCGGCGAGGTCGTCGAGCGCCCGGCGAGCGCGCTCAAGGAGCTGCTGGAGAACGCGCTCGACTCGGGCGCGACCCGCTGCGGAGTGGAGATCGAAGGCGGCGGGCTGACGCGCATCGCGGTGCTCGACGATGGCTCCGGCATGAGCGAGGCGGACGCGCGCCTCAGCCTGAAGCGCCACGCGACCAGCAAGCTGCGCGCGTTCGCCGACCTGGAGCAGCTGACCAGCTACGGCTTTCGTGGCGAGGCGCTGCCCAGCATCGCCTCGGTGAGCCGCCTGCTGTTGCGCACCCGCCGCGCCGACGCCAGTGCGGGCGTGGAGCTGATGCTCGAGGGCGGGCTGGAGCCCGTCGTGCGCCCCGCCGGCTGCGCGCCGGGCACGCTGGTCGAGGTACGCGATCTGTTCTTCAACGTCCCGGCGCGGCGCAAGTTCCTGCGCTCGCTCGGTACCGAGTCGGGGCACCTCGCGGACGTGGTAGAGGCGGTCGCGCTATCGCGCCCCGACCTCGCCGTCACCTTGAAGCGTGACGGACGCATGCTGCGGCAATGGCTGCGCGTCAGCGACCGCCGGCAACGCGTGCTGACGGCCTTCGAGGAAGAGCTGGCCGAGTGCCGGGGCGAGCGCGGGCCGCTGCGCGTGGAGGCCTACCTGACGCGGCCGGAACGCGCGCGCACGGGCGCCGGCGGGCTGCACCTGTTCGTCAACGATCGTCCGATCCGCGACCGCGCGCTCGCGGTCGCCGCCGCGCAGGCCTACGGCAGCGTGCTGGAGCGCGGCCGCTACCCGCGCGGAGTCATCTATCTCGATCTGCCGCCGCGGCTGGTGGACTTCAACGTACACCCGCAGAAGATCGAGCTGCGCTTCGCCGAGCCGCGCGCGGTCAGCGACGCCCTGTATCAGGTGCTGAGCTCGAAGCTCGCGCGCGGTTTCTCCGGGCCGGCGCCGCTGATTGCGCCGCCGCCGGTGGCTTCGCCGCCAGGTGCCTTGCAGCCAGCTCGCCCGGCTTCCGCAGACAGCCCCGCACTGCGCGACGTTGCCGCCGAGCCGTTCCCCAGAGCACCCGAGCCGCCGCGCGCTCTCGCCGAGCCGCCGCCGGCTCCCGATTTGCAGACTTGGCTGGAGTCGCCACGCGCGGCCTGGGCGCGGGTGCAGCAGGGTCGCGCGCCCGAGCCGCGACCGCCGAGCGTACTGCCTCCCCACGCTGACGCCGGAGGCGCGGCGCAGCCGCCGAGCGCCAGCGATGCGCAGCGCTCCGCACCCATCTCCGAGCCCGCGCTCACCGAACGCAGCCTGCGCGCACCCGCGCAGCTGGGCGAGCACGTCGAGTGGGCCAACCTGACCTTCCTCGCGCAGCTCAAGCAGACGTTCCTGATCTGCGAGGGCCCTGCGGGCCTATATGTGCTCGACCAGCACGCTGCCGCCGAGCGCGTCACCTTCGATCGGCTGCGCCGGCAGTATCGCGAGCGCGCCGTGGCCAGCCAGGCACTGCTGTTCCCGATCGAGATCGAGCTCGGCGCGGACGAGACCGAGTTCCTGGAGCAGCACGCGGCCGAGTTCAGCGCGCTGGGCATGGACCTGCGCATGCGCGGCACACAGTGGGTGAGCGTACACGGCGTGCCGCGGCTGCTGGAGCGACTCAGCCCGGAGCGCCTGCTCCGGGATCTGCTGGCAGAGACCATGCGCCAGGGCGGACGCGGCTTTTCCGGCGCCGTCGATCTGGCGCTGGCCACCCTCGCCTGCCACGCTTCGCTGCGAGCCGGCGATCCCATCGCACCCGCCGAGGCCAAGGCGCTGCTCGCAGCCCTCGACGGCACCGACTTCGCCGGTCACTGTCCGCACGGGCGCCCGATCGTGTCGTTCACCTCCTACGCGGAGCTGGAACGCAAAGTGGGCCGCCGATGAGCGAGCCCGCGTTCCGCGAGCCGGTGCTCGCGGTGGTCGGACCGAGCGCGTCCGGCAAGAGCGACCTGGCGCTCCGGCTGTGCCAGCAGCTCGATGGCGAGCTGGTGAGCGCCGACAGCGTGCAGATCTACCGCCGCTTCGACATCGGCTCCGCCAAGCCAAGCGCCGAGTAGCGCACGCGGGTCAAGCACCATCTGATCGATGAGCTCGACCCGCTCGACACGGCGGATGCGGCGCGCTTCGTGCGGATGGCAGAGGATCGGCTGCGCGATATTCTGGCGCGCGGCAAGCGCCCAGTGCTGTGCGGCGGGACGTTCTTGTGGGTGCGCGCGCTGCACTACGGGCTCGCACCGGCGCCGCCCGCGGATCCTCGGATCCGCGCGCGTCATCGCGAGGAAGCGGAGCGCCTGGGACGCCCGGCGCTGCACGCGCGACTGGCCGCGATCGATCCGCAGAGCCATACCCGGCTCGCGCCCAACGATCTGGTGCGCGTCAGTCGTGCGCTCGAGGTGCATGAGCTCACCGGCAGGAGCTTGAGCGAGCTGCAGGCGGAGCACGGCTTCCGCACGCCGCGCGTGCCGCTGCGCCTGCTGGGCATCGCGCACGAGCGCGCGCAGCTGCACGAGCGCATCCAGGCCCGTGTAAGCAACATGTTCCAGCAAGGCTGGCTGGACGAGGTGCGCAGCTTGCTGCGCGACGGCTACGCGGAAGCGCGCGCACTCCACTCGGTGGGCTATCGCCAGCTGGCCGAAGCGCTGAGCTCGGGCGCCGAGATCGATCTGCCGGCGCTCAGTGAACGAGTGGCGCAGGTCACGCGCCAGTTCGTGCGCCATCAGCTCACCTGGTTGCGCGAGGCGCCGGTGCAGTGGCTGGCGCCGGACGCGCTGGACGCCTTCTGCCGTGAGCTCGGCTAGCTTTGCGCGCTCAAAGCCAGACCGGGAATGCGCCGTAGCTCGCTCGAGATCTGAGCGCTGATCTCGCGCAGCAGGCCGATGCGTTCCCGCACCAGCTCGGTCTGCGTCATCTTCTTCGAATGGCTGGAGCTGTTCAAGGCAGCCACGACGCGCCCCGACTCGTCGAACACGGGCACGGCCACGGCCACGACGCCGTACGCCAGCTCATCCGCGACCGCGGCGTAACCCAGGCGCCGGCACTCCTCGATGCGCCGCGCCAGCTTGCCGCGCTGGACCACCGTGTGCTCCGTCAACCGCGCGAAGTTCGCCGCGGCGAAGTAACGGCGCAGCCCCTCGGAGCTGAGCCCGGCCAGAAGCACCCGGCCCATGGAGGTGGGATACGCGGGGAAACGGCTGCCGACGTGAGCCTCGAGCCGGAGCAGAGTGCGTGCCGAAGCACGCGCGATGTACACGATGTCGACGCCGTCGAGCACGCTGAGCGCTGCCGAGTCTCCGGTCTTCTGCGCCAGATCGGCGAGGTGCGTCTTGGTGAGCGTGTCGACGTCGATCGCGTCGAGGTACGCCGCCCCCAACTCCAACACCTTGGGGCGCAGCAGAAACGCTCGCCCCGAACGCGTGACATAGCCCAGCTCCTCCAGCGTGTGCAGGCAGCGCCGCGCGGTGGCCGCGGGCAACTGGGCGATGGCCGCGACTTCGCTCAACGTCAGCCCGCGCGATTCGCGCCCGAGCGCTCGCAGCACCAGCAGACCCTTGGCGAGCCCGCCCATGACTTCCCGACGAGCCGCAGCGGCTTCTCGAGCAGGCATGGAGCGCGAGTGTATTTCTATTCGCGCCTCGGAACAACCCCGCGCCACGCACTGGCCTGTCCTCTTGACAGTGCGGTCCCGCTCACCGAGCATGCTCTGGATTCGCATACCGAAGACATTTTCGCTATGCGAAATGGGGTACATCCGGCGGTAACATGAAGATCGGTTCGCAGACACATCGCTCCTCGGCGATTTCTTCCTCCAACGAGAGCGTCATCCTGGTGCGCGGCAAGGACCTGTGCACCGATCTGATCGGCTCGGTCAGCTTCACCGATCACATCTGGCTGCTCGTGGTCGGTGAGTTGCCGAGCGCGGGCCAGCGCGCGGTGCTCGATGCGACGCTCGTGGCGATCGCCGAGCATGGCCTGGTGCCCAGCGTGCAGGCGAGCCGGATGACGCTGGCGGCCGCTCCCGAGGCGCTGCAAGGCGCCGTCGCGGCGGGCATTCTGGGTTGCGGCTCGGTGATCCTGGGCGCTGCGGAGTCCTCCGGTCGGCTGCTGGCTGACGTGGTCGCCGGCGCAGGCCCGAGCGCGACGCTGGACGACGTGGCCAGCGCGCGCGTGCGCGAAGAGCGCGCGGCCAAACGCCCCGTGCCGGGCTATGGGCATCCGCTGCACAAAGCGCGCGATCCACGGGTGGATCGGCTGCTGGATGTGGCAGCGCGGGCCGGCTGCGCAGGGCGGCACATCGAGGCGGCGCGTGCGATCGAGCGCGCCCTGCCCGGCATCATCGGCAAACCGCTGGCCATGAACGTGTCGTCGGCCATCGCCGCCGTCCTGCTCGACGCCGGCTATCCCCTGCTCGCGCTCAAGGGCGTGCCGATGCTCGCCCGCACCGCCAGCCTGATTGCACACCTGCTGGAGGAGCAACAGCGGCCGATCGGCTTTGTGCTCTCGCACGCGGGGGCCGCTGCGATCGAGTATGATGGGCCGGCCCCCGCGGGCTTCGTGCCGGGAGACCACTGAGCCATGATCGGCAGTCCTTTGAGCGGCATCCGCATCGTCGAGCAAGGCACGTTCATCACCGGCCCCTGCGCGGGCATGATGCTCGCCGATCTCGGCGCCGACGTGATCAAGGTGGAGAGCCCGACGGGAGACCCCTACCGCAGCTACCAGGGCGAGCTGTTCTCGCCGCATTTTCAGGCATACAACCGCAACAAGCGCAGCATCGCCCTCGACCTGGGGCGTGACGCCGATCGCGCGCTGTTCGATCAGCTGATCCAGAACGCAGACGTCTACATTCAGAACTTCCGCCCCGGCACTGCAGACCGGCTCGGCGCCGGCTTCGATCGGCTGAAGCAACTCAACCCGCGGCTCGTGTACGGCTCGATCAGCGGGTTCGGCGCGCGCGGACCGTACGCGGAACGGCCGAGCTACGACTCCGTGGCACAGGCGCTGAGCGGCTTCTTGAGCGTGGTGGTGGACCCGGAACGACCGCGCTTCATGGGCCCGGCGCTGGCCGATGCCATCACCGGCATCTATGCGGCCTACGGCATCCTGGCGGCGCTGGTGGCGCGCGGGCGCGATGGACGCGGGAGCCTGGTGGAGGTCTCGATGCTGGAGGCGATGGCGCACTTCGCGGTCGAGCCCTTCGCGGCCTTCTTCGCGCTGGGCCGCGCGCCGGGCTTCAGTGACCGGCCGCGGCTCGCGCAGGCGCACATCCTGCGCACGCAGGACGGGGGCATGATCGCCTTGCACCTCTCTTCACTGGAAAAGTTCTGGCAGGAGCTGACCTCGGCGCTGGGCTCCGCCCCGCACACGAACGATCCGCGCTTCGCCACCCGGCACCTGCGGATCGACCACTACGAGGCGCGCGGCGCGGCGCTGGACGCGCTG
>JAICTU010000336.1 GCA_025936205.1 Polyangiaceae bacterium | reverse complement strand
GCTGGATCGCCCTGCGGGCCTCTCCCGTGACACGGTCGAGCCTCTGGCCTCGTTCGTGCGCCTGGCGTCGCTCGAGGGCACCCGTCACGGCAAGCCGGGCACGGACACGACGGCGCCGGCTCCCTCCGTCGCCGAGGCCGTCGCCAACGTGCGGCGCTTGTATTCGACCCTGTGCGCCGAGTCCGGCGTGGCGCGCATCTCGCTAGACAACGGTACAGAGCTGGCCTGCGGCGACCTTTCCAGCGCGTTCCAGGCGCTCACCTCCGCCTGGATCGACGCCGAGCTCGGCGACAAGCATCCGGAGCGGGCGTTTGCTGCCCTCGAGCAGCACTCCTGGTTCCCGGCGGGGGCCAAAGCAGATGCCGATCGATTCCGGCAAAAGCAGCTCGCGCTGGTGATGTCGAAGCTGATCAAGCGGCGCGTCATCAAGCTGGTGCAGCTCAAAGCGGCGCCCAAGCCGCTGGACGCGGGGCCCCATCTGAGCCCGCTCAGCTTTCACGCGGATGGCTCTCTGCTGCTCCTGACGCCCGATGGGCTGGTGCGAGCCGCACCCGACGGGCGCTTCGAATACGATGCCCACACGGAAGTCGATGCCTGGAACACCACGGTAGTGTCGAGCCAGGGAGAGCAGCTGCGCGGGGTCGCGTTCCCCTGCGATCGCTCCGAGGTGTCGTGGCTCGCGACTGACGCTGCAGGCAACGTGCTGCCGCCGATCCCGACTCCGCTCGTCGCGCCGCGTCCGGGCGTCTGCCGTGTTGGAGTAGGTTTCGTGCCCCCCCGCATCACGCCCGTCGCATGGACGTCGGAGGGGATCAGCGCCTTCGTCGGTAGCTCCCTGGTGGGCACGCTGCCCGCTCATCCACCAATGGGCAGTGCCGTTTCCCCCAACGGCCGTTTTGCGGCGGTGGCTACCGAGCAGGGCCTGATGGTTTCCAGCACTGACAAGGCCACGCTGTGGGTGTTCGACGACCCGACGGTGCCGGCGCAGCTGCGAGACTGCGTGGTCAGTAACAACGCGCAGGCCGCCGCGTGCGTGCTTGGCGGCCGCGCCTATGTGATCCTGCCCGATCCCAAGACCGGCTGAGCTCTTTCTGAGACCTCTTTGCTGAGAGCTCGGTTCAGAACTCAGCGTGGCTCAGCCGCCCGGTGCCTTCGAGCGCTCCAAATATGCGCGGCTGCGGGTGTCGATCTTCACCCAGTCGCCCTCGTTGATGAACAGCGGGACGGCGATCTGGGCGCCGGTGGAGACCGTCGCTGGCTTGGTGACGCTGCTGGCCGTATCACCCTTCATGCCGGGCTCGGTGGCGGTCACCTGCAACGTCACGTGCGGCGGCAGGCTGATGGCGATGGGATTGCCGTTGTAGATGGTGATCGTGCATTCCAGGCCATCGACCAGGAAGTCCGAATCCTCGCCCACGGCATCTTTCGACACGGAAATCTGGTCGCCGGACTGCTGATGCATGAAAACGTACGAATCGCCGTCCTGGTAGATGTACTGCAGGTTGCGATCCTCTGCGTCCGCTGGCTCGATCTTTTCGTTGGACCGAATGTTCTTTTCGACGGTCGATCCGGTCAGCAGATGGCGCATCTTCGTGCGGGTGAAGGCCTGACCTTTGCCCGGTTTGACGAACTGAAAGTCCACGCACACCCAGGGCTGGCCGTCGTACATGAACTTCAGCCCCTTCTTGAGATCACTGGTATCCATCGTGCCTAGCGTCTAACGATCGCCGGCCGGGTATTCAAGCCCAAACGACTCCCGGACGCCGCGCACCCAAAGGCTCGCGCGAACGCCCTCACAGGACACTCGAGACATGGATGACTTCGGAGAAGAACTCGAGGAAATCAAGAGAGAAATCGTCGAGAGTCGAGCGCTCACCATCAAGACGAACAACCTCGTCAATGGGCTCGCCGCAGACATTCATGGCATTGGGAAGCGCCAGCAGGGCTACGAACGGAACTTGAAATTCAGCAGCGTGGGATTCTACGCGCTGGTCGTCGGCCTCGTGCTCCTCGGCGCCAAAGTGGTGGTCGACGCGCGCGTGGAGGCCGAACAGGCCGTCGCCAAGGACCTGCGCGAGAACCTCGAGCGCCTGCAAAAGGAGATCAAGGCCTTGGAGGCCCGGGAGGAGGCGCGCACCACGGCTGAGCGCCGCGCGATGGAGTTTCAGGATCTGATCACGAATCAGAACCGCGCCGAGGCGCTGAAGCGCTGGCCGGAGGTGAGCAAGCAGCCGCTCTCCCGCGCCGAGCGTGTGAACTTCGAGCGGGCGATCGAACGCTTCCGTAATGAGATGTCGGTGATCGCCTACAACACGGCCCTCGATCACATCCGGGCGGAGCGCTGGCACGAGGCGGAGAAAGCGTTGCGCAGCGCCCTGGAGAGCAAGGAAGACGCGCCGCAGGCCGACGAGGCTCGCTATCAGTTGGCGCGCACCTTGCGCATGCTGGGGCGGCAGCGAGAAGCACTCTCACTGCTCCTGGAGCTTTCGGAAGGCTCGCCCAACAACGAGGTGACCGATGACGCGACGCTGCTCCTCGGCCAGGTCCAGATGGACCTGGAAGCCTGGAACGACGCGAAAAATACGCTACGCAGCTTCGTCCGGCGCTTTCCCAATAGCCCGCTGCGCTTCGCGGCGCGCGACGAGCTCGCCAAGCTCAAGGTCGACCATTGAGGCCCGCCTCTCGGCGAGCGTCATTCGGCGGGAATCAGTACCAGGCGTGGCCCGGACAGACCTTGCCCGTCTGAGCGCGGCGTGGGCCCGACACTGGCGAGCACATAATTCTTGCCGGGAGTGAACTCCGGCGGACCACTCGATTGGAGAGTGTCAGCCCAGGACTGACTGAGCGCGACGGCGCTCGTCCCGCGGCTGCGCAATTCCAGCGCCAGGGGCTCGTCGACCACTGCTGCAGCGCGCGGTCGCAGCACGCCGAAGCTGACCCCGCTGACAAAGGGCACCGAAAGATCGCTCGCGCCCTCGAGCTGTAGCGAGAGGTCGGCGGGGCCGAGCGCGCGGCTCGCATTCAGAAACTGCAACCCGAAGTCGCCGGAGCCTGCACTGAGCTGGGCACCGAACTCGACCAGCACCAGCTCGCTGCGAGCGCCGAAGGGATCGGGGGCACCACAGGCGTCCGGCGTCACAAAACTCTCGGGAGCCGAGCAGCCCGTTGCCACCAACAGATAATGCTTGCCCGAGAACAGCGAACCGCGAGCCAGCGTGAGTGAGCCGACCCGCCGTGGCCCTTCGGGAAGGGGGCTCCCCGCGCTGCCGCCGTCCACTCCAGCGTCGGCGCGACCCAGCGTCGCTTCCGCATCCGCCGCCTGGCGCGCCAGCTCGCAGGTCTGCCCTTCGGGAGGGCTGGGGTCCGCGAAGAGTGCGACCTCTACATCGGTCGTGGCCACGTCCCAGTCCAGAGCGCGCTGCTGGAACTCGCCGAACTCGAGCCCCGTGCCCGACTGGAAGTCGTCGCTGCCGAGCGCCTGGTTCGTGCCCAGATCGCGCAGGCAGACAAAAAGTCGTCCGCCATCGACCAGACCATGCAGGACGGCGAGCGAACCGCCGCCCGTCTCCACCGGCGCGGGCAGCGGAGCCACTGCACCGCCGGCGCCGGGAGCCGGCTCGTTCATCGCCGCCGCTGCACCGCCGCTACCGCCACTCGAGGGCAGGCGCTTCTCCAGGCCCGTCGTGTCGGTGTGACACGCGAGCAACAGGGCCGCAGAGGAGACGGCCGCACAGAACGAGATCCGGAAAGTCATCTCAGCGCTCAGAGGGACCCCACACGTGATGCAGGCAGCGGCGCCCATGGCCCGGGCGCGGGGCGCGGTCGATCGCTTCGTGTAGGAAAATGTGGGCTCGCTCCACGGCGCTCTCCAGAGTGTAGCCATGGGCGAGCCCGGCGGCGATGGCCGAAGAGAGAGCGCAGCCCGTGCCATGGGGTGTATCGGGCAGACGCGGTGCCTCAAACCGGCGCTCCAGACCGTCCGCGGTGCGCAGCAGGTCCACGACTCGGTCGCCGGGCAGGTGGCCCCCCGTGATCAACACGGCGGACTGTCCCATCAAGAGCAACCGATCGGCTGCATGATGGAGGTGGGCTTCTTCCCGAACGGGGATGCCCGTGAGCAGCTCCGCCTCCGGCGCATTGGGCGTCAGCAGGGCGCACAGCGGCATCAGCCGCTGGATCAGGGCGGTGTGGCCGCTCACCTCCAGCAGCTCGTGGCCGCTGCTGGAGGCGATCACCGGGTCTAGCACGATGGGGATGCCCCGCGCTTTGCTGGCGCAAACGCGCGTGACGAGCTCGACCGTGTCTCGCCGAGCGAGCATGCCGATCTTGATCGCGTCGGCACCCACGTCGTCGAAGATCGTGGTCATCTGACGCTCGACCACCCAGGGATCGACCGGAACCACCTCATACACGCGCTGCGTGTCCTGCACGGTCAGCGCCGTGACGACGCTGACGCCGTAGGCGCCGAGGGCTTGCACCGTCTTCAGATCGCCTTGCAGCCCCGCCCCGCCGCTCGGATCCGACCCAGCCACGACCAGCACGCGCGGCAGCAAAACCGGTTCCACGTCGCCCGCCGCCTCCGACGGCTCTGTCACGGGCATCTTCGAGGGGACACCGTTCGCTCGTTTCACGTCCATTCACCAGTACGCGGCACAGGCCGCGATCGTCGCATCGGCGCTCCCCATATACCGCATTCTGTGGCGTCCGACTCGATGCCGGCAAAAATCGCACCTCGTTTATCACAGGCTCGGTCCTGGTACCGCTGCGGTACATTTTCGAACGACGCGAACGGCAATGTGGGCTAGGGTCCGGCCATGACCACCGGTAAGGAATTGATCGAACGCTTGGGCGCGAAAATCTCCAAGGACCCTGCCGTGGCCGCCAACTTCGGCGCCATTTACAAGTTCATCCTCGAGGGTGACGGCGGAGGCACCTGGATCGTGAACATGAAGGACGCTCCGGGCGCGCGCGCCGGAGACGGTGCGGCGGACTGCACGATCACCCTCGGCTCGCATGATTTCGTGGAGCTGGTGGAGGGGCGAGCCAACGGTCAGCAGCTGTATTTCCAGGGCAAGCTACGCATCGACGGCAACCTGGGATTGGCGCTCAAGCTGCAGAACCTCGCGGATCTTGCCAAATAGGGCCGCCGAGTAGGAGGAGCCAAAGAGGAGGCAAGCTCAACGATGCCCGCTCGCGTCGTCTATCTCGGTCCCGAAGGTGCATTCAGTCACGAGGCGGCTCGCGAGTACTTCAGCGATCAGGCTGAGCTGATTCCGGTCGCGTCGATCCCCGCCGTGTTCGAGGCGGTCGCTCGCGGCGAAGGGGAATGGGGCGTCGTGCCCATCGAAAACTCGATCGAGGGCGGAGTGACCTTCACGCAGGACACGCTGCTCGAATCGGCGCTGGAGCTGTGCGGCGAGGTGATGGTGGACATCGAGCAATGTCTGCTCACCAACGCGCCGGATCCCATGCGCATCGAGCGCGTGTATTCGCATCCGCAGGGGCTCGCGCAGTGTCGCAAATGGTTGGCCGCGCACCTGCCGAATGCCGCTCAGATCGCGACCGGCTCTACCGTGGGAGCTGCCCACCTGGTCAAGGAGGATCCCAGCGCGGGGGCGATCGCCAGCCGAGTTGCCGCAGCCCTGGCCGGAGTTCGCCTCGCCTACCCCGCGATTCAAGATCGCAAGCCAAACGTGACTCGCTTCGTGGTGCTGGGGACCCGCCGCCCCGCCCCGACCGGCAACGACAAGACGAGTCTCGTGTTCTCCACGCCGCACGAGCAGGGTGCGCTGGTGCGCGCGCTGCAGATCTTCGACGAAGCCGGGATCAACCTGTGTCGGATCGAATCGCGCCCGCGCGGTGGAGAGACCTGGCAGTACGTCTTCTTCGTCGATCTGGAGGGCCATCGCAGCCACGACAACGTGCGCCGTGCCCTCGATGCTCTGAGCACGCGCAGCGACATGGTGCGCGTGCTCGGCAGCTATCCACGTGCCACTACGACCCGCCCTAGCGCACACCCTGACTGACGGGGCCCAGATGCGCCGAGCAGTCACGCTCGGCGCAGGCCCGGCCAAAAACTCGTTACGCCAGAAACGAGTAGTAGAAACCCGAAGTCCGCGCCGGGTCTCTACTGCTGAAGAAGAAGTACCGAATGCACGAGGTACTAGTTGCGCTGACCGCCGATGAAGATGCGCAGCACGTACCAGAACATCAGTGCGATCGAGGCGAACAGCTCCAGCGCGGCCGCCACGTAGCTGTCTTCCGAGAAGTGATGCAACACGTTGGAGGTGTCGTACAGCACTGCGGCCCCGGCCAAACCAACCATCGCGACCGAGAAGAAGGTGCCCAGGTTGAAGCCGAAAATGGCTGCAGCGATGATCGCGACCAAGCCGAGGATGAAGCCCCAGCGCAAGGCCGCGCCCAGGAACGAGAAGTCGCGACGCGTGGTAAACACCACCGCAGTCAGACCGCCGAAGCCCATCACCGTGACCAGCGCGGCGCTGTTGATGGCGCCCGGTGCATACCTCTCCGCCATCGCCAACAGCGGCACGAAGATGATCGATTCGAGCACCACGTAGGCGCCCAGGCCAGCGTACTGAGAAGCCATGGAACGCGCCGAGTGCGCGAGGTTCCGGAACAGGCCCCCGAGCAACACGAAACCTCCGAGCACCAGCAGCCAGCCCATTCCGGAGCCCATCAAGACCCCAATGATGGGTCGATACAAGCCGCTCGTGAACAGGAACACCTCACACGCGGCGAATGCCAGCACGGCCCCCAGCAAATGGCCGTAGGTGCGTGTGATGAATTCGGAGCGGGCCTGGACGGCGCGCTGCGTGGCGCTACCCGCGAGGGCTCGAGGAGAGTAGTTCATGCGCAGAACATTGCACCCGCCCACGCAGGCTGGCAACGGTCGCTTCAGCGACAGGTCGCCGACCGAACACGGGACCGGTCGAAATCAACCGGTCGCGATCAGAGGCGCAGGACGGCGGCGCCCCAGTGCAGGCCTGCACCGAGCGCGAGGAAACACACCAGCTGGCCCGCGCGCAGACGGCCATCCCGGCGCATCTCGTCGACCAAGATCGGGATCGTGGCCGCGGACGTGTTGCCGTAGCTCATGATGTTGGACGGCACTTTCTCTGCGGGCACTCCGAGCCGCTCGCGCACCACGCGATTGATCCGATCATTGGCCTGGTGCGCGATGAACCAGTCGACCTCATCGAGGCTCACGCCAGCGCGCTCGCACGCGGCTCGCACCGTCTGCGGGAGCTTGCTCACGGCGTGGCGGAACACCTCTTTGCCGTTCATGCGGGGGATGAAGTCGGCATCCTCGACGACCTCGGAAGTGGCGTACGGGCGGCGACGAAAACCAGCGGGGATGCGCAACTCGTCGCTGTAGCGCCCGTCGCTGTGCAGATCGAGCGCCAACAGGCCGGTGCCCGGGGTCGAGCTGCGCTCCACCAGCAAGGCTCCGGCGCCATCTCCAAAAATGACGGCAAATCCCCGATGCGCGGTGGACCGTTCGTAATCGGCCGGGTCGGCCTCGGAAGAGCCATCGAGCACACCCCAGTCGCGCCAGGGCATGAAGCCTGCGTGAGCCTCGGCCCCAACCACCAGGATCGAATTGATGCCGTCGGTCTTCAGCAGCGCGTCCGCCAGTTGCAGGCTGTAGATCATGGCCGCGCACTGGGTGCGGATGTCGAGCGCCGGGGTGCCGGGACAGCCGAGCTTGGCCCCCAGCATCGGACCCGACCCCGGCAGGATGTGGTCCGGCGTCATCGTGCTGAAGATGATGTAATCGATGTCGGCCGCCGTTCGGCCGGCAGACTCGAGCGCCAACCGCGCCGCGGGCAAGGCCAGGTCGGAAGCACCCTGCCCTTCGGGGCAGAAATGCCGCTGCTCGATGCCCGTTCGCTGCCAGATCCATTCGTGGCTCGTGTCCATGACACGAGCGAGATCCTGGTTGGTGTAGGGCTGGCCTGGCAGGTAGCGCCCTGAACCTACGATGGTGATGCCTGACATGCCCGTATTGCGCGGGGTCGGGCGATTCGAGCCCCGACCGCCGATGGGAGGTAGCTCGAGCCTCGGCCGTTGGTCACGGGCAAAACGATGGCGCCAGCGACAAAAGCCCCAGTGCTCCCCGGTGAGCCAGATACTTGTTGGCCGGCCAACAATTTCCACCGTGATTGCGACGGCTTTGGTGAGCGTGACCCTGATGCACGGTGACTGCGTGGCCCATAATGGATGCTGGAGGCGGATACATCATGGTTCAACGCGCAGGCGCACCACTCGAGCAGATTCATCCCGGCAAGGACAACAGCGCCAAGGAAGTGAAGCGCGCGGCGACGGGCAAGGACACGAGTTTCATGCGCTCGTTGTGCATGGGTTACATCGAGGAGGACATGCTGCTGCCCTTCCCGGCCATGAGTGCGGAGGAGCGCGAGACGCTGCAGGGAGTGGTCAGCTCGCTGGGTGATCTGTTGGGACCGAAGGAGAAGGACTTCCGCGCTTGGGACAAGGCCGCGGAAATGCCCAGCTCCTACATCGATGAGCTGAAGGCGTTCGGCCTATTCGGCCTGATCATTCCGGAAGCGCATGGCGGCCTGGGTTTCGGCAGCGCCGCGTATTCCCGGACTCTGCAGGAGGTCGCCAGGTTCGACGCTTCGACAGCGGTCACGATCGGGGCGCATAGCTCGATCGGCATGCGGGGTCTGCTGCTATTCGGCACGGATGAACAAAAGCAGCGCTACTTGTCGCGGCTTGCCAGTGGCGAGATGATCGCGGCGTTTTGTCTCACGGAGCCCGGCTCTGGTTCCGATGCAGCGTCGATCCGGACCACGGCTCATCGCGAGGGCGACGACTGGATTCTGGACGGCAACAAGCTGTGGATCACCAACGGCGGGATCGCCGATTTTTTCACTGTCTTTGCCAAGACGGAGAACGCCGATACGCGCGGTCACATGACTGCGTTCATCGTGACGAAAGACATGGCAGGCGTCAGCGCGGGCCCGCACGAAGACAAGATGGGCCTGCGCGCCAGCTCCACGACGACGGTGCACTTCGAGCGGGTGCGCGTGCCGGACGCGAACCGCCTGGGCGAGGTCGGCAAGGGCTTCAAGGTCGCGATGAAGATCTTGAACAGCGGTCGCACCGGCCTGGGCGGCGGCGCCGTGGGCGCCATGAAGCACCTGATCAGCCTGGCGGCGAAGCAGGGCAACGAGCGCGTGCAGTTCGGCAAACCGATCCGCGAGTTCGGCCTGATCAAGCAGAAGGTCGGGCAGATGGTGGTGGACTGTTATGCCTCGGAGGCGACGGTCCACATGGTGGCTGCACTCGCCGACCAGGGTTACGAGGACTATGCCGTGGAAGCCGCCATCAGCAAGGTGTTTGCGTCCGAGTCGCTCTGGCGCTGTGCGGACGAGGCGCTGCAGACCGCCGGCGGCAACGGCTATATGACAGAGTACCCCTACGAGCGCATCGTGCGGGACTCGCGCATCAATCGCATCTTCGAGGGCACCAACGACATTTTGCGGTTGTTCATCGCGTTGACCGCCATGGATGATGTCGGGCGGCACCTGAAGGAGCTCTCGAAGAGCTTGCAGGGCGTCTTCGAGGACCCGATCAAGGGCTTCGGCGTACTCTCGGAGTATGCGCTACGGCGCGCCCAGCTTGCGACGGGCATCCGCAAGAGCGTTTTCACCAAGCTCGATCCACGGCTGAAGTCGCACGCGGCCATCTTCGAGGAAGCAACCAAGGATCTGGCCATCGCGGTCGATCGCGTGCTGCGCAAGCATGGCCGAGCGATCATCGGCAAGCAATTCGCCTCCAAGCGCCTGGCGGACGCGATGATCGATCTGTTCGTGCTGGCCTGCACGCTGAGCCGGGTGAACTCCTCGCTGCTCGCGAACGGGGAAGAGAAGGCCAGGCAGGAGATGCAGATCCTGGAGGTGCTCTCGGACCAGGTGCGGCGCCGCGTACGGCAGAATTTCGACCTGGTCGATCGCAACGAGGACGAGGCCATCAAAGCGCTCGCCGACCACGCTTTCGAGCTCGAGCGGTACGCCTGGGATACGATATAACTGCGGGGGTCTGAGGCAGACCCCCGCCCCGCGGGAAG
>JAICTU010000294.1 GCA_025936205.1 Polyangiaceae bacterium | reverse complement strand
GGTCGGAGGCGTGCGCTTCGATCACGTTGCCCTGCCGGTGTTGCGCCCCTTTGCGCAGGTGGCGGTCACGCTGGGCCCCATCGATCTGCTGACCATCGTCGGCGGCGTGCTGTTCGAGCTCGACGGACGTTGATGCGAGCGCCACGGCTGCAACGGCGGGAGATGTGCTCATGAGATTTCGACATCGCGGTTTCCTCATCCCGGCGCTGATCACCAGCGTGAGAGCGCCGGCCCAGGCCCAGCTGCTGCTCTCGCCCCACCTCGACGCGAGTATCGCGGGCGACGTCGAGCCAACACTCGGCGGCGCCGGGGCGGCGGTCGGGTACTATCTTCCTGCCTGGCGCGGCATCGGGGCTGGGCTCGAGCTCGACGCGACCTGGCACGGACACTTCTTTCGGGACCGGGACGTCGCCCAACTCGTGCCCGAGGGGATCGACCTCAACACCGACGCGCTGCTCGTGATGGGCCAACTCGTGCTGCCCGTCTCGATCCCACGCGCTCCCATCTGGCGCCCTTATGGCCTGCTCGGGCTCGGGGTGATTCACGCCATGTTCACCGTGCCCGGGACGGAACAGTACGACACCGACCAGAACAACCTCACCTTCTGTGCCGGCGTCGGGTTG
This sequence comes from Polyangiaceae bacterium, assembly GCA_025936205.1. Next base: position 10,873 of record JAICTU010000294.1, on the reverse strand, counting down.
ATGCACCAGTTGACCGAGCTGCTCGGGCTCCGCGCCGACTTGCGCTACTACCATGCGTTCGTCGACGAGCACGCCAGTCACGGCGGCTACTTCCAGGATTACAGCTTCTGGGCTACTTCTGTCGGGGTGACGTTTCAGCTTCCGACGCAGCGCTGGCCCGATGCGTGGTGAATCCTGGTGACGCGCTCCGCCGCGCGTTTCCGAGCCCTGCAAAGCCAATTTGGAGTAGAGTCTGAGCGCCGATGTTGCCATTTTTCGTCACCGCCCGAGATGCGGCGTCGCGCGCTCGCCTGGGTACGCTGACCACCCTGCACGGGACGGTGCAGACCCCGACGTTCATGCCCGTCGGTACCCGAGCGACGGTCACGGGCCTCGACCCGCTCGAGCTGCAGGGCATGGGCGCGCAGGTCCTGCTCGCCAACACCTATCACCTGCTGCTGCGGCCCGGGCCCGAGCTGTTCCGGCGCGTCGGCGGCATCGGGGCGTTCATGGGCTGGCCGGGGCCGGTGCTCACGGACTCGGGCGGCTATCAGATCTTCTCCCTGCCCGGGCACCGCACCTTGAGCGAAGAAGGCGCTCGCTTTCGCAGCTATGTCGACCAGCGCCAGCATCTGCTCACGCCCGAGCGCTCGATCGAGGTGCAGAGCGCGATCGGCTCCGACATCATGATGGTGCTGGACGAGTGCATCGACTCGACCGCGGAAGAAGCACAGGTGCGCGCGGCGATGGAGCGCACCCATCGCTGGGCGCTGCGCAGTCTGGCGGCGCGCAGCGAGCCCGAGCGGGCGTTGTTTGCCATCGTGCAGGGAGGCCTGAACCCGCACTGGCGGCGAGAGTCCGCCGACTTTCTCACGCAGCACGGCTTTGATGGCTTTGCCATCGGGGGCCTGGCGGTGGGTGACACGCGCGCGCAGCGCGAGCAGATCACGGCGCTCTCGGCCGAGCTCCTGCCGGCGGATCGCCCGCGCTACCTGATGGGCGTCGGCACGCCCCCCGATTTGCTGCAGGCCATGCTGGCAGGCGTCGACATGTTCGACTGCGTACTGCCGACGCATCTGGCCTGGCAAGGCACGGCCTTCACCTCGACCGGGCGCGTGAAGCTCACGCGCGCCGCGTGCGCCGAGTCGGACATCGCGCTGGACGCCGCGTGCTCGTGCGCGACCTGCCGGCGCTTCAGCCGCGCCTACCTGCATCACCTCTTCCAGTGCAGCGAGCCGCTCGGGCCACGCCTGCTCTCGATGCACAACCTGCATCACTACCTCACCCTGATGCAGGAGGCGCGCGCGGCCATTGCTGCCGGCAGCTACCGCGCGTACGCCACGGCCAAGCTCGAGGCCATCGATCGCCACGAGCACAGCGGGTATCGCCTCAGCAGCGCGGCCGCTGACGCCAGGCTTTGAGCGTGCTCGCCGCGCCTCGCTCCTCTGCCCGGACGCTCGACTGCGAGGTGGTGCAAACCCGGAGCGGCGCGCAGGCCATGCGCGACAAGCTCAGCGGCGAGCTGATGCATCCGGTGGGGCCGCTGCTCGAGTCGCAGCGCCTGTATGTCGAGGCGTCGCGGCTCGCCATGCGCCTGCACTGCTCGAGCGCACCGCTGGTGCTCTGGGACGTGGGGCTCGGCGCGGCCTCCAACGCCAGCAGGGCCTGGCTCTGCGCCGAGGCGCTCGGTGAGGCGCGCCTGCTGCGCATTCTCAGCTTCGATCGCAGCCTGGCCGCGCTCGAGCTCGCCGTACAGGTCGAACACGCGCGCGCCTTCGGCCTGGAAGGAAGCGTCGGCGAGGCAGCTCTCGCACTGCTCGAACACGGCCGGCACGAGAGCGCCCACTGCGTCTGGGAGCTGCGCCTCGGCGAGCTCGAGACTACCCTACGCGGCGCGCTGGCGGACCCGGCTGACATCGTGTTCTGGGATCCCTTCTCCCCGCGCGCCAACCCGGAGCTCTGGACCTGCGCCGCCTTCACGGCGGCGCGCCGTGGATGCCGCACGGGCGCCACGCTGCACACGTACAGCGGCGCGACCTCCGTGCGCGCTGCGCTCTTGCTGGCGGGCTTCGCCGTGGGCATTGGTGAGCCCGTCAGCCCCGGCAAGCACGCCACCTGCGCGGCCACCTCCGTCGAGGATCTACGCCAGCCCCTCACGCGCCGCTGGTTCGAACGCCTCGCGCGCTCCTCGGCACCCTTCCCCAGCGACGCGCCGGCGGATGCCCTGGAGCGCATCGAGGCGTTGCCGCAGTTTGCGCGCTGAGGCTTCCCCTGCGGCGGGATCGTGTGGGCTCGGCCCCGCCAGACCTTCTGCGACTCCAGGAGTGCCCAATGGGCATCGACTGTGACGACGGACCCAAAAAGGAACTTCTTCAGCCACCCAGGCCGCTTGGCTTCGGAACATACCGGAAGGGGTGGACCTGATACGGCTCACCTCGACTGGCGTCGCACAAGCCTTGCCGTAGGCTGAGGAAGCGTGGCGGCGTGCGAGGGAGCATGCCGTCCGCGAGCGGTGCCTTTGCACGAGGAGTTTTGTGGCGTGAAGATCAAGGTTTTGCTCGGTCAGCAGAAAGTACTGGCAGATCACGGGCACGATGGCTGGGTGCTGGTGCGCTTGCTCGCCCCGGCGCAGCCCGCTGATGCGCGGCGGCCACCGCTCGCGGTGCTGCCCGTGGTGGACGTGTCGAGCTCGATGGAAGGGCCGAAGCTCGATGCCGTCAAGCACGCTCTCACCCAGCTCATCGCTCACCTCGTGCCTTCGGACTTCGTGGGGCTCGTGAGCTTCAGCGGCGAGGCCAGAGTCATCCTGCCGATCACAGAGGTCAGCCAGGACTCGCGAGGGCGCTTGCAGCACGCGATCAAAAGCTTGCTGACGGACGGTTTGACGAACCTGGCGGAAGGCTTCCTGGTAGGCCGCCGCGCGCTCGAGGAGGCGGCGCTACCCGCGAGCTTACGCGCGCGGCTCGTGCTGCTCACGGACGGTCAAGCGAACCGCGGGGTAGCCACCGGGCGTCCCGAGCTACGCGCGCTGGTCCAGCAAGGGATCGGCCCCTTCAGCCTGTCCGCGTTTGGCTTCGGCAAGGATTGCGATCATGCGATGCTCGGCGAGCTGGCGGACGAAGGCGGCGGCAGCTTCGCCTACATCCAGAACGAGGATGGTGTGCTCAGCGCCTTCGCGCGCGAGCTCGGCGGACTGGTTTCGACCTATGCGGCGGACGTGCGCCTGCGCCTCGTCCCCACGGTGGGCAGCCCGCGCGAAGAGCGCATCGGCGACATCCTCTATCAGGGCGAGTTCCCGTGGTGCGTACCGATCGCGATACCGCGCCACGCCGCTGCCGGGAACGTCGAAATTGCCCGGATCGAGGTGCAATACCGGGACGCTTTCGGTCGCGATCAGTCCCTCTCCGCTCCGGTGCTGGTCGATTACGTTCCGCCCGGTGAGGAAGATCGCGAGCTCGACCCGCGCGTGCTCCTGGCCCGCGACGAGCGGCTCCTGAACGAAGCGCAGGTCGCAGCCGAAGGACACGCCCAGCGCGACGACTACGCAGGTGCAGCGCGCGTGCTCGCCGAGGCGGTGGGACGCCTGAGCTCGCCCCAGCTCGTGGCCTTCGCCCACGAGGTGCTATTGCCGAGCTACCAGCACCAGCGGGCTTACCTCGCGGCGGCGCCCGTGCGCGCTTCGACGGACAAGGCGCTCAAGAAGCGCCGCATGCTCGCGGCGAGCCAGGTCGTGGCAGAGCGGCTTGGCGAGATCGCGCAGAGCTCGAGCGAAGATGCGATGGAGAAGAGCTTCCGCACGCCGCCCAAGGGGACCGGAGGGTAGAGCCCGGGCCCGGAGACGTGGGCGAACCTCGTTCAAAGCTCGCACGTTTCGGCGCAGTGCAAGACCAGGGGGCGACCTTCAAGGCGCGATCAAAGAGCTCAGACACTCCCACTCGGAAACAGCCTGCGGGCCACCAAACGCGGTGCCACGCCGAGCACCAATGATCTGGGCGGCTTTTCGATCTGGCAACTCGATGCACCCGAACTTGTCAACAAGTGTCGCAATACGCATGCGACCCGGTGACCTGGCCTTGTGCGGCAGCCTGGGCGCTTTCAGCGTGGCTTCCCCTCGACCGTCGTGAATGCTGGTGCCGTCAGCTGCCCCGCTCCTCACTCCGGTGACCGATGGCATCGAGCAGTGCTCCCGCGCGCAGCAAACCACCACGCAGGTTTGCCAGGTAAGCCCTGGCCGCGGCCGCGCTGGCCTTCTCTGTACCCGCAAATGCTTTCTCCGGGGCCACGTGCTCCTCGTGCAGCGCCAGATCGTTGAAGCGCTTCGCCGTGGCCAGCGTGAGCGCCGCGAGAGCGGCGAGCGCGACGTTGCGCGCGGACACGGCGCCGAAGGTGGAACCGAGCGCTTCGAGGTCGCGTTTGAGTTCGCTCCCGATGGCGTCCTCGAGCGCGTCTTCCATCAACCCGCAAACACTCGCAGCCGTGGAGCGTTGCAGTAGAGCGGCGTGCACCAGCGCTCCGAGCTCGAGCGCACGCGGGCCATCGAGCTTGGCATCCGACTGCAAAGAAAGTTCGTGGAATGAGGCGCCCCGTTGCAACTCGCATGCGAGCCAGAAATGACGCTGCATGCGGCGCGCCTCTCTCGGCATCAGCCACGTCGCCAGGTTGGTGTAGTACTGCTGGATGTCGCTGCGATCTCGCCCTTCGATCTTTGAGTCGGGGCCGATGGCCGTATTGACGAAATGGAAGTAGCTCGAATCGGTCACGACCCTTCCGACGCCACAGCGTTGGCCATCGTAGGCGGCAATCGCGATGAACGAGCGAGGAGCCACCGCCTGCCTCACCGGGATTTGGATGGCGTTTCCGTGAGACATGCTGAGCGCCACCATCTCGGGACCGAGCACATCCTGCCCTCCGAGCAGGTGCGGCCATTCCCTCTCGGCTCCCGGCAAGGTCGTGTCCAGCTTTTCGGGAATGACACACTCCCCCTCGTTCGGGTGATCCGGGAAGACCTCGATGGCTCTCGATGCGCCCACTTGCAGCACGGGATGCGCCAAACGCTGCACGCCGATGAACGGCGGAGCTGCGGCGCGGGTCAGGAAATTGACGTACCGCGTCTGCGGAAAGCGATCAGAAACGTCGCTGACCTCGTACCGGTCGTTGCTTCCGGCGACGTCGCCGCGCCCCGGAATGAGGGTGGAGAGCCGATCGGTGCCGGCACTGCTCGGCGTCTCCGCCAGCTTCCAGTGCCGCATGTACCGCACTCGCGGGATGTTGGCGCACATGCCGGCGCCGATATCCTCGTGATCTCCGGTCGCAAACAGTCCACCGCCTTGCTGCATGAAGCTCGTGATGGCCTCGAGCGCGCCCTTCTCGTCAGAGAGTCGCAGCTGGCCCGGCTGGTCTCGATGCTCCGCCATCAAGAAGACCACGTCGTAGTGAGACCGGAAGACGCCGTGCTGAGCGTCGGTGAAGCGGAAGAAGTCGATGTGCTGCGTCTCGGCAGCGATCGTCAGTGGTTGGGAGCTCTTCGCGCAATCGAGCAGCAGCCCCCAGGCGAGCCACGCGCCCAACGCCACGGGCACACGCCGCGCCGGTCCGCTCAGCGCGTCGTCGGCCAAAGGTAGACCAAGCCGATCGGCTCCACCCGGCGCCGCAGCACCTCGTAGCTCTTCAGAATCGCCTTCGGTTCTTCTTCGGCTTCCACGGCCAGCGCTGCACGGCGCTCGCTGATGTGCTTGCGGTCGCGGTCGCGCTGTTCTCGTTGCTCGCGCTCGGCTTCGCTGAACTCGAAGCTGAGCTGTTGATCGAGGGTCTTGTCGGCGAGGCGGATCTGGGCCTGGATGATCTTCGCCAGAGCTTCGGATTCGTTGCGACCGCGGCGGCGGAGTTTGCTCTCCGCCTCGTGCGCTCGAGCGTCCGCTTCTTGCTCGACATGGTGCCAGAGCTCGCTGAAGTGCCGGCCTGCCTGGGAGCGCAGCATATCCTGCACCTTGGCGGGGATCCTGGCGAGCGTGGGTGAAGTGGCCAAGAGCTCTTCGAGCCGATCGACGGCGGCCCGGTCTTCTTTCTCGCCGAAGGGCTCGAGCTTACCTTTGGCAGGCACCGCCGCCGCGATCGCGAGCACCTCGTCATGCAAGCGAGTCGCAGAGTGGCCGAAGATGGACAATCGCCCGAGGGCGATCACGCGCGGCACGGCGTCCTTGGGGTTCCGCACCACGGTGACGCGGCCGAGGTCATGTGCGGAGTAGCCCTGCGCGAGGAAGCGCGCGAGCAGGCGCTGGACGATGGGGTGCTTCAAGTGCAGTTGCACGACGGGCGTGCTGAGCTTGCGTGGAGACTCGAACACGACCGGCAAGGGCGAGCGCTTGCGCCATTGCTCGAGGGACTCGTCCCGGCGGCGCGCGGGGCGGGCGCTGTCGAGCGTGGCGGCCCAGGTGCCGCCGAGCTCGGGCAGCCGATATGCCACCAGCTCGGGCTCTTCCGCTGGAGACGCCGTCACGGCGAGCGGCTCGGCCCCGGCCCAGGCCAGACCGACGTCGATGGCCTCGCGCAACAGCTTCGCGTCGAAGTCGAGCAGCTTCTTGGACTCGTTGAGCTGGCGCTCGGCTTGCTGGATCTCCTTGTCGAGGCCCTCTGCGCGCGCTTCTTCCAGCTCCTGGGCGGCGCGGCTGGAGGCACGGACTCGCTGCTCGTCCTGCTCGAGCTGGCCGAGCACGGAACGCTGAATCCCGGAGCGCTCCAGGGTGTCCGCGATGCCATCGAACACCACCGCGCCCACGGAGCCGAGGTCGCGCTGGATCTGGCCGACCTTGCGCACGACCGCGCGCAGCACCTCGTCTTCGGCCCGTTGCGGATAGAAGAAGTAGTGGCAACGCACCTCGTCCTCGAAGGACAGCGTGCGATCGATGCGGCCGTTGCGCTGCTCCAGGCGCCCTGGGTTCCAGGGAATATCGTAGTGGAACAGATCCGAGCAGTAGCCCTGCAGATTGACGCCTTCTCGAGCGGCATCGGTCGCGATCAGAATGCGCACCGGGAACGCCTTCGGGTCGCCGTTGAACTCCTCCTGCAAGAGCGCGCGGTTCTCCTCCGACATGCCGCCGTCGAACACGCGAATGCGCTCTTGCGCGCGCTCGGTGCCCTCGATGGCGGATTCGAGCAGCTTGCGCAGATACGTCTTGGTGTGCCCGTACTCGGTGAACACGATGACACGCCGCTCTGTCCAGCTCTTGCTGGCTCCGCGCGGCGCTTCATCGAGGCTGGCGGCGGCGCACTGATGCTCGCGGATCCAGGCGATCAGCGCGCGAGCCTTCGCATCGGCGGAGCTACGGTGCCGCTGTGCCAGCCGGCGCAGCTGCTCCAGGAGCTTCGCCACTTCCTTTTCTGGCACCGGCAACGCCGTCGTCGCGGCCGCCACCTGGCGCTCCATCCGCTCATCCTCCATGTCGGACGAGATGCCATTCTCCAGATCGCTCTCCGGGCTGTCCGGAGCATCGTCCAGCTCGAGTCGGCTCGCCCCCACGCTCAGCGCGTGCTTCTCGAGCGTGCGGGCAAAGGCTTCGACGCTGGACAGCAGGCGCTTCTGCAAGTTGATGAACACCAGCCGGCCGCGCCCTTTCGCCGGGCAAGCGAGCTCCGTGTAGCGACCCAAGAGCGCGCTCAGCTCGACCTCCACGGCTTCTCCACTACCGAGCTCGCGATGGGCCGCGGGCAAGCCCTCGCGCAAGGTACGCGCCTGCCAGCTCGATCCGCCATGCACCAGATCGATCTGCACCAGCCGCCGCGTGGGAAAGCCTTCCGTGCCCAGCGCCGTCAGATCGGCCTTCAGCCGCCGCACCATCACCGGCGCCAGCTGCTCCGGGCCCGACACCACCGTACCGCGCAAAAAGCGCTGTGGGTCGAGCATCTCCAGCAATGCGCTGAACGAGTTCGAGTGGCCGTTGTGCGGGGTCGCGCTCAGGAAGAGCCGGTTCTTGAAGCGCCCTGACAGATCGCGGATGGCCTTGGTCGTCAGCGAGTCGAGCGCATACTTGCTGGCGGTGGCCGGCGCCGCCGTGTGCGCTTCGTCGAGCACCAGCAAGCTCTGCTTGGGCCTCGCATCGAGCTCGTGGATCAGGGCATCCCGATACTCCGGCCGCCGAAACGTCTGGTACGAGACGATGAAACGATTGTGCGTGCTCCACGGATTGACCTGAAAACCGCGCTCCTGCCGGCGCCGGGCCACCAGCTCCCGGCTGTAGATCTCGAAGGAGAGGCCGAAGCGGCGCTCCATCTCCGTCTTCCACTGCAGCGTGACGGAGGCCGGGCACACGATCAGCACCCAGTCGATGCGTTGCCGCAAGAGCAGCTCCTGCACCACCAGGCCCGCCTCGATGGTCTTGCCCAGGCCGACGTCGTCGGCGATGAACAAGTTCGCGCGCGGCAGCTCCAGCGCCTTGCGCAGCGGCGTCAGCTGGTAGCTCTTGAGCGCGATGCCCGCACGGAACGGCGCCTGAAACAGCTTGCCGTCCGTGGCTGTGACTCGGTTCCACTTGATGGCGTGAAAATAGGCGGCAAACGCGCTCGGCTCATCCAGCGCCGCCAGGTCACCGAGCCCCTGTGCGTGCGGCTGGATCACGCTCGCGCCCAGCTCGAGCTCCCACAGCACCTCCAGCGCCCTGCCCTGTGCGTCGTCGTCCAGGCACACCAGCCGCACCAGGGTCATCGCGCCCTCGCTGGCGGGCGGCACCAGCTCCGTCACGAGGTACTGCCGCTGCCGGACATTGACGATATCCCCCGCCATCGGAATCAGGCGGAACAACGGGAGGCTGCTGGGCTCTCGCGTATCGTTGGCCGCGTTGCACGCCTGCAGGATGGGTCCGCGCAACTCCTCGCGCGAACGCCCCGTGTCATCGAGCTGGTGGGCGCGACAAGCGCGCTTCAGCTCGTCGCGGCCCAGCGCGCGCAAGATGGCCGGCAGCGCGCCCGGGCTCTTGCGCGCGAGCACGCCCACCTGGTCCTCCTTGGTTGCGCTGCTCTTGACGACCACGCCCAGCTCGCGTGACAGCTCCAGCAAGCGTGCCTTGGGCAACAGCTCGAGCACACTGCGGGCAGAAACGACATCGAATTTGGCGGCCACGACGGACCGAACGCACGCCTTCGAAGCAGGACTAAGACGGCTGTTTCAGATCGGTCGCAGCCCTGGAGACGGCGAGCGAGCATGTGGGTCAGCGCAAACTTGCGAGCGTCAAGGGGATGACGGTAGGCTCCGACGGCGGACGGATATCGCGCGCTTCCGACGTGATGACGAAGGTCCTACGGCTCGCTCATCAGCCCCAGGAACAGCTCGAGTCCCTGATGGAGCAGTGCGAGCTCGTCCACACTGAGACGGCCATACACCCGCCGGATGCGGCGCTTGTCAATTGAGCGCAGATGATCGATCAGCGCGTACGACGTCTTCGTCAAGCCACTCTTGCCCGGCGAGAGCTCAGGATAGAGCGCGCCCTCCCCGGCTGTTCCCGTGATCGGCACGACCGCGATGAGCGGGAACCGCTGGTCCGCGTTGACCGCCGGATCGCTCACCGCCACACACGGGCGGATGCCTCGCTGCTCATGGCCTACCGTCGGATCCAGCTCGACCAGGATGACGGTCCCGCGCTCGAGGATCACTCGGAATCCTCGACCCAGCCCTGCCCCTCGACCCAGCGTACCGACTTGCCCGCTGCTTCATCGACGAGCCCCTCGTCGCCAGCGGGAAGACTCGCACCCCAATCCCCGAGACCCACCTCGCTGAGCCCCACCGCTTCCGGGTGCGGGCTCGCAAGCGAGCGAAGCAGCCCTTCCCGACGCCTGCGCAGCAGCTCATGCTCGACGGCCTGCGCGATGAAGCGACTGCGGTTACGCTCCAAGCGGTCGATGCCCTCGACGAGCTCCAGCGGCAGGGTGACGGTCACACGCTCAGTGGCAGACATGAAGAGTATGATCTAGCATATGATCATATCTTCCGCGCATGGACCCGGGGCGGCCCGTCGGGCGGTTGTCCCCTTGGCCGATTCCCTGAAGACGCTTGAAATCGCGAGGTTTAGAACGCCCGCGGTCGACATCGATGTTCGCGCGACGCTCGTCTACAACACCCCTGCGCACCGGCGAGTTGCTGCTGGTTGGGCGGCGTTTCCTCCTACGCCGCGTGTACTTTCCAGAGAGCCCTTCCCGAGTGGTTCGTCGTCGATCTGCTGGGGCATCACAACATGGCCGGGGCCTCGCTCAGCGAGCTGTGGCAGAACCTCGTGATCGCGTTGCGCGAGGGCTGTTCGACGCGCGCCAACTGCCGTGAGATGGCTGTGGAGTACGGCACGAAAGCCACTCTCGAGCTCGTCGATGGCTGCATCACGAAGGCACGAACTCCGTGAGTTTCATCCATCCGTCGCCGCCACGGCCTTGACAAACTACGCTAATAGCGTACACTCTACCGTGCGCTTCGAGTGGGATCCTGCGAAGGCGGCGAGCAACGCGGCCAAGCACGGGGTCACGTTCGAGGAAGCCACCGAGGTCTTCGCGAATGATGCGGTTTTCATGGAGTTGCTGGACGAGAAGCATAGCGCACGAGAGCCGCGCTACCTGCGGATCGGAGCCATGCTGCGCGGCGTCGTCTTGGTTGTATGGACCGAACGCTATGGAGATGTGGTCCGTATCATCAGCGCACGGTTCGCGAGTCGCGCCGAGCGCGGGCTGTTCGGCGAGTACTTAAAGAAGGCGCCGTGACCAGGAGTCGAACGATGAAGAAGACGCTGCCGCAGCCGGAGCCGAAGGAGCCGCTAGATGACCCGCCGGAGCTCACGCGCGAGGACTTCGAACGCATGCTGCGTGGCGACCAGCGCCGGCGCATCATCGCCGGCCACCTCGAGCCGGGTGACGTCGCGGC
>JAICTU010000591.1 GCA_025936205.1 Polyangiaceae bacterium | reverse complement strand
TGCTGGTGGCCGCGCGCCAGCTGCGTCAGCTGCGGCGCCGGGCCTGGCGCAGCTACGCGTTCTGTGCGCTCAGCTTCGCGCTGCTCGGCAGCGTCAGCGGTGCTTTGGTGCTGTTCGTCTACGCCGCGACGATGCGCTACCTCGGCGACTTCATCTACGGGCTCGGACTGCTCAGCGTGCTGGGAGCCTTCAGCTGGATCGCCTCGCGCCGCTCGGCGCTGGGCCGGCACCTGGCGTCCGCCGCCACCGCTCTATTCTGCGCAGCCACCATCGCGCTCGGCCTCCTGCTCGGCTACCTGGGCTACAACGACCACTTCCCGCGCTTCAACCCGGAGCTGGACCGGGCGCTGGTGAAGAGCCTGTCCATCTGCTCGTTGCTGCGCTCGAAATGAAGTAGTCGGGTCACGCCGCCGGCCCCCTCGAGGTAGGCTGCCGCCATGTCTTCGAGTGCCCCTTCGGCCCGCTCCCTGCCCGTGCTCGGGCTGCTGGCGTTCGCGTGTGTCCCGAGCCCGGCAGCCGCGCCGGCCGCCACTGGCGCGGCGACGGAAAAGCCCGCCGCGCTCAGCCCCTTCGACGCGGCGCGCCTCAGCCATCCACAATCGGCGATCCATGTGTCCGGCAACCACTTCCAGAACGAGGGCGGTGCGACCGTGATCTTTCAGGGTGTGAACATCGAGGACCCGGATGATCTGGAGCGCAACGGTCACTGGAACCGTGGTTTGTTCGAGGCCATTGCATCCTGGAACGCCAACCTGGTGCGGATACCGGTGCATCCTCCGCGCTTTCGCGGCCGCGGCACACAGCGCTACTTCGAGCTGCTGGATCAGGCCGTGGTCTGGGCCAATGAGCTCGGCCTGTATCTGATCGTGGACTGGCACTCGATCGGCAACCTGCTGCGGGCCCGCTTTCAGGAAGCGCAGTACGACACGAGCGAGCAAGAGACGCTGCAGTTCTGTCGCGACGTGTCGTCGCACTATCGGCAGGTGCCCACTGTCGCGCTCTACGAGCTGTTCAACGAGCCCACGCTGGGCCCCAAGGGCCGGCTGGGCTCCACCTCCTGGAGCGAGTGGAAGCACTTCAACGAACAAGTGATCGACCTCATCCGCGAGCGCAACCCCGCTGCCGTCGCGCTGGTGGCCGGCTTTGACTGGGCTTACGATCTACGGCCGGTCGCCGATGCACCCGTCGAGCGCCAGAACATCGCGTACGTCTCCCATCCCTACCCCGGCAAGACGAAGCCGCCCTACCCCGACAAATGGGACCAGACCTTCGGCTTCGTCAGCGAGCGCTATCCGCTGATCGCGACCGAGATCGGCTACATGCCGCCCGACGCGCCCGGCGCTCACATCCCCGCCATCGACACCGGCAACTACGGCGTCGAGGTCACTTCGTACCTGGAGCGCAAAGGCGCTTCCTGGGTAGCCTGGTGCTTCAGCCCGGGCTGGCCACCGACGCTGATCTCGGACTGGAGCTACACGCCCAACGCCGCGGGCAGCCAGTTCCGTGAGGTGATGAAACAGCGCCCCGCGCTTTGAGTCCACTCGGACCGACATGGCCTCACCGATCGCTTGGCGTCGCCGCAGCGAGCGCGTCAAGGCGTGGTGCTCCGGGCACGCTCTGCTAGCCTATGCGCGATGGGGAAGCTGTGGCTGCCATGCGTGATGCTCCTGTGCGCCTTCATTGCCTGTGACGGCGGCGATGACGATGGCGGGGGTGGCGCAGGCAGCGGCGGCTCCAGCGGAGCCGCCGGCGCTGCTGCAGCCGGGGCAGCAGGAGCCGCCGCGGGCGCCGCTGGCACCGGTGACAGCGGCGGCGCGGGAGGCAGCAGTACGACCTCGAGCGGCGGCACCGGCGGACTGATGATCCCCGCGCCGACGGGCACGATTGGCGGGGGTGTGGCGTGCACCGAGGCCATGCCCTGCGCGGCGGGGACCGCCTGTTGCCGGGCTTCGAGCGGAGCCTCCTGCGTGAGCGCCTTTGAGGACTGCGCCTGCAGCCTGGAGGGGAAGTGCCTGGTGATGGGCTGCGATTCTGCGGAGGACTGCCCCGGCGGGCATTGTTGTGGGCTGCTGAATCCGCGCCAATCGCCGGTTTACCACGCGACCTCCTGCAAGCCCAAGTGCGGGGACGGCGAGCGCCGGCTGTGCGTAGTCGACGCCGACTGCAAGAGCGGCGACTCGTGCCAGCACGGCACGTCGTTCGACTGGTGCTTCTGAGCGCGCGTCGTCGGAGGGCAGTCCTGGGGTTGGGCGCTGGGCTGCAGCGCCGAGCCCACCCGAATCAGTGCCGGTTCCACGCGCTCATTCTAGAATGCGAAAGGCGAGGAATGTCGTGCGCTGATATTTGCTGAAGTTATCGTCGCTCACGAGCAGGAGCGTGCGCTCGCCGCTCGGCAGGCGAGGGCCGAAGCTCATCCCCTCGACGTTGTCCAGCGTCTGCTGTCCCGGCTCCAGCTGCGGCAGGACTTCATCCAGGTCCAGCACCAGGCGTTTGGACAAGAGCGGCCCTGCCTCCGTGCTCGCGGGCCCGGGACTGTTCGGTAGGGTCACCTCGAAGATGCGGACGGTGTTCGGGCCATGCTCGTGCGGTCGGCTCACGTAGGCGCGCTCGAGCACGAGCAGGCGCTGATCGTCGAGGCTCAATAGCTCGGAAACGCCGTTGCCGCCCACCAGATCCGCGGCGCCGTTCGCGGGCCGTGGAACGGGCTCAGTGGCATAGCGAAACTGCTCGGGCGGGGTGTGCTTCGCGAGATCCCAGCGTAAGAACCGCACGATCGTGCCGTGGTCGAAAGTCGCCTCCGGGCCGTCCTGTTGCAGGGCGGATTCGCTGCCGGCCGTCAGCCAGCGGCCGCTGGGCGAAACCGAGAGTCCCTCGAACGCCAGGTTGTCGCGGGTGCCGCGCGTGTGGACAGCTTCTGCTTCCGGCAAGAACGCCTCCGGCAACGGGACGACGCCGGTGATGGCGCCATCCAGCGTCACACGCAGGATGCTGGGCCAGCGCATGCCCCGCAGGTCGTCGTGATTCTCCGTGCCGATGAAGAAGCCCCCCGCCGGGTCGGGGGCGAGGCTCTCGCTGTCACACAGGTCGGACAAGCCACCGCCACGAGTATCCCGCAGCTGCAGCATGGAGCGCGGCTCGACCCGAAGGCGCTCCGCGCTGAGCTCGACGTCGAAGCGATAGATGCGCGCCGGACCACGCGCGCAATTGTCGGAGACGGCGTAGAGCGTACGCGCGGCCTCTTCGTAGTACAGGCCGGAGAGGCCTCCCAGCGCCGCTGCGCTCCAGGACGCAGAGAGTGGGTCAGCGGAGGGTGCAGCGCCACGAGCTGGGTTGAAGTCGTGCAGGAACTCGAGCCGCAGCGGCCCCATAGGGCTCGGCGCCTGCAGCGGAGCGGATCGACAAGCGGCCAGGCCCAGCACCAAGAGCAGAGCGGAGAACCTGGAGCGACTCACGCCGCGCATGCTAGCACGGCTCAGAGCCAGCCCGCATCGCCACCCGCTGCTCGGGCGCTGGCAGATGGCGGCTCGTCGAGGTGCGCGCGAATGCCGGCTTCGCAGAGCGCGTCCGGCACGAGTTCGTAGCCATGGCGTTCGTAGTAGGCGCGGTTGAAAGGCAAGTGCCCTGGAGCAACTCGCAAAGAACCCCGCTCAGCGCTGCAGCAGCGCGCGGGCCTTCGATGTAGCGGAGCCAGAACTATGAATGCGCCCGGACTGCGCCAGCAATTATCCGAGACGCCGTGATGATTCGCATTGACCCCGCGAGCCGGCGCGGGTCCTATGGTCCGATGTCCCGCGACCTCGAGTGCCCGCAGTGTTTTACGCCCAATCCGCTCGAGAATCGCTTCTGTGCCGGGTGTGGCTCTGCGCTCGACAGCGCCGACACCGAAGGCGAATCAGCGCAGTCCAGGGCTACGCCGGGAGCTCTGCTGCAGCTCACGGCGTTGAGCGCGAACGGCACTGAAGTCGGTACGTTCGCGGTCAGTGAGGGTGTGCCGGTGGGGCGAGAGACAGGGTCGATCTTTTCGGGTGACAACTACTTGTCGCCCGCCCACGCTGTCTTTATCAGACGAGGTACGCGCGTGCTGGTGGAGGATGCGGGCTCCTTGAACGGGGTCTATCTGCGGCTGCGCGCCCACGCTCCGTGGCGGCTGCGCTGGGGCGATGTATTTCGCGTCGGTCAGCAGATCCTGCGCTTGGAGTCACTCGAGGACGGGTACCAGTTCACTGACAATGTGCGGCACTTCGGCAGCCCGAGCTCGGGCTATATCGCGCGGATCACCTCGCTGATCGGGCGAGACACCACCGGCAACGCGTTCTTGATCCCGCGGCAGGGCTTCCACCTCGGGCGCGAGCGCGGCAATGCTCTGTTCGCGGACGATGTCTACGTCTCGAGCCTGCACTGCCAGCTGTCCGTGGACCCGGAGAGTGCCGTCTGGCTCACGGACCTCGGCAGCTCGAACGGCAGCTTCGTGCGTTTGCAGCAGTCGCAGGCGCTTTCCGTCGGGGATATTTTGCTGATGGGTCAGCAGCTGTTCCGGGTGGATTTCTAGGCTTCGACGGTGTGCGGATGCGACGGCAGAGGCGGGGGCCAAGGCACGGTCGCAATCTTGTCTTCCTCGTACCGGTTCAGATCGGGCTCGGTACGGCGCTGTGGTGCTGTGGGAGGATCATCGTCGGGGCTCTCCTGCTCTTCGAGTGAAGTGCTGGAGGGATCGCCATGCCGGTTTCGTTGCATTGCCACGGCCCTTTCTGCCCGATAGGCCCCTGGACGCCCACCTACGGCCATCCAACCCTCATTCCTAGCACCGCCGCAAGCGAATCCAATGGCTATGACGATTTCGCTACGTTCCTCCCCAGCGCGTCGCGAGAGGAGGGTCGCGAGAGGAGGGTCGCGAGAGGAGGGTCGCGAGAGGAGGGTCGCGAGAGGAGGGAGCAGAAATGCGAAGTCGGAGCCGCTCAGCGCCGCCGCCCGCGAGACCGCTGGCTCTGCTGCTGCGCGCTCTGCAGCAGCTCGTCCAGCATCTCCTCGAAGAGCTCGTTGATCGCCTCCTCTTGCTGGTCGAGCGACGG
>JAICTU010000190.1 GCA_025936205.1 Polyangiaceae bacterium | reverse complement strand
TGGCTCATCGGGTCGTGTTCTTATTGACGCTGTTGGTGATCGGCGCGAGCGCGTCCTCCGCCCACGCGTACCCCTGGATGATCCGGCACGGGTTTGCACAGTGTGGCAGCTGTCACGTCGACCCCATGGGCGGGGAGACGCTCACCGGGATGGGCCGAGTGATGGGGGAGACTCTGCTCGCGATGCCCTGGAGCGAGACCACGCCGACCGACGCGGGCAAGTTCCTGTTTGGCGTGACGGAGCCCGAGAACCTGCACCTGGGCGGCAGCCTGCGGGTGATGAGCCTCACCAGCTTCGACAGCGCCAAGTTCCGCACCTTCCCGATGCAGGCGGATCTGACGGGAGCCGGCACTGTCGGCGCGTTCACGCTGGCCGGCAGCATCGGCGTGTCCAAGGCGTCGAATCGTTACGAGCACTCCAGCAAGGCGCGCGTGTTCGGCAACGTGGAGGACGAGGACTACCTCATGGTCGCGCGCAACTACTGGCTCGGCTACCGCTTCTCGCGGGGCTGGATGGTGCGCGCCGGGCGCTTGAATTTGCCGTTTGGCATCCGCAGCTCGGAACACACGATGTGGGTGCGCTCCGAGACGCTCACGGATCGCGAATCCGATCAGGACCACGGCATCAGCGCCCTGTACGCGGCAGGGCGCTGGCGTGGTGAGTTGATGCTCTCGCTGGGCAATTTTCAGCGGCCCAATGACGCGCTCCGCGAGCGCGGATACAGCGGGTCTCTCGAGTATCTGTTCGCCGAGGACTTCGCGCTCGGCGTCAGCTCGCTGGTGCTGCGTTCCGAGCACGAGCTCAACGTGGACGATGGCCCCGTGGTGAGGCAGGCGCACGGGCTCACCGCCAGGTATGTCTTCGCCGAGCCCGTGGTGCTGCTGGCGGAAGCGGATCTGCTCGCCAAGACGAACACGAGCCTGGGCTACGTCGGCATGGCCACACTGGATTTCGAGCTCGTGCAGGGGCTGCACCTGGCGGCCTCGGGAGAGCTGCTCGACCGCGGCAAGTCCGACGGGAGCGAGACGGGCTTGGGCCGGGGCAAGCCCGATCCGGGCGCGTGGTTCACGGTCGACTGGTTTTTTGCCCCCCATTTCGAGCTGCGGACGGACCTGGTGTGGCGGCAGGAGCGGGGCGAAATGTTGCAGGCTCAGCTGCACATGTACTTGTGAGAGCTGTCGAGCCGACACGGGGTCTGCTAGATCAGCACCCGTGCGGCCCGTTTTCAGGCCAATTGGCCCACTGCGATGGACCGAGCGCGAACCTTGAACGAGCTCATTCGCAAGGCGAAGTTGCGTCTGCTCCAGATGCACTACGAGAGCGGGGTGGGGCACATCGGAGGGAACCTCTCGTGCCTCGACTTGCTCATGACGCTGCATCATCGGGTCCTGAAGCAAGAGGATCACTTCATTCTCTCGAAGGGCCATGCGGCGGGGGCGCTGTACACGACCCTGTGGTCTCGAGGGCTGCTGACGGACCACGACCTGAAACAGTTTCACAAGGACCAGACGAAGCTCGCCGGGCACCCGCCCGTCGACGGGGTACCGGGGATCTCCTTCGCCACGGGGAGCCTCGGTCACGGGCTGGGGCTGGCCGCGGGACTCGCGCTGGCCAAGCGATTCAAGGCCGAACCCGGCCGCGTCTTCTGCCTGACCTCCGATGGCGAGTGGAATGAGGGGTCGACCTGGGAGGCGCTGACGTTCATTGCTCACCAGAAGCTCGACGCGCTCACGATCCTGATCGATCTGAATGGCCTTCAGGGCTTCGGTACTACTGTCGAGGTGGCCGACCTGGGCCCGATCGCCGACAAGCTGCGTACGTTCGGCGTCGACGTCCAGGAGATCGACGGGCATGACCCCGAAGCGATCGAGCGGGCGCTGCTCGCGCACGGGCCGCGTCCGGCGGCGATTGTCGCTCGAACGACCAAGGGACGTGGGGTGTCGTTCATGGAGCACAAGATGGAATGGCACTATCTCCCGCTGACGGAGCTGCAGTACGAGCAGGCCGTCGCTGAGCTCAGCCGGCAGCCAGTTCCCGAGCGCGGTCGCTCATGAGGGCGATTCTATCGACCGTCTTGCGTGAGCTCGCGCGCGAGCCCGACTTCGTTTTTTTGACGGGCGACCTCGGGTTCATGGCGCTCGAACCGGTGCGGCAGGCCGCCGGGGAACGCTTCATCAACGCGGGCGTTGCGGAGCAGAACATGGTGACGGTCGCGGCGGGCCTCGCGCGTTCGGGGTTCCAGCCGTGGGTGTATAGCATCGCGCCATTTCTGTTCGCGCGGCCCTTCGAGCAGATCCGCAACGACGTCTGTCTGCACAACCTGCCGGTATTTCTGGTCGGAAACGGCGGCGGGTATGCCTATGGCGTCATGGGTGCCACGCACCACGCGCTCGAGGACTACGGGGCGCTGCTCACGCTGCCGAATCTGACCGCGTACGTTCCCGCGTTCGCCGAGGACGTGGCCCAGGCGATCGCGCGCATCCGAGCCGCCGGGCGCCCTGCGTACCTGCGCCTCGGTCGCGACGAGCGGCCCAAGGAGCTTCAGCTCCCCGCCTATGCGCCCTGGCGCAACGTGCTGCGGGGAGGGGGTCCGGTGATGGTGATCGTGGGACCCCTGGCTGGTAGCCTGCTGCAGATGCTCCTGTCGCAGCCCGAAGCGAAGCGCCCCTCGCTGTGGGTGGTGACGGAGCTCCCCGTGCAGGCAGAGACGCTGCCGGCCAGCTTCCTGGAGGAGCTGCGGACGCGCGACCATCTGCTCGTCGTCGAAGAGCACGTCGCGCAGGGCGGCGCCGCGCAGATGTTGGCGCTGGCTCTGCTGCAACGTGGGGCGGTGCCGCGGCGCTTCAGCCATCGCTGCGCCCTGGGCTACCCTTCGGGCCACTACGGCTCTCAACGCTACCATCGCAAGGAGTGCGGCCTCGATCCGGAGAGCATCGCGGCCGCGCTGCTCGAAGACGTCCGCTGACGGGTATGGCGAGAGAGCAGGCGAGCCAGCCCGAGAGCGACCCGGGTGCGAAGGTACGACGGCTGCAGGGGCCGATCCTGGTGCTGGGGGCGAGCGGTTTCGTCGGCGCCAATCTGTTCCGCACGCTGCTCGCGCATCGGAGCGACGTCTACGGCACGCTGTTTCATTTCCCCGCCTGGCGGCTCGCGGGGTTGCCCGACCAGAACCTGATCCAGGCCGATCTGCTCGTCGACGCCAACCTGGATGCCCTGCTCGAGAAGGTGAAGCCCCGCACGGTCTTCAACTGCATTGCCTATGGTGCTTACTCGTTCGAGGCAGACGGCGAGCTGATCTACGAGACCAACTTCAATTTGACCGTGCGCCTGCTGCAGCGGCTGCAGCCCCAGCAGATCAGCTGTTACGTGCACTCGGGCAGCTCATCGGAGTACGGCGACCGAGCTGCCGGCCCCCGTGAAGACGACCTCCCGCAGCCCAACAGCGACTACGCCGTATCCAAGGTCGCCTGCGCCAACCTGCTGCACTTCTACGGCAAGAAGAAGAACTTCCCCTGCGCGAACCTGAGGCTGTTCTCGATCTACGGCCCGCTCGAGGACCCGTCGCGGCTCATCCCCACGGTGGTCAAGCTCGGGCTCGAGAGAAAGTACCCCCCGTTCGTCAACCGCGATATCTCGCGCGACTTCGTCTACGTCGATGACGCCGTGCTGGCGTACGTCGACACGGCGCTCAACCTCGTCCCGGCGAACTTCGGCGACTCGTTCAACATCGGCAGCGGTCAGAAGACGACCATCGCGCAGGTCGCCGCCGTCTCCGCGCGGGTGTTTTCCATCGCGGGGGAGCCGGCGTACGACAGCATGCAGAGCCGGAAATGGGACATTTCCGACTGGTATTCGGATCAGAAGAAGACGCGCGAGCTCCTGGGGTGGCAAGCGCGCGTCGATTTCGGACACGGATTGCAGCGCACCGCCGAGTGGTATCAGCGGCTGGAAGATCGCGATGAGTACCAGCGCTCCTCGAAGCAGTTCGGCATCGATGAGAAGCACAGCGTCTCCGCGATCATCGCCTGTTACAAAGATGGGCAGGCCATTCCCATCATGTACGAGCGCTTGAAGAAGACCTTCGAAGAGCTGCGCATCGACTACGAGATCATCTTCGTCAACGACAACAGCCCGGACGACAGCGAAGAAGTGATCCGGGGTATCAGCGCGCGCGATCGGCGCGTGATCGGCATCTCCCACTCGCGGAACTTCGGGTCGCAGTCCGCCTTCCGCAGCGGCATGGAGATCTCCAACAAGAACGCCTGTGTGCTGCTGGATGGCGATCTGCAGGACCCGCCCGAGCTGATCGCCGAGTTCGTGGCCAAGTGGCGCGAGCGCTACGACATCGTGTACGGGCGGCGAGTGAAGCGGGTCGCACCGCTCTTCATGCAGATCGCGTACAAGCTCTTCTACCGGATCTTCGACGCCTTCTCGTCGATCCCCATCCCGCGTGACGCAGGCGATTTCTCGCTGATCGACGCCAAGGTGGTGAAGGCCATGCTCCAGTATCCGGAGCGGGATCTGTTCCTGCGCGGCATCCGGGCATCGGTCGGCTTTCGGCAGACCGGCGTCGATTACGTCCGCCCCGAGCGGATGTTCGGGCGTACCACCAACAGTCTGCTGAAGAACCTGTGGTGGGCCAAGAAGGGCATCTTGTCCTTCAGCTACACGCCGCTCTCGGTCTTGAGCTTCGTGGGCTCCGTGCTGTTCCTGGCGAGCTTGGCCCTGGGTGTCGTGCAAGTCGCGCTGCGGCTGATCTTCCCGGAGCTCGCGCCCCGAGGAGCGACCACGTTGATGTTGCTCACCTTGTTCTTTGGATCGATCAATCTGTTCGGCATCGCGACCGTGGGCGAATACGTCGCCAAGATCCTCGAAGAATCCAAGCACCGACCGCATTTCATCCGGCGCGCGATCATCCGCGGCGGTGAAATTCGCTCGGCAACCGGGCAAGCCTGAGCCGTGAAGACTCGAAAGAACCTGGTCGGCTCCAAGGAGGAGCACTGGAAGCCGCCCGCCTATGACTCGGGCGGTGGCGTCGGGTCAGCGCTGCGCGCGCGCGCCCTGCGCTTTTTCGACCTTCAGAGCGCCACCATCTGGGAGGATCTGTCGCAGGAGCTGCCGCGTGTCTCCGGCACCGTCATCGACGCCGGTTGTGGGCTGCAGCCGTATCGCCAGCTGCTCGGCGCGAACGTTCGCTACATCGGCATCGACTTTGCCGACACCCGCGACCACTTTCGCGTGCAGGCCCCGGATACCATCTACTATTCGGGCGATCGCTGGCCGCTCGAGTCGGGCCTGGCCGATCTCGTGCTGTGCACGGAGACGCTGGAGCACGTTGCGGAGCCGGTGGTCTTCTTGTCCGAGATGCACCGCTGCCTGAAGCCGGGCGGTCGCGTCCTCCTGACCATTCCCTTTGCGGCGCGCTGGCACTTCGTCCCGTACGACTACTGGAGGCCGACGCCCTCCGGCCTCGACAGCCTGCTGCGAAAGGCTGGATTCAGCAACATCAGCGTCTACGGCCGCGGCAACCAGCTCACCGTCGCCTGCTACAAGGGCATGGGCTTCATCTACTCGCTCCTGTCGCCGCAACCTTCGCATCCGGCGTTCGAATGGCTGTGCCGGCTCGCAGGGGCTGCGTCGGTGCCGACGATGCTGGGGCTGGCGGTGCTCGCCAACGCGACCCGGGGCTGGCAGGGAGCCGTGGATTTCCTCGGGTTCACCGTGACAGCGGAGAAGGCGGCATGAAGGCTGCGCAACCACGACCCGGCGAGCTGCGCTCGCGCAGCTGTCCCGTGTGTGGATCGTCCGACGCGCGCGAGCTCTTTCCGGCGAACGTCGACTTCGGTCGCCTCGACGGCTTCGCCTTCGCGTCGCGCAAGCGGCCCGAGTACATGCACTTCCGGCTCGTGCTGTGCGAGGCCTGTGACCTGCTGTATTCGAGCCCCGCGCCGGAGCGCGCCGCGCTCGAGCAGGCCTACGACGCCGCGGCCTTCGACGCTTCCGACGAATCTCGATACGCGGCGGCGACCTACGCGGCGTTCCTGCCCGAGATCTCTCGGGGCTTACCCGATCGCGCCGGCGCTCTCGACATCGGCACGGGAGACGGCGCCTTTCTGTCGGAGCTCGTTGCGGCGAGTTTCACCGAGGTACAGGGCGTCGAGCCCTCGGCCGCGCCGATCGCCGCCGCTGATCCGGCGGTGCGCGGCCGGATTCGACACCAGCCGTTCCGAGCTGAGGACTTTCAGGCGGAGCAGTTTCGCTTGGTCACGTGCTTTCAGACCATGGAGCACGTGTACGATCCGCTGCAGCTGTGCCGTGAGGCGTTTCGAATCACGAAGCGAGGGGGAGCGTTCTTCATCGTGTGCCACAACCGGCGCGCGCTCCTGGCGCGTCTCATGGGCCGCCGTTCACCGATCTTCGACATCGAGCACCTGCAGCTCTTCTCACCCGACAGTGTGCGCCGATTGCTGGGGCACGCCGGCTTTCAGCGCGTCGAAGTGCACCGCGTCGTCAACCGCTACCCAGCCAGCTACTGGGCACGCCTCCTGCCGGTGCCGGCACGGATCAAAGACGCGCTGCTGAATACGCTGTCAGCGACGGGTCTCGGGCGTCGGACGATTGCGGCGCCGGTGGGAAATCTGGCGGCGATTGCCTGGCGCTGAGGGGCGCGGCTCCTTCAGGAGGCTAGGCGAGGCTCAGAGGCTGGGTCAAAACGCCGGGGCGACGGGAAGAGGAACAGGATCAGCCCCAGTACCAGGCAAAACGTCGAATACACGCCGTACCTGTACGGCGCCGAAATGGCCGCAATGAACAGCCCGAACTCGTACGACAGTCCCGAGAGCAGGAAGAGCGCGGGCAGCAAGGCCCCGCCCCGGAAGTACCGGATCAATGCCACGGGCAGTAACAAGCAGCCCATCAGGACATAGACCCACGGCTGAAACCAAAGCTTGGGCACCTGGTTGTCGATCCAGGCGTACGTTCTCACGGCCAGGTCCGAGGTCGGATAGTTCGCCGCGATCGGGTGGTGGGGTATGCTGGACCAGTAAAACGCGCCGGGCGCGCCATTCTTGATGCCCAGCAGCGATTTGGCCACCGTGCGGCGATGTTTGAAGTAGGCGATGGGATTCTCCCATATCGCCTGACGCCAGTTGCGGGAGAGTGCCGCCAGCTGTTCGGGGTCACGGGTTTCGCGAAACACGTGGACGCAAGGCTTGCCGCGAAACGGGATGCAATAGTAGAGCCTGGAGCCGTAGGTGGGCTGATAGTTATGCCGGATCTCTTCCAGCCCCATGCGCCTCGTGAGTACCCCTGTCTCGGGGTTGACGAGCACCTTGCCTGCCCGGACTGACGTGCCGGCGAGATCAAAAACGGCAAGCATCTGCCAGAAGTCTGTCTTTTCGGCAAAGGGCGAGGTGGCGCGGTCCACGCCGACGGTCAGCGCGTAGGTGAGCACGAGGCTGGCGCCCGAGGCTGCCAGCAGGCGCAGCCAGCGCGCCCTGTCGCGCAGCACCGGCAGCGACAAGAACAGCAGCGCGAGCAGCGGCCACACGCCGGTGGAAGCGTTGTGCCGGGCTCCGATCGCGATCGTGAAGAACAGCAGCGCAAGCACCCGACGCGCGGTCATCCAGCGAGCGGTCGGCACGACCAGGCAAGCCACCCCAGCAATCAGCGCCCCCTGCATCAAGGCGTCCTTGCAGATGATCAGCTGGTTCACGAACCCGGGGAAATAGAAGCCGGCAATGTACAAGCCGATGGCGCGCGCTACGATCGGGCCCTCCAGCGACCAAAACAGCGTCGTGAGCCCCGCCCAGTACAGGCCCGTGCAGAGCACGAAGATGCCGAGCGGACCCGGCAAGATCTTGTCCATGACATGCCAGACCAGCGCCATCATCACGGGATGGTCGTCCCGCATCACCAGGGTCCGGGCTTGCTCGAACTCGTCGCCAGAGTCGGCCATCATCATGCCGGGCGCCCAGACCCAGATCGTGATCGCCAAGGCAAGCACGCCGAGGACCACGAAAATGAGCAACCCGCGCCGGGCCACCAACACATTCCCTCGAGTAAGGCTGGGCATCTCGCCCAAGTGCGCGACCTGCATCCACCAGCCCAATTAGCAGGACGAACACCCCCTGTCACTCCGAACCATCGGCTGAGCAGGCGTTCACACGGCTGGATCGAGGCCGTCCATCTGCTCACCCGACGGAGCGCTCGCACGAAATTTTTCGTCTGGTCCGCGTAGCTAACCGCAGGCGCCGCTAGCAAGAGCGTCACGATGATGAAGGGTGTCGGCGCGGGAGTGGCTCGCCTGCTCCAAGCCGAGCCGTGCCGGTGACGATGGCGTCGCTTGACCGGGGGGAATGCTCGCGGTAAGCGCCGATCGTCATCAGCGGTTTTTTTTAGTGGACGCGCACTCGCAGCACCCGTGGCGCTTCACTGTCGCCGCCCCGAGCCTCCTTCGGCATGGCTATGACGCGCTCGTGCTGCTCGGGGTGGCGCTTTTCCACCACGTGCTGGGGGTCAAGTATCGATTCGCGCAGATCGCCTACGACGAGCACTGGTTCGTGAACGAGGGCTGGTCGGTGGTGAAGGGGCAGGTCCCCTACCGGGATTTCCAGGAGTTCAAACCCCCGGCTCTGATCTTCGTCAACGCGCTCGGCATCCAGCTCTTCGGCATCGAGAACCTGGGCTATCGCAAGCTGCTCGCGCTGCTTTCGCTGGCGGGCTTTCTCGCGCTCGCCGTCGCCCTCCTGAGTCGGCGGATCCATCGCCTCCTGGTGATCGGATCGCTCATGCTCGCGATCCATCATTTCTACGATGACGGTCTGCACAATGGCGTGATCAACGATCCGGAGACGTTCGCGCTCGACTTTTTCATGCTGGGCGCCGGCGCGCTGCTCATTCGAACCCAGTGGGAGCGCACCCAGCTGGTGCTGGGCGGCGTGCTGCTCGCGCTTGCCCCGCTGAGCAAGGAGCCGATGGTGTTCCCGGTCGTCAGCGCGTGGCTGTCGCTGCTGCTCCTGCATCGCATCGAGTCCACCCGCAAGGGCGCCGTCCAGCGCTTCGCGCTGTTCACGATCTCCGGCGTGTTCGGCGTGGCGGCGATCTGGCTCGTGTACATGCTCATCACTCGTTCGCTGAGCTGGTACATCCTGGAGCTGAAGCTGAGCATCGCCTATGCGCAGAACTATGCCTATCAGCTCGGCTGGGCCGCCGCGGATCCGGAGGGGGGCCCCCTTGCCGAAGCGCTCCGGCGGCTGGCCAAGCTCTACCTCAATCCAGCGCATCTCGGCGTATTCGTCCCATTCTTTCTCGCGCTGCTGACGCTGCCGGGGCAACGTAGGATCGTGGGCATCGGCGCGCTCGTCACCTTCGCGGCGTCGCTCTACTCGGTCACGATCGGTGGCGGCTATTCCCCGCATTACTTCATCATGGCGATGGCGGGGACGTACTTCTGCATGGTGCTCGGCGCCGTCGCACTCGACACGTTCTTTTCGAAGCACTGGGGCAGCGCCGCGCGCCAGGTGCTGGGGGCCTCGTGGCTGGCGCTTGCGCTGTTCCTGACGGGGCCGCGCTTCGCCGCCGAGTGGAAGAAGTATGCGAGCTACAAGACCGAGCCGCCTCCGGTGGACCCGGCCGACATCGCGTTCGTCCGTGAGCACTCGAGCCCCGAGGACACGATCTTCACGCTCGACGATCCGCTCCTCTACGTGTATTCGGATCGAGCCAGCGGCTTTCGCGGTGGCATCGTGCTCGACGAGATCATCGACTACTATCCCGGCGATACCGACGAAGAACGCCTGTCGGTCATCCGCGATGGTCTCGACGAGAAGCGGCCGAAGCTGATCGTCTTCGGCAATACCATGTTCGGTGCGCGGCGAAAGCAGCGTTACATCGAGGCGGTCGTCATGCCCTTCATTCGCGACGGCGGGTATGTCCCTCTGAACGATCGTTTCTACGTGCGTCCGGATTGAGAGATACCCATGACGGACAGTCGCTCATCTGAACGGGCAGGGCTGCGCGCTGCCGCCTGGCCCGTGACCGTCGAGCGGCTCGCCTCGTTGGCTTCCGTGCTGTCCTGGCTGGGCGTTGCCGCCTGGCTGGCGCTGACCAGCTGGAAGCTGACCAGCGTGCCCGGCATGCACATGGATGAGGGCTGGAGCATCGTGTCCTCGCGCGGCGAATGGCCGGCGGCCAATCCCCTGAGCGGGTTGACTCTCTACTCCGGCCCGTTTCCCCGGCTGCTGCTCTGGCTGTTCGGGAACCAACACGGGCTGTTCGTCCTGCGCGGCTGCTCGGTGCTCGCGAACGGCGGCGCGCTGGTGCTGATCGCGCGCATGTGCCGGCAGCTCTATCCGGCGCCACTCGCGAGCGCCTGGACGCTGCTGCTCGTGGGGACCTTGCCGGTCTGGCTCGTGACGTTGCGGACCGGCATCGAGGTCCTGATGCTGATGCCCTTTCTGACGGTGCTGGGGCTGTATCTGCTCACCCTGCGCACGCGCTGGGCGGCGCTGGGGGCCGGCCTCGCCTGGGGCCTGCTCGTCTACAATCACCTGATCGGGGTGGCCTTTCCCGTCGGGATCGCCCTGGCCTGGCTGATCGCCTACCGGCGCTGGCCGTCGATCGCCTGGTTGCCCTTCCTGGCGGGGCTGCTGCTGGGCGCGCTGCCCCGTGCGATCGCGCTGGCTCTGTACGACACCGCGCTGGAGAGCGGGACCTCGGCAGGAGGCTACACGCTGCGCGGCGGCGTGGCCGATCTGCGTTGGCTGCCCAAGGCCCTGTGGGAGACCTGGACGGGCGAGACCGTGTACTTGCGCTACTGCGGACGAGTCACGGTCGAGATCTGGCCCTATTGGCTGCTGGGGCTGGGGTTCTTGCTGCCCTGGTGGCGGCGCCTCTGGCAGATCCCGAGGGCCGCGCTGTTCTGCCTGGTGGCCTCGCTGGCGTCCGCCGTGGTGTGCACGATCGTGGCGCCGTACCTGGGGGTGCGCTTCTTCGTGTTACCGCTGGTCGCGGCGTGCGCGTTTCTGGGCCTGCTCGGAGCCGCTGCCATCGAACGCGACGCCCGCTGGCGCACCCCG
This sequence comes from Polyangiaceae bacterium, assembly GCA_025936205.1. The sequence continues at coordinate 4,777 of JAICTU010000190.1, read as the reverse complement.
GTGGCGGCGCTCACGGTGGCCTTGACCGGCTGCAACCTGTTCTATCTGGCAGCCAACTTCTATCTACCCTGGGCCCACGAGGATCTCGGCATCACGACCTTCTTCCTGGGGGAGCGCTCGCCTTACACCAGCAGCTGGGGCTACCTGCCCAAGCAGGGCCTGGTTCGCGCGGTGCTCGCGCTCTCTCCGCGACCCGAGCAGCTGATCACGAATGCCAGCCTCGACCGCCCCTTGCGCGCTTTGCTGCACGGCAGCGGCATTCGCTCCTGCACCGCAGGCGAGGCCGACTCCTCAGCGAGCAGCGTGTTCGTGGACTACGTGTACTCGCCGGGCGACCAGGCGCCGGCGCGCTGCGTGGATACCCCCGGCGAGCAGATGTGCTTTCACGATCCGCAGATCGTCGATCGCTACTTCGTGCTGTACCGCTGAGCGGAGCTTCTCGAGCCGCGCTCAGGCGGTCGCGTTCTCCGCCTCGGCGTCGCGAACGGGCCCGTAGCGGAGCCAGAAGGAGTACAGGAACGAGAGCGTCACCACCGACGTGCCCAGCAAGCTGAGCGGCTCTGCACTGCTCGGAGGCAGCGCCAGCGCGAGCATGAAGGAGATGACCATCACCACGTACGCGGTGCGACCCCAGCGCGAGCGCGGTCCCTCGCCGACCGGCGTCGGGATCACCAGCGGAGCGAGCACGTACAGGTAGCGCCAGGCGCCGGCCAGCAGCACCCAGGGGCCCGCCTGTCCCCGCTGGCACAACAGGACCGACAGCGTCATGACCAGGAAGGCGTCCGACTCGATGTCGTAGCGAGCGCCGAACATGCTGTTCAGGGCGCTGCGGCGCGCGAGCCAGCCGTCGACCACGTCGAGCAGCAGAATGAACAGGGCCACCGCCGCCAGCACCCAGCCCGGTTCTCTCGCAAACCCGACCAGCATGCCCATCGTGGCCACCAGGCGCAGCGTGGTGACCATGTTGGCCAGCCCGAAGTCGCCGGTCGGAGTCCACATGCCGCGCGCCTGCGCGACCAGGAAGAAGAAGCACAACGCGCCGACGAACGAGAGCAGGGGCGGATAGCCGAGCCAGAGCACGAAGGCCGTGGCGACCAGCATGCTGATCGAGTTGGCGTACGACCAGGCCTTCACCTTGTCGTGGCCGATGCGCTCGGAGTCGAACAGCACCACCAGCAACCCTGGCACGCTGCTCAGCAGCGCGAACGTGCCGTAGACCCTCGACACCGCGACGCCCGTACTCTGCGACAGCCCGGCCGCTCCGAACAGCAGCGCGCTGGCGCCCTCACGGATGCCCCAGCCGCCGAAGAAGCTGGGTACCGTACCGGCGACCATGAGCAGGGGACCCACCCAGAACAGATGCAGCAGGGGCAGCTCCACGCCCAGCGCGCGGGACGCCACGTACATCTGCAGCAGGGAGAACACCACGAGCAGCAGCGACAGCGGCAGGTGCACCGCCGCGTTCTTGGGCAATAGCAAGCACTTGGCCGCCTTGCGCAGCCAGTGCTCGGCGCGCAGCGCGGCGGGCCGCGAGGTGCGCCAGCGTACGGCCACCTGCCAGAGCACCAGAGCGCCGCCCGCGAGCAGCAAGACGACGAGGAGCAGCCGCTTCAGGTCGAGGGCACCCATCTGCACGATCAGGGGCGCGCTGACCAGCACGGCCAACCACACGCCGATCTGACCCGAGAGGCGGTCGAGCGCGAGCGCCTCCAGCACGGGCAGCAGCCCACGATCGGAGCTCTTGGCGTGCCGCAGCGCACGCAAGCCATCACCGGCCACGCCACTGGGCAACACCTGGTTGGTCAGGGTCGAGAGCGCGTACTCCGTCGTGGCCTTCACCCAGCTGAGCTGAATGCCCAGCATGTTGGCCACCCGGGACCAGCGCAGCCCGAGCAACGCGATCTGCAGCGCATTGATCGCGAAAGACACCCACAGCCAGCGCGTGTCGACGCTCTCGAGGCGCTCGATCACTCGCTTCGAATCCGCCGAGCCCACGCTGGCGACCAGCAGCACCGCGCTGAGCGCGATGCTGGTCCAGGCCAGGCCAGCGGACGATTTCCGACGCACGACAGGGGCGTCGCCCGAGTCGGCAGAGCTAAGTGCAGACGTCATGTTTAAGTAACGCAGGGCAGACTAGCACCCTGCCCAGAACCCGTGGGTAACCTCTTCGGGCTGAAAAAGGCCATTTTTCGCGGGGACATCCCGATTTGGGCCATTGGGCCCAGCGGACGGCGGGGAATCTTGCCTTGCCGCATTCGCTCGTCCAAGCTGCCTCCTCCATGCGGCGGTTCTGCACCTGTTGCGTTTACGCGCTGGCCATCGGCCTCGTGTCGAGCTGCAATTCGGAGCTCGTCGACGAGCACGTCCCAACGGACGTCTGTGCCTCGGGCAAGCGTTGGATCGGGGGCCTGACGCCGAGCGAAGAGATGTACCCGGGGCATGATTGCGTCGATTGTCACCGCGACTACGGCGGGCCTGAGCTGATCCTGGGGGGCACCATCTACGGCCTGCTCGATGCGGATGGCGCCCGCACGACGAAACACGATTGCTTCGGGGTGGAGGGGGCGCAGATCATCGTGACCGGCGCGGACGGGCAGGTGCTCCAGACCCGCAGCAACCGGGCCGGAAATTTCTTCTTCGAAGGGCGAGAGGCCTCGCTGGTCAAGCCGTTCACGGTGACCGTCGAGTACACCGCTCCGGACGGAACCCAGACGCGCGAGCCGATGAATACCAAGCCGTCCTACGGGGGCTGCGCCCGCTGTCACACTCCGGAACACTCGGAACCAACCCCGGGGGCTGAACCAGGCGCCGTGATCGGCCCGGACGACGTGGTAGAGGGCGCCTATCCCATTTTCACGGGCCCCGTAGACCAATGAACGTAGTGACTGCAGGCGCCGAGCAGGTTCGGCGCTATTACGACGACAACACGCGCCTGTTCCTCAGCCTCGGCCAGGGCAGCGAGGGCACCATCCATCGCGCGGTCTGGGGTCCTGGGGTGGAGGACCGCCGCCAGGCCATGCGCTATGTCGACACGCTGCTGCTGCAGCGGCTGCGCGCCATCAGCGATGTCGCGCCCGGCCAGCGCCTGCAAGTGGCCGACCTGGGATGCGGCGTTGGCTCCAGCCTGTGCTGGATCGCGGAGCAGTTACCGATCGCCGGGACGGGCATCACGATCAGCCCCGCGCAGGCCGAGCTGGGCATGAAGCGCATCGCGGCCCAGGGCCTGTCGGACCGCGTGCGCTGTATCCAGGGCAACTTCTGCGACTTGCCCGCGGGGCTCGAGCCTGCTGACCTGGCCTTCGGCATCGAATCCTTCATTCACGCGCCCGATGCCAAGGCGTTCTTCGAGCAGGCAGCGAACCTGGTGCGCCCCGGCGGCTACCTGATGGTGTGCGACGATCTCCTCGCGGAGGGCGCTCGCGACGTTGCGCGCGCGCGCAGCCTGGCCAAGCGCGTGCGCGACGGCTGGAAGGGCCTCAACCTGCTCACGGAGTCGGAGGCGCACGGGCTCGCCCGGCACGCGGGCTTCGAGCCCGTGGAGACGGTGGACCTCACTCCGTTCCTCGAGATCCAGCGCCCGCGAGACTACGCCATCGGCGCGCTGATGCGTTGTTTCGGCTGGCTCCCCGTGCGCGGTAACTACTGGGCGATGCTCTACGGTGGCCATGCGCTGCAGCTCTCGCTGAAGCGCGGCTGGATGAAGTACCTGGTGCTCACCTGGCAGCGTCGCTGAGTGCCCCGGCGGGGCGGGTTTCCGGAGCCCGGGACTCGAGCTAAGATGGGCGTCATGCAGGGCGTCCCTCTCGCGCGGCTCGCGGTGCTGTCCGTCGTCGCCTCCTCCCTGGCACTGGTTGCGGTGGCGACCGGGTGCGGCGGCAGTGAGGACAGCGGGGTTACCTATCAGAAGGACATCAGCACGCTCTTCACCGACTGCACGCTGTGCCATCGGCCTGGTGGTCTCGTGGGTCCGGGCACGCAGCCCAGTCACGGTCCGGATGTGCTCAACCCGTATTCGCCGGACGATGGCTTGAGCGTCGCGCCCAGCTACTGGAAGGTGGACAACCCGAGTTACAACCTGCCCATTCCGGAGCGCGACGTGACGCCGGGGGACCCGGACCAGAGCTTTGTGCTGCTCAAAATCTCTGATCCCGAGCTCGGCTTGTTGCCGGAGCATACGGGGAGCCACATGCCCTATCCGATCAAACCCATCACTGCGGATGAGCTGAAGACGGTCGAGCAGTGGGTGACGGACGGCGCCCAGAACGACGACGTCTACAGCAACCAGGTGGCGCCCATCTTCGTCTCGAACATCTACAACAGCAAGTGCGCCCTCTGCCACTACCAGGGCACGCCCAATCCGCCGGACCTGACCGATCCATTCGGACCGAACGGCATCGTGGGCATCCCGTCGCTCTTCCGCAGCGATCTGCTGCGCGTCGCGCCCGGCAATCCCGATGCGAGCTTGCTGGTGCAGCGACTTCGCCAGAGCGCCGGCGACAACCTGCCCACACCCGAGTTCGGGGCTCCGATGCCCAAGCCGACGCGTTCTCTCGACGATGCGCAACAGGCTCTGGTGCGGGAGTGGATCGTTCAGGGCGCGCGGCCCTAGTCACTAGCGCGCGAAGGCGGCGAGCCTGGCGCGTCACGCCAGGCTCGCTTTGTACCCTCTGAAGCGAGACTCATAGGTAGGATCTTAGCCGGGCAGGCTTTCGTAAGGCGCCGATCCATCATGGATTTTCAATAGGTGAGCACTGGGCTACTTCCGCGGGTGTCTAGA
>JAICTU010000269.1 GCA_025936205.1 Polyangiaceae bacterium | reverse complement strand
GCGCCGCCCGGCGTGCGGGCGGGGGGAGGTAGCTACCAAGAACACAGCATCGGCACCGGCCTGGCCGCCCTGATGGGGAAGGCGGACGATCCCCCGGTGCTGGTGATCGTCGATGACGTGCACTGGCTCGACCACTCCTCGCTGGCCTTGCTGCGCTCGCTACGGATTCAACCACCACAGCGGCCCCTGCTACTGGTCTTGAGCGGCAGGTCCGAGTGTCAGCGCGAAGTGAGCGCTTGCCTGTCAATCCAGCCGCTGTCGGTGTCCCGGTTGAACGCGGCGGATGCGCTGGAACTGGTGCGCGCGTTGCCGGGCGCGCAGGGGCTCTCGCAGCGCACAGCAGCTCGCATCGTCGAGGCCGCGGACGGCCTGCCCCTGCTGCTGGAGGAGCTCACGCTCTCCGTCATCGAGAGATCGGGGGCCGGCGCGCGCTCGCAGCTCTTTCTCGACGTGCCGAGCTCCCTCACCGAGTCGCTCGATCGTCGCTTGCAGGGGCTGGGCAGCGCGCGCGACACGGTCGATCTGCTGGCAGCGCTGGGCCGCGAGTCGATCTTTGCCATCCTGGAGAAGCTCTCCGGGCTCGAGCACGGCGAGCTCGAGGCGCATCTCACGCGCCTGACTGCCGCGGGGCTGATCCTGGATCAGGGCGGGGCCGAGCAGCGTACGCTGGTGTTTCGCCATCGCATGTTCGGGGAAGCGATTTATGAGCGCTTGCCTGCCGCCCGCCGGGAACAACTGCATCGGCGCATTGCAGACGTCATGCAGACCAGCTTCGGGGCCTGGCTGATCGAACGCCCCGAGCAGTTCGTGCGCCATTTTGCGCGCGCCGGGCGCTGGCTGGAAGCAGTGGAGCTCTCCGTGCGTGCCGGCGAATACGCTGCGCGGCGCTCTTGCCACTTCGAGGCGTGTGTACACTTCCGCCGGGCTCTGGAGCTGCTGCGCAGCTCAGGTCTGAGCCCCGAGCAAAAGGAGCGGCGGCAGCAGGACATCGAGCGTCTGCTCTGTCCCTCCGTGAATGCCAGCAATCCATTGCCCGACGTGAGCACCCGCTCCAGCGGGAGTGACCGTCCGCGCCCTCAACGAGCTGCGACCAAGTCACTGGCGGAGCTCTGGTCCGCATTCGCGCAGGCTTGCCTGCGTCAGGATTCGACAGAGGTGAGCCAGCTGCTCGCGGTGCTGGGCACGCTGGAGACGACCCCAGCGCGCGACTGCGTGCTCGCCCTGGCGCACGGTCACGTCGCCTACTACCGAGGGGAGCTGCGGCGCGCTGAGCAGAATTTGCTCGCGGCACACCGGCTGCTCGACGGAGCGGAGGTCCGCCGCATCGTGGCCGCCTGTGGACAGGAGCTGCTGGTGGATGCGCCCTGCTATCTCTCGCTCGTGTATCAGCTGCGTGGCGACTCGCAACGCGCCGCGCAGCAGCAAGAGCTGGCCGAGCTCGCCGCGGAGGGGTTGCCGATCGCGCGAGGCCTGAACCTATTCGTCAGCACGTCGCGCGGACTGTTGCTGCGCGAGCACGACTCGCCCAGAGGGCGGCGCGCCCAGCAAGCTCGGGTGACGGACCTCGCAGCCCTCGGACAGCGGCTGCGTCATCCCATCTTTCATGCCGTGGCAGAGGTCGCTGCCGGGCGGCTCGAGCTGGCGCGCGGTGAAAGGAATGGTCTGCTGCGCATGCAGCGGGGTTACGACTTGTTCGAGGACACGGGCGCCCGGCTCTGCCTGGGGCAATTTGCCGGATTCGTGGCGGAGGCGCAGCTCGAGGCTGGGCAACCCCTGGCTGCCCGGGAGCTTCTGGAGCGCGCTCGCCCCGCGGCCTCGCACGCCTATGCGCGTTTCTACCGACCCGAGTTGTGCCGGATCGAGGCCAGGGTATTGCTCGCGGAGGGGCGCCCCGATCAGGCTCGTGAGCTGCTGGGAGCCGTCACCCGTGACCAGCTGGTCAGCGCCGATCCAGAGTCGGAGCTGCTGCTGTTCTCGCGTCGCATCGAGGCCTTCCTGGCGCAGCTCGCCCCGGAGTCCCGCCCCGAGCGCCAGCTCTCTTGCGGCTGAAGCGTCAGCTGTCTTCCGGGTTCCGGATCTCGAGGCGGTCGGTGCCCAGGCGCAGCAATCGGCGCGGTGGCTGCCGCTCCACGATGGCCGCGGCATCCACGACGCCGGCCGCCCGCAGTTCCTGACGGATCCGGAAGATGTCCACGTTCAAGCGTTGCTCGGACACACGCAGCAGATCGAGCAGCGAGCTCACGCTGATCCAGCCGTCTTCACTGACCTCGGTCGTGGGCGGCAGGTCCCGGCGCAGGCGGCAGCGGCCGAGCGTCAGCAGCAGGTAGTAGCAGGCCTTGATCCCGAGCGACATCGGGCGCCCCGAGGCATGGAGGGACAGTTCGATCTGCTCCTCGTCGCGCGAAACGTTGAGCAGCAGGTTCACGTCGGCCAGCGCGAACAAGCTCGGAAAGCGATCGATGACATCGGTGTCGTCGGTCGGGGTGGGCAGACAGCAACGCCAGGACTGCTGGGCGAGGCGGATCAGATCGCCATCGTGGAGTGGCCCCGCCAGATCTCGCGAGTCGACCTGCCACTGCCCGGTCGGCGACTGAAAGACCGTCACATCGGGCTGATCCAGGCTGGGCAGCGCGATCAGGGTCTGATCGAGGAAAATGGGAGGCTCCTCGCTCTCGACCGGCAGCAGCATCGCCCGGGGTGGTGACACGTCCTCCACGACGAACGGCTCTGCGAGCGATCCGAACCCCAGCTCATCACCGAGCTCGAGCTTGACCTTTTCCCCCGCGGCGATGCGCTCGCGGTTGACGTAAGTTCCGTTCTTGCTCTGGAGGTCCTTGACCTCCCAGCATTTGCGTTCAGTCCAGCGCAGGCTCGCGTGGTGCGATGACACGTAGGACTGCTGCACCCGAATCATCGCACTCGGTGCTCTCCCCACGATGGTCTCCGCGCTCAACTCATGCGAGTTCAGCGCGCCCTGCTGCTTCAGCCGCGCCACCTGAAACCGAAGTATCACAGTCGCAAGAACGGGTACAGAAGCTGTCGAAGCGCGTGCCGCGAGCGCTCCCGCAGGCAATGGTGCACGTTTCAGCATTTCCGCACCTGTTCCGAGCGCACGGCCGCGCTTCGGATCGGAAACGAAGCGCGAACCTGCTGGAAGGAGTCGTGCATTCGGCGCGATGCATCGTCGTCGCGCGCTCAGCGCGAGTGTCCTCCAGAGCGGAATTTGAGAAGCCCTCTCAGAGAGCACCCTCACCTCAGCTTCGTCAATAACCCCGAGGGTTGAAGCGACGGCGCGCGACGCCTCAGCAGACCTTGTCTACCACGGTCGACCGTTGCAGACCGCGACATAGGCCCGCTTCGGGATCCGGCGCTTTCGGTGCGCTAGGAAAGTAGCCAAGCTTGCCAGTTTGTTTCAACGCAGCGCGGTTTCTGCGCGCCACGACACTCGGGCTCAGTTCGGGGCAATGCACGCGTGAAGAAAGGCGTGTCGCATCGGAACACGCTGGGTGAGGCGCGATGGCGCGGTGCGGCGCGATGGCTTACGTAGGCGGGTGTGGGCGAGCGGAATACAGATCTCGTTGAAAGAAGCCGGGCCGGCGGTGGGGTTTTCTGTAGCACGGGCATCGCCGGCCTCCTCCTCCTGGCAGGCTGCCTCACGGCATGCGTGGGGGCGGAGCGGATGCCGGATGCGCTGACCGCCGCCTCGGACAGCGAAGCAGCGATGCCCGCGTGCCTGGCGAACGCGCCGATCGATTTGTCATCGAGCGTCGGCGACCCTGCCGTTGCGTTCTACGTCAACGATCTGCGGCTTGGGTACGCGCGCGGGGAAGCGATCTTTCTGAGCCGCCCGCTGTGCGAGCTTTATGGCTGGCCCCTGTGTCGCTTTGTCGAGCTGCACGAGCAGGCCCATCACTACATGAAGACGGTGGGAGCCAGGTCCACTTGCGCCGAAACGCTGGCGGATTGCTGGGCCGCCATGCACGCGGATGACGACGCCGTGAACGCAGCCCTGGACTACTTCCGTGGACGGCATGAGGAAGAGATCGGATACCATGCCGATTCTGCGGCGCGCCGGGATGTGATCAGCCACTGCGCTCGATTGCCGCATCGCCAGCTGGCCGAGGCGGGGGCGCCGGGTAGCCGGGGTTGAAATCAGCCGCGCGCGGCGATGCGCTGCTGAATGTCATCGGCGCGCTGGCTCGCGCGGAACTCGATCACGCGCGCCTCCGCGAGGCCGAGTTTGCAAAAAGGATCCTGGCGCATGATGGCTTCAATGCCTTCGCGGCTACCGCCGACCGCGATGATGATGCCGCCGTCGCGGGGGATCTTCCTGCCCGAGACGAGGAAGTCGCCGGCGGCATAGTGCTTCTTCAAGAAAGCGACGTGAGCCGGCATGGCTGCGTCGATCTCGGACAGATCTGCCTTGTAGCTGAGCTCGATCACGAACATGGCTCCCACCTTGCCTCGAGGGGCTGGCGCTGGAAATGGCGTTCGGGGGGCACATTCTGGAGTCGGACAGGGTCGGGAGGGGCCGAGCCCCCTTGGCCCGACGCCGGATCGAGCCGTTTCTGAGGACCTGAACTCGAGCCGAGGTGACCATGAGCGTGCAAGTAGACCCGGGTGTGTTCGATGTCCGCGCCGGATTTGACGCGGGACAGGTGGGCGGAGGGCTCGAGCTGGGCCCCTATGCCGAGCAGTATCGCGAGCTGTTTGCCGACGTGCTGGACGACGGCGTGATCACTGCCGAGGAACGCGAGCGGCTGAATCGGGTTGCGCGCAACCTCGGCATGGATCCGCACAAGCTCGAGCAGCTGGAGCGTGCCATGATCGCCGCCTACGAGGCGCACCACCGCGTGGCCGTGGTCGAGCGCTGGCAGACCAGCGACGTGCTGGCCACCGCGGCTGCGCCCGCGCGTGCCGACGCGCCCGATCTGGTGAGTGAAATTGCAGCTCTGCGCTCGCGCATCCTGGTGCTGGAGGAGGAGCTGCGCGAGGCCCGCGCGCACGTCAACGTGGAGGTCGACTTCAGCTCGCTGGAAGAGCCAGCGAGCGACGATCCCCTGGATCGGCTGCGCGCCAAGATTGTGCGCGATCCCAGCAATCCGAAGCTGTTCAGCGCGCTCTTCGACGCCTGCGAGCGCGCTGGCGATCGGGACGCCGCCTGCCGCGCGGCGCGCGTGCTGGTGCTGCTCGGCTCCGCAGGGCCCGAGCACCGGCGGCGGGTGAAGGAGACCCAGGCGGAGGGGCTGATCACGCCGAGCCGCTCGCTCGACATGGACCACTGGCTCGACGAGCTGAGCCACCCCAGCCTATCGGTTGTCACCAGTCACATCCTGTCGCTGGTCACCCCCGCAGCGCTGGTTGGTCGTGCCGCGACGCTGCAGCGCGACAAGAAGCTGCCGCAGGTGGAAGAGTCGGATCGCCAGGATGTGGCGAAGAGCACCGTGACCGCGGTGCGCGCCCTGGGCTGGGCAGCGGCGGTGCTGGGCATGCCGGCGCCCAGCGTCTTTGCCGATCCGGCGCGCGACGTCGGCTATACGCATGTGCCCGCGATGCCGCCCTGGTCGCTGCTCGGCAAGCGCGTGCTGAGCGGCTGCTTGCCGCGCGAACACGCATTTCTGGCGGGCCGCCACCTGACCTTCTACCGCGCGGAGTTCTTTGCGCGCGTGCTCTTTCCGGACGTGGCGGAGCTGGAGAGCCTGTTCTTGGCGGCGCTGCTCCTGGGCAACCCGGCCTTGCCCATCCCCGAGCACCTGAAGGGACGGGTCGGGCCGCTGTGCAATGCCCTGACGCCGTTGCTCGACGCTCGGCAGCTCGAAGAGCTGCGGCGCCAGTACAAAGCCTTCGCGGGCGGCGGCGGACGCACCAATCTACTCGCCTGGGGCCAGGCGGCGGACAAGACGGCGGCGCGGGCGGGGCTGCTCCTGTGTGACGACATCTCGACCGCGGCCAGGTTGCTGGAGCGCGAAGAGGGCCCTCGCGGACCGCTGCTCGCCGACTTGCTGGGATTCGCGGCCAGCGCGGAATATGGCACGTTGCGCCGGCATCTGGGTGTCGCCATCGAGTGAGCGCCGCGCAGGCTTGCGCCGGCAACTGAGCTGGGTGGACCCATTTCGTCGGAGGGCTCTCAGTCGGGTTGCAGCGTTCGCACGACATCCAGGCGGCGCAGCCGCCACAGTGGCGCGCACAGGCCGGCCACGGCGGTAAGCGCCAGGATCAGCGTGGCCAGGGCGACATAGCCCGGTGCGGGCGAGAGCAGCGGCACCTGCAGCCAGGAGAGAATGCGCTGACTCGACAGGGCGAGCGCGATGCCCGCCAGCAACCCGCCGAGCAGCCCCCAGCGGTAGCGGAAGAAATGCTCGCGCACGATCTGCGACGGGCTCGCGCCGAGAGCCATGCGCAGCGCCGACTCGCGCAGGGTCTGCGCCGCGGCGAACGCCGATGAAAAATACAGGCCCGATGCGACCACCAGCACGCCGAGCAGCGCCAGCCAGGAGGCGATGCGCGCCGCAGACACCAGATCATGGCGGCTCGACCCGATATACGTCTGGAGGGGCAGCCAGCGGCGATCGGCGGGGCTGGGCCAGAGCGGGGCCAGCGCCCCTTCCAGTGCCGCGAGTTGTTCCGGGGTCTCGCTCTCGACGTGCACCGAGAGCATCAGCGTCGGGTTGCTGGTGGTGGTGAACGGCAGGTAGTAGTGCAGCGGCACGTCATCGTCCCAGGCGCTCGGCACATCTGCCACCACGCCGATCACCCGCACCTCTGGTCCGCCATCCCAGGGGCGAAAGATCTGCCCGATCGCGGCTTCTTCATTGTGCCAGAAGCGGCGAGCCATCGAGCCGTTGACCACGACCACCCCTGGATCGGCGCGCCCGACCTCCGCCTCGCTGAACCCACGCCCCGCCAGGAGCTCGATGCCAAACGTAGCGAAGAAGCCGCCGTCGATGAACGTGTACCAGGCACGCAGCTGCGGGGCGTCACGCTTGGGGTCGAGCCCAGCGACCAGTACTGCTCCGGTGGAGTTGTTCGGTTGGACAGGCAGCTCGCCGCTTGCCCCCGCCTCGAGCACGCCTGGCAGGCGCCGCAAGCTCGCCAGGGCCGCGCTGTAGATCGAGTTGCTGCGTGCGCGGTCGGCGAACGCGCCCAGCTTGCGCACGTCGGCGCGCAACGCAAAGACGTGATCGGTGCGAAACGGCAGCGGGCGCCCGACGATGTCCCGCGAGGTATCGATGAACGCCACCGAGAGCGTAACCAGGCACAGAGCGATCGCGAGCTGTGCGGCCAGCAACGGCACGAACCCGCGCCGGCGACCCGGCGCCGATGATGCATCCTTGATCGCGGACAGTAGCTCCTGCACGCGAGCCTGACGCGCGACGAACAACCACACGAGCAGCGCGGCGAACGATGAGCAGCCGAGCACGATCCACAGCGAGCGGGCGTCGACGTGTACGCCGCTGGCCTCGAACAGGCGCGCGGTCGCGGGGTCACTTCGGAGCAATGCCAGCACGACGGCGGTGAGCGCTCGCCCGAAGCCGAGCCCGAGCACCAGCAGGGAGATGAGCTCGAGCAGCAGACTGCGTGTGATGTTGCCGTCCGTCGCCCCCAGGGCCATGCGCAGCGCGATCTCCCGCCGTTGCGAGAACAAGCGCAGCAGGCTCAGCGTCAGGAAGTTGGTAAACGCCAGCACGAAAAGCAGTGCCACCGCGAACCCGAGCAGCAACAGCGTGCGGGCGCGAGCGTCGGTGACGACTCGCAGTGGCAACAGGGACAGGAGCTCAAAGCGGGCGTCGAGGTTGATGTCTGGATGCTCCAGCGCGAGCGCTCGAGAGATCCGTTCCAGGTCGGCGTGCGCCAGGGCGGGGCTGACGCCGGGGAGCAGCCGCCCGCCCAGGCGCAGCCAGGTCCAGTCCCGATTCCAGGGCGCCCACTCCTCGCGGTAGATGGGCGCCTGGAACAGTGGAATGAACAGCTCGGGCTGTGACGTGCGAGCGAGCCCGCGATACCCCGGGGGCACGATCCCGATGATGCGAAATCGCTGCGCGTTGATCTTCAGCGATGCGCCGACGTCGAGCCTGAGGCGCCGGCTCAGCTCCTCGGTGAGCAGCGCGACCGGCTCCGCGCCGTCTCGCTCATCGGCCTCGCTGAAATCTCGACCCTGCGCGAGGTCAACGCCCAGGCCGGTAAAGAAGTTGGGGCTGATGGCCTGGCAGAGCGCCGAACTGTCGAGCGTTGCGGAGCCCAGCTGCACACGCTCCGCGGAGTCATAGGCGAACAGCGCGCTGAAGCTCCGGTTTCGATCCCTGAGGTCCAGATAATCGGGGCGGCTATAGCGTCCACCCTCCTGGGTTCTGGCCACGAACAGCAGCTCCTCGGGGGCGCGCGCCGTTGGGGGCCGGACGACCATCGCATCCAGCACCACGAGCATGGCCAGCAGCGACGAGGAGCTCGCGGCCAGCAGCGCGATCCCGGCGATGGCATGAGTGGGACGTCGCCACAGCGCCAGCCAGGCATTGCGCAGGCATCTCGCCAGGCTGTTCATGGGTGGGCGAGCATTGTCCTTGCAGCCGGCGTTGTCACGCGTGGTTCGCCTTTGCGAGCGACCGTTCGGGAAGCTGCGCAGAAACATTCCCGTGTCGCCGGCGACACTCCCCGGCAAGCCCCAGCCCTTGCAGAAGCCTCGCGGCATTTTGCTGATCCTCGCCATTAATCCGCGAACGACGGGGCCGTACTCGCCACCACCTCTTCAGTAGCGCCGAGATGCTTCAATGACCGCACCGAGCTCCCCCGCGTGGCCCCTCGACTCGTCGGACTCTGCCATCGTGGCCCGGCATGTCGCTGCCGACACCAGCCTGCTCAACCCAGACCCGCGCGCGCCACGCGTGCAATCCAGGCTTCCGACGTTCGTACGGGGCCGAGTGCTCGCCCGTCGCTTCTTCGTGGATGAGGTGTTCGAGTTCACCCCGCAGTGCACGTTCCTGCGGGCGCACGATCTGGAGCTGGAGCGCGTCGTGCTGGTGCGCCTGCTGCCGCGGCCCGAGCCGGACCGCTCCAGCGCCAGCGCGAGCGGTTGGTTCCGTCGCCTCGATCACCCGCTCAGCACGGCGGGCATCCTGGGAACGCTGGGCGTCGGGGTGCTGCGCGGGGGCTGGCCGTTGCTCGTCTGTCAGTACTGGCGCGGGCGGAGCCTTGCTGCCTTTCTGCGCTCGGGTGAGGAGCCCAATCTGCTGTTGATCTTGCAGATGGGGCGTCAGATCGCCCTGGCCATGACGGAGGCCCACCGCGCTGGCCAGGCGCACGGTGAGTTACGCTCCGAAGACGTGTGGCTCTGCCGCCAGCCGGACGGCGCTGAGCGCGCAATGTTGCTCGGCTTCCAGCCTCGCGGCAGCACGGAGCTGGGGCCCGACCTGGTCGACCGCGATCTGCACGCCTTTGGCGACTTGCTCAGCCTGATGGTAGCGAGCCTCGTGCCGCGCTACCGCTCGGCGGCGCACAAGCTGGCGTTCGACGGAATCGCCCGCGATGGCGGACCGCTGCTCGTGCTCGTGAGTCCCCTGGCGCGCGTCGCGGCACGCTGCCAGCGCTCCGACGACGGACGGCGTCGCTATGGCAGCGCGGCCGAAGTGGCCGGCGCGCTGGAACAGATCGAGTCCATCGCGCTGCAATTGAGCGCGGACTAGTGTCGCGCCGGCCTTTTCTGAAACAATTCCCGGCGGTGAGTCACTGAAGGCGCATCACCCCAAGGGGCGAAGACAGCGCGCCGCGCTGAGCCGCGCAGGGCCGGATGCCGTATTCGGTCGTGGATTCTTTAAAGAGGGGGACGAACGATGTCGGAAACGAGTTTGCGCGCACGCGCCTATATGGGGAAAAGCACGCTGGCCTTCATCGGGGAGAAGTTTGGCCCGCGCAAGGCCGACGAGATTCTGGCGGGCCTTTCTCCAGCGGCACGAGTAGCCACGACGGAGCTCAAACCCGCGGACTGGTTTTCGGTCGACGTGTACGCGGAACTGCTGAACGCCTTGGCGGCCCAGTCGAACGGCAACGCCGACGATGCGCGCGACACCCTGATCGCGTGTGGAGAGTACGTCGCGCGAGAAGCCTCCAACACGTTCCTGAAGATGCTGATGCGCATCCTGACTCCGGCCCTGTTTGCCAGCAAACTGCCGGCATTGTGGAGGCGAGACTTTTCCGGCGGCAGGCTGGAAGCCGATATCCAACCGGATCGGCTCTTGTGTCGAATGTTCGAGATCAAGGGCTTTGATCACGCGCCGTGCACCGCCGCCGGCTTCGTGAAATTTGCGCTCGGCGGCATGGGCAAGGTCGTCGGCCAAGTTCAGGTGCACAACTGGTCATTGACGAACCCGTGCGCGGAGGGGGCCATCATCGAGTTGAGCTGGCAACCCTGAACGACGCTACTGAACCTGCAGTGCGAGCGCGGGGCGCGTTGCGGTTCGATCCAGCGTGCGGCCGTTGACGGCCAGCGACACGTGCGGGGCGCGCACATTGGGTTCGCCTTCCAGATCGGCGATGGTGCGCGCCACGCGCAATACCTTGACGAAAGCACGCGCGCTCAGCCCGAGCTGGTTGGCGGCGGTCTCGAGCAGGCGTCGGGTTTCCCCGCTGAGCCCCGCGATGCGCTGGATCTCGGGCAGCGGTAGCTCACCATTGGTGCGGCGCGAAGTCACGCCGGCGCGCCAGCGCTCGAGCTGGCGCTCGCGCGCGGCCAGCACGCGCGCACGCACGGAGGCGGAGGATTCACTCTCGCCGCCGCGCGAGAGCGCGCGCAGGTCGACCGCCTGCAGCCGGGTGTGTACGTCGAGCCGGTCGAGGAGAGGGCCTGAGAGTCGGCGCCGATAGCGCGCGACGGTCGCGGCCGAGCACTGGCACTGATGGTTGGGGTGGCCATCCGTGGCGTAGCCGCAGGGGCAGGGGTTCATTGCCCCCACGAGCACGGGACGGGCAGGGAAGGAGGCTCGCGCCTGGGCGCGAGCGATCGATACGTGGCCGTCTTCGAGCGGCTGGCGCAGAGCTTCGAGCGCCGAGCGCCGGAACTCGGGCAGCTCGTCCAGGAACAACACACCGTTGTGGGCCAGGCTGACCTCGCCCGGCCGTGGATGGCTGCCACCGCCCACGAGCCCCGCCTCGCTCACGGAATGGTGTGGAGCGCGAAAGGGCCTGGCTTCCACGATGCCGCGCTCCGCGCTCAGGATGCCGGCCACGCTGTGCACGGCAGTGCATTCCAGTGCTTCTTCGAAGGTGAGGGGCGGCAGGATGGTGCGCAGAGAGCGCGCGAGCAAGGTCTTGCCCGCGCCGGGCGGCCCGATGAGCAGCAGGTTGTGGCCACCTGCCGCCGCGATTTCCAGCGCGCGCCGTGCGTCGAGCTGGCCGCGCACATGCGCCAGGTCGATCTCACCCTGCGCATCGAGGGTGGGGCAGAAGGGGGTGCGAGCGGGCTGAGGCAGCGCTCGCTGAGCGCTGAAGTGCTCCACTACGGATGCGAGGCTATCTGCGAGCAGCACCTGGCCCGGTGCAGCCAGCCCCGCCTCGGCCGCGTTGTGTACGGGCACGATCGCGGTGTGCAAAGCACCGCCCAGCGCGCCATGGAGTTGAGGCAACACACCGCGCATGGGCCGCAGCGAGCCGTCGAGCGAGAGCTCCCCGAGCACGAGTACGCCTTCCAGGCGTTGCGCGGGAATGCGCTCGATCGCCGCCAGCACGCCCAGCGCCAGCGCCAGATCGAGCGTGGCACCGGACTTGGGCAGGTCTGCCGGAGCCAGGTTGACGGTGAGGGCGTAGGAATCGATCAGCACGCCGAGTTGGCAGAGCGCGCTGGAGACGCGGACGCGCGCCTCGCGCACCGGAGCCTCGGGCAGGCCGACCATTTGAAAGAGCGGAGGACCCTTGGTGCAGCTGACCTCCACCGTGATCCGGTGAGGGGTGAGGCCCATCAAGGCACTCGACTGGACCGAAGCAAAGCCCACGGGCTTGCCCATGATGCCACCGACCAACGTCAACGACTGAGCAGACACGGGCGCTCTCGATTGCACCTGCGGTGCCAAGCTTCGAGCCAGCGCCGTTCGAGGCTTCTGCGCCTGGTCTCGCGCCCCGCGCCTGCCCCAGCGGGGTGGCGCTGGCCAGTGCGTGACGGGGCCGCGCCAGCCCAGCGTGTGCGCGCCGGGAAACAGGCGCGCGGGATCGGTGGACGGGTCGGCGGAGGTGGGCGGGAACAAGCCCTCTGCTCGTCCCGTTTGCGTTCAAGAGGCGGGCGATCCGGCCGATCCGACCTACTGCAGCCACTGCGTCGGCCCTGTTCCTGGCACCGCGGAAGTGGCGTTTTCGGCCGCCATGAGCTC
>JAICTU010000601.1 GCA_025936205.1 Polyangiaceae bacterium | reverse complement strand
GCGCGGCGCGCTGGCGATGGGCATCCTCACCGGCAAGCTCGGTCCCGACAGCCAGTTCGGCGAGGGCGACTTCCGGAGCAAGTGGCTCAGCGACCCGGATCAGAGCGCTATCTACAAGCGCGACCTGGCCCACGTGGCCGAGCTGCGTGGCCTGGAGCGCGGTGGCCGCAGCCTGGCGCAGGCCGCGCTCCAGTTCACGCTGGCGCACCCGGCGGTGTCGACAGTCATCCCCGGGGCGCGCAACGCGCGTCAGGTCGCGAGCAACCTGGGCGCCGCCAGCGCCGTGCCGCTCAGCAAAGAAGACTGGGCCTTGATCGATCGCGTGGTGCCGCCGCGCGGCGGCCGTAAGATCTGGCCGGCGTGAACCGCTCCTCGGGGGCGGTCAAGTCACGTGGCGGGCCGTCGCGGGCGCGCGCGACGTGCTGAGCACCTGGCTCACGGCGCGCGCCAGCGCTTCCAGTGTGAACGGCTTCGGCAGCCACTGCACACCCTGATCGCGGGCGCGCTCCGCGCGCTCGCTCGGCGCGTGACCGCTGACCAGGATCGCCTTTTGTCCGGGAAACAGCTCGCGAGCGCGCTCCAGGATCTCTAGCCCGTCCCGGTCCTCGTTCAGCAGCACGTCCAGGATCAACAGATCGAAGGCGCGCGCCTTCTCGCCCGCACCGCGTTGCAAGAGCGCGAGCGCCTCGCGCCCGCTCTCCAGCGTCGTCACCTGGTAACCCAGGTGCGTGAGCAGCCGTTGCGCAGTCCGCAGCTGAATCAGGTCGTCATCGACCATCAGAATGCGCGCGGAGCCGCGCGGCGCGTCCGGACGCGGTTGCTCCGACTGCACGGGCTCCTGCGTGAGCGGCAGATAGAGCGTGAAGGTGGTCCCCACGCCGAGCCGGCTCTGCACATCGACGAAGCCATGGTGCTCCTTGACCACGCCGTGCACGATGGCCAGGCCCAGTCCGCTGCCGCTGCGTTCTCCGGTGCGCTTCTTGCTGAAGAACGGCTCGAACACGCGCACCAGATCCTCCGGCGCCATGCCGTGACCCATGTCGGAGACCGTGATCACCGCGTAGTGCCCGGGATCCACCGTCTCATAACCCGTGAGCGAGCTCAGCAGCTCACGCTCCACGACGCGTACCACGACCTCGCCCAGGCCAGAGGTCGCTTCCAGCGCGTTCAAGACCAGATTGATCACGGCGCGCGCCAGGTGCGTGTCGGAGCCTTGGACGAGCACGGGCTTCTCCGGCAATGCCAGCCGCACCCGCGCGCGCTGATGGCGCGTCTCCAGCGGGCGCGAGAACTCCGGGCCCAGACAGCTCGAAAGCACACGGCACAGGTCGATCGCGCGCCGGGGCATGCGCCCCTGGCGGCCGAGCGTCAGCAGATCCTTGATCGTCTGGCTGGCGCGCAGCGAAGCGCTCTGAATGCTCTGCAGGTCGTCGCGCACCATGCTCGGGCAGCCTTCGACACTCTCCAGCTGGTTCAGGATCAGATCCGGCAGGGCCACCACGGGACCCAGCGTGTTGTTCAGGTCGTGCGCCACTCCGCCCGCCAGCAAGCTGAGGGAGTGGATGCGGTGGGTGGTGGCCAGCCGCTCCTGCACGCTCCGTTCGTGCAACATCGTCTGGTGCACCAGGTCCTGGTGCAACGCCACGATGCGCAGCGTGGTGCAGATCTGGTCGCGCAACGTCGAATAGACATTGCGATCGGTGGTGTACTCGAACACCGCCACACCGAGCTTCTGCGCGTCGACGCACAGCGGAAACACCAGGAGCGTCTGGCGCAGCTCGCGCGAACCCACGGAAAAGCTCGGGGGGAACAGCAAGTGCCCGGGAAACTGCGCGACCGGCGGGTCGTGGGCTTCGCCATCGCACAAGCACACCAGGGGCTCGAGCGCCGTCCACGAGGTGTCCGTCCAGCGCGAAATGTAAGCCGTCTTGACGCCCACGCTGGGGATGCCGTTGGCCAGAGCAGCACGCAGCGACGCACGGTCGAACGCCACCGAGCTGTACTCACCGAAGGAGAGCAGCTGCATGTAGTGCTCGTCCCAGTCGAGCCGATGCTGCATCTGCGCGGTCGTATTGGAGAGCGCCACCAGATCGAGCGCGTCGAACCACAGGCGTTCCAGCTCGATGTTGCTCACGGGGCGCAGGCTGGCGCGCAGCTGCGTAATGGCCATGTGCAAGGAGCGATACCGCTGGTTGTCGCTCGGCGCCTCCAGCATGCCCTCCAGCGCGCTGAGCACGCTGCCCGGCACGCCACTCAGCTCCAGGGTCAAGGCATCGACCAGCGCTTCGCAGTCATGGGCCCTGCCGCCCCAACCCGCTGTCGCCACCTTCGTGAGCTGCGCGATGATCTCTTCCCGATGCTGGCGCAGGTAGCTCGCGGGCCGAAAGGTTTCCGGAGATTCCTCGAGCGCGCAAGCCGGGGTGTCCGCCGCCAACGAGCAGCCGCAGGAGCGCCGCACTTTGAGCGTGGTCGGGCAGGAGGTGAGCATCGGGACCGCCTCGCCATTGCATTGCCCGATCACGATCTTCAATGCCCGCTCGGCGAGCTCGTCGAATGGCTGCGAGACGCTGGTCAGCGGCGGGCTGCTCAGCCGCGCCGAGCGCAGGTCATCGAAGCCGGTGACGCTGATGTCGCGCGGCACGCGCAACCCGTGCTCGCGCAGGGCCCGGATCGCTCCGAACGCCATGTCGTCATTGGCAGCGAGCACTGCGTCGAAGGTGGTCCCGGCGTTGAGCAGCGTCTCGACGGCCAGATAGCCTCCGCGCTGCGTGAAGCGCCCCTCCACGATCAATTCCGGCACGAGCGGCAGACCGACCCTCGCGAGGGCTTCGTGATAGGCGCGCAGCCGCACCTGCGCTTCCGGGCTCTGTGCCGGACCGGACACGAACACGATGCGGCGCTGGCCGTGCCCGTTGACCAGGTGCTGGACCACGTTGTTGATGCCGCTCTCGTTGTCGACCAACAGGCTCGGCACGCCATCGACCTGCACGCCCACGCTGCACATCGGCAGCGGATGGTAGCGCTCCAGGAAGGGGGGCAACCGCTCGGCGCCGCAGCTGCTGGTGAGCACGCTGGAGATCACCACCAGCCCATCGATCCGATCGGGGTGGATCAGATCGAAGATGGCGTTGTGCGCCGGGCAGGCAAAGTGTGGCTCGTACAGGTCTCTGCCGAAGAAGAAGACCAGGTTCACCCCGAGCTCGCGCGCCTTCTGCTCCAGGCTGGCGCGAATGTGCGTCTCATACGCGCCGCCGAAGAAGTTCATGTAGTCGAGCAGGACGGCGATGGTCTTGCGCCACGCCCGCGAGCTCGCGGGGCCTCCCGAGGAGCGACTCCGGGAACCGATGTAGGTCAAATTCCCCCGTCGGGCCGCCGAAGCGCCGCGATCCGAACCTCACCCGAGAACCCCATGCTGTCCGACTGCCCTTCGCAGCCGGATACGTCGAAATGGGCCTTCCGCTGTAGTGGCCAGCACAGACCTGGGGCCGGTGCGCCCGCTGCCCAGAGCCTGTCCGGCACGCGCCGAGCGAGCTCCGCTCGGACCGGCGCGACGGCGCGGGATCCCCGGCATCCGCTGTAAAGTCGCGTCGATCCCGATTGTCTGCGGGGGGTCGGCAGAGTAGATGACCAAGTCGTGGCTGCACCGACCGAAGCCCCTGTCGACCCCGCCGCCGTGGTGCGGCAAGTGAAGAGGCCCAAGCGCGCCGTGGTCACGGCGGGCATGCCGTACGCCAACGGGCCCCTGCACGTAGGCCATCTGGCGGGGGCGCAGCTACCCGCCGACGTCTACGCGCGCTGGCTGGGCCTGTTGATCGGGCGAGAAAACGTGATGTTCGTGTGCGGCACGGACGACCACGGGACCACCAGCGAGCTGGCCGCGTTGAAGGCAGGCAAGCCGATCCGCGAATTCATCGGCGAGATCCATGGGGCGCAGCGCTCCACCCTCGAGCGCTTCCAGATCGGGGTCGACGTCTACTCGGGCACATCTCGCCCGGAGTGCTTCCCGATCCACGCGGAAGTAGCGCAGGACTTCGTGCGCCGGATGTATGCCAATGGCCTGCTGGAAAAGCGCACCACGCGCCAGTGGTACGATCCGAAGATCGGCCGTTTCCTGCCCGATCGCTTCGTGCGTGGCCGTTGCCCGAACCCCAAGTGCGATAACGAAGATGCCTACAGCGACGAGTGTGAGCGCTGCGGACACCAGCACGCGCCCGAGGAGCTGATCAACCCGCGCAGCGCCATCAGTGACGCCACTCCCGAGATGCGTGACACCGCGCACCTCTGGCTCGACATGTCGAAGGTGTCGGAGACGCTGCGCATCTGGATCCAGAGCAAAGAGGGCGTGTGGCGCTCATCGATGCTGCGCGACGTGCTCGATCGAGTGCTGCCGTGCCTGCGCCTCGTGGGCGGAGTCGAGCCCCAATACAAGGAGCTCAAGGCCAGCCTACCGAAGCACAAGAGCCGCTACGCGCAGGGCCGCCAGGTCGTGCTGCAATTCGGTAGCATGCCGGAGCTGGAGGCCGCGCGCGCGCAGCTCGCTCAGCACGGCATTCAGGGCGAGCTGGCCGACGAATGGGCGCGTCGCGCCATCACGCGCGACGTGAGCTGGGGCATCCCGGTCCCACCGGAGCTCGACCCCGAGCTCGCCGGCAAGACGCTGTACGTCTGGCCCGACTCGTTGATCGCCCCGATCTCGTTCACGCAGGTAGCGCTCGAGAGCAAGAGCCGTGCGCGCTCCGAATACGCCGACTTCTGGCGAGATCCGGAAGCCCGCATCTGCCAGTTCCTGGGGCAGGACAACGTGTTCTTCTATGTGCTGATGCAGGGCGCGATGTGGCTCGGCACCCAGCAAGATCCGCATCGTCTGCCGGTGGCCGGTGAGCTTCAGCTCACGGATGTCTTCGGTTGCTTCCACCTGCTGGTCGGCGGCGAGAAGATGAGCAAGTC
>JAICTU010000001.1 GCA_025936205.1 Polyangiaceae bacterium | reverse complement strand
GCGTGGCCGGGCGCTACGAGGTGCACGACCCGTATGTGCAGAACGCGGGCCCGGTCTACGACCTGCGCGCGCCGGAGTCGCAGAACGACTATGCGCTGCGTGCCACGCTCAAATACGTGCCCATCCGCCCGCTGAGCTTGACGCTGGCGTACGACTTCTTGCACGAGGGGGGGACCGGCGTCGTCGGTGCCAACGCCCAGGCAGCGCTGACCCGCCCGGGCCCCGACCCGACCATCCCCATTCCCTTCGATCCCAACGACGTAGAGAATCCGCGCCGTGTGTACCTGCGCGGCATACAGCCCTCGCTCGACAGCAGCCATCAAGGCGTGCGCTTTGCGGCGAACCTGGATGCGGGCGACGTGCAGTTCGAGGCGCTCGCGAGCTACCGGCACCTCGACTACAAGCAGCTGAGCGCGCCCACGAACACGATCCAGGTCGTGCCGGAGCTCGACCTCTCCACGATCAGTCCAGACGTGTATGGCCCCGCCAACCAGTGGCACCTCACCTCCGACTCCTACATCGGTGAGCTGCGAGCCTTCGCCCCGGACAATTCGCGCCTGCGCTGGACCGTTGGCAGCTTCATCTTTTACGAGGATCAAGGCACTTCCCTCGGTCAGAACAACGACCCCGTCACGGGCTCGGCGGGCGGCGAGTTCACCATGCCGCACACGATCGGCTGGTCCGCGGCGGGCTACGCGGACGCCACGTTCGACGTCTCCTCGGACTTTCGCGTGCTCGGCGGCCTGCGCCTCACCCACGATCACAAGGACCGCAAGAACGGCTTCTGGGGCCAGTGGACGGGTTTGCCGACTCCGACTGAACCTATACCCGGTGTGACGCCGGGCACCACGGGCGGCCGCTTCGGCACGGAAGGCTTCAGCTACAAGCTCCTCGATCGACCGACGTACTCGCGTCCGGACGACAGCGTCGACGCGCGCGTCAACCTGTTCCTCGACGGCATCAAGAGCTTCGGAGCGCGCGACGAGCTGCCGATCGCGATCTGCAACGACCCACAGCCAGGCGACGCGCGCATCCAGCTGAACGCCGACGGCAACTGGCGTTGCACTGCCGGTGCGCGGGACCTCCCTGCCAACATCTTCAACTGGGTCCCGCAGAACAACTCGGTAGACAACAACTTCTTGGACTGGCGTGCCGGCGTCGAATACGACCTGCAGAAGGACAACCTGCTGTACCTCACCGTCAGCACGGGCCACAAAGCGGCGGGCTTCAACGACACCCAGTCTTTCGCCGACGTGCCCGTGTACAACTCGGAGTACGGCCCCGAGAGCGTGTACGCGGTCGACCTCGGTTCCAAGAACCTGCTTTTCAACCGCAAGCTGCGTTTGAACGCGTCAGCCTTCTACTTCGCGTACACGGGCATGCAGTTCCAGACCGTCGTCACGGTGGTGAAGGACGACGATCCCACCGACAACAACATTCCGCCGACCAGCGCCGTGCGCCAGAACGCCGACAAGCGCACCGACGTCTTCGGGCTCGACGCCGACGCGACCTACGAGCTGCCCGCGGGCTTGCAGGCGGGGCTGCACGTGCTCTTGATGGACGCGCGTTTCACCGACGGCACGGTCGTGAACGACAGCCGCCTCAATTTCGGCTCGGCGAACGCCTCGGTGGATCTGGGCGGCAACTGGCTGCCGCGCACCTCGCCCTTCACGTTGAACTATCAGCTCTCACAGCTGATCTTCTCGACGGTGGGCACCTTCGACTGGATCATCCAGGGCCAGACCCGCGGCACTCAGTACATGACCGTGTACAACGGTGACGGCAAACACCTCGTGAAGCCGGCGCCGGCCTTCGACTTGGCCAACCCGAACTATCAGATCGCATTGGACAACGTGCAGCGCTTCACGGACATCGTGCCGACGTATACCGTCATCAACGTCGGTGCCGGCTGGAAGCACCCCGACGGGCGGCTCAGCCTCTCCGCCTTCGTCAACAACCTGTTCGACATTGCGTACGCAACGCCAATCGTGTCGACGTTCGCGACGAACATTCGCTACTACAACCCGCCTCGCGTCGCTGGCATGCGCGTGCGCGTCGACTGGTGAGAATGGGCTCGGCGCTGCAGCGCGCCGGGCCACTCCAGTATGTGCCCACTGCCCGGTCTCTGCGGGGCGAAGGGCAGGCGGTGGAGGGTTTGAAGGAGACCCATCAGGGGCAACGCACGCTGCCCCTGACGCATCCTGGCGGCCGTTCGTGACTCGACGGCCGCCCGCTTCTCACCAGCGGCCGCCGCCGCCGCCGCCGCCCTTGCGACCGCCCTTGCCGCCGCCGCGACCGCCGCCGCCGCCGCCACCGTAGCCACCGCCGCCGCCGCCGAAGTCACCGCCGCCGCCGCCGCCGTAACCACCACCGCCGCCGCCGCCGCCGAAGCGGGGCTTCGACTCGCGGTCGCGAGCGATGTTGACGTTCAGGCTGCGGCCGTCCACCTGCTGGCCATTCACCGCGTCGATCGCCTTCTGGGCGTCCTCGGCGCGCTCGTATTCGACGAAGCCGAACCCGCGGGGCTGGCCCGTCATGCGGTCCGTGACGATGGAAGCCGACACCAGTGTGCCAAACGGAGCAAACGTACGACGCAACTCCTCGTCGCCCGTGGAGTAGCTCAAATTACCGACATACAACTTGTTGTTCATTGGACTGACTTACCTACTAGCGCCTCGTGATACCTGTCGGGCCACGCTCAGCGCAATGCATGCTCCGATTGCTCCGCACTCGCGGAGGCTGGCTGCGGAGCGAATCACCATCGGCTGTCCCGCCCGCAGAAGCGGCGCAAGTTGGCACGCGCCGAGCCCATTGGCCAGCGATTTCGTCCACCTTCGCGGCCGTTGTCGTCCGTTGTCTCAGGTCGGGCGCATTCCTCTCCCGGCCGCGCCCACCGGCCATACCCGCCGGCCGAGCCAACGAGCGATCGCACATCACCCGGCCAGGCCGCCCAGCAGGGGCCGGGCAACATCGGGCGTGAAAGGCGTGGCAGGCGTCAACTCGGCCGGAGCGAGCCGTCGAGCGCGAGCTGAGGCGTCCCTCAGTGTTGCAGCATGCTGACGGCAGATGTACCCGGTCCTGCCGAGAGCGCCGGCGCGCAGCGGGCTGAGCGCGCGGCTGCTGCGTGAGGTGCCGCGCAATGTGCTGTGGATCGGGCTCAGCCGCTGTCTCAGCGACGTCTCTTCGGAGATGATCACCAGCATCCTGCGTCCTGCTCTCGAGCCACTACGACGAATGCATTGCGCTGTTCGGCGTTGGCCTGGCCTGCGCGCTCGGAGCGCTCGCGGCCAGCCTCCTCGGGCTGGACGCGGGGGCGCACCCGTGAGGCCGTAGCCAATCCGCGCAGCGCGGATACACCATCGCCTCCGTCGCTAACGCACGCCGGCCTCCACCGTGAGCGTTCCGGCGCTGGTATCGACCGTGGCGTACGCGCCGAGCGGCACCGTGAGCTGGCCGTTGCCGTGGCCGACGCGCAAGCCGCCGAGCACCGGCACGCCGAGCCCCTGCAGTCGGTCGCTGACGGCTTGCGCGGCCGTCCATTCTCCGGCCGCGCCCGCTGCCTGATCAAACTGGCCGATCGCGATTCCCGCGACGCGATCCAGCGCGCCCGTCCTGAGCAGCTGGGTGAGCATGCGATCGTAGCTGTAGGGCGCCTCGCCGGTATCCTCGAACAAGAAGATGGCCCCGTCGAGGCAGGGAACGTCCGCTGTGCCCAGGCTGGTCTCGAAGATCGTCAGGTTGCCGCCGAGTAGGCGACCCGAGGCGATCCCCGATCCGTTGCCGGCGATGCGCACCGCGGAGCTCGGCTCGGCAGGGTCGCTGCCCAGCACCAGCGGGTCGCGCGTCATCAGCGCCTTGCGCATCGATTCGATCGAATCCGGCCCGGTGCGCGCGTCGCTCCAGTTTGCGAGCGGTCCGTAGAAGCTCACCAGGCGGGCCGACTGCCACAGCCTGCCATGCAGGCAGGTCAGGTCGCTGAAGCCGATGAACAGCTTCGGATCCCGGCGCACTGCGTCCTCATCCAGTCCGTCGATGATGCGCTGCGTGCCGTAGCCACCGCGCGCCCCGAACACGCAGCGCACCGCGGGGTCGCGAAAGGCGCGGTTCAGATCCTCGAGACGTTCGGCGTCCGTGCCCGCCAGGTAGCCATGGCTGTCATAGACATGCTCCGCGACCTCGACGACCAATCCGAAGCTCTCCAGGATCTGGATGCCGCGCAGCAAGCGCGAGTCGCCGGGGCGAGCCGGCGCAACGATCCTGACGTGATCTCCCGGCTCGAGCGGTGCGGGGTACAGCACCTCATCGGTGTTTTGCTCGATGGCTTCGTCCGCGCAGCCCTGGCTCAACGCGGCCATGGCACTGCCCGCGGCTGCGACCCCGCCACGCAGGAGTTCCCGCCGCGATAGCCCCGCCCCGCCGTTCCTCGAGTCCACCGCCATGGCGCTGGATTCTAAGCACAGCTGGCTGGACCAGTCTGCGTCCTCAGAGAAGACAGTACAACCACAGCGGGACCGCACTGGACTGTCCCCCGCCAGGAGGTGATCGCCTGCTTTCGCGCTCTTACGCGTGCGTCCGGTTGGCCCGGATTGTGCTCTTCAGCACGGCAGAGGAGGGATCGATGTTGTCCTTGTTGGGTGCCCTGTGGATCTTCGCTGTGTTCGTGCTGGCAGCACGGCACGATGCCGGTCGGCCTCGGCGCGAGGCTCGTGGCTGGCGCAGCCGGCGCGTCTATGCGGTCCAGTAGTAGAAACGCGAAGTCCGCGCCGGGTTTCTACAAATGAAGAAGAAGTACAGAGTGCCCCATCTGCCGGCACGAACCTGGGGCACGAGGTACTAGTCAGCCGCCGTTCACCGCCACGGCGGCGTCTTCCACCCGACGAGAGCGAAAGGGCAGGCTGTGTACGACACTGTAGATCAGCGTCTGGAAGGTATAGCCCGATGCGGCGAGCTGGTCGGTGAGCTCGCGCACGGTGGGCTTGTCATAGGCCTGAAGCCCACGGCCCAGGGCGTACGTGAGCAGCTTCTCCGTCAAGCAGCGCGCAAAGTCCGGCAGCCGGCGCTTCAGGATACGCCGGAGCTCCGCCGGGCTCTGGAAGGTCTCCCCGCTGGGCAACACGCCGCTCGCGTCGACGCGCTGCCCGCCATCCTCCGTGCGCCAGCGCCCGATCGCATCGTAGCTCTCGAGCCCGAAGCCGAGCGGATCCATGCGCGCATGGCAAGAAGCACAGACGGCGTTGCTCCGATGCGCCTCCATTTGCTGGCGCAGGCTGGCGCTGCTGGAGACCGCCCGTTCGTCGAGCGCGGGCACGTCCGGGGGCGGGGGAGGCGGCGGGGCGCCGAGGATGTTCTGGAGCACGTATTTGCCGCGCAGCACCACCGAGGTACGCGTGGGATAGCTGGAGACCGCGAGCACGCTGCCCTGGCTCAATACGCCGCCCCGCTCGCGCGTGGACAGCGCCACACGGCGAAACTCGGGGCCGCGCACGCCCGGGATGCCGTAGTAGCTGGCGAGCTTCTCGTTCAGGAACGTGTAGCGCGCATCGATGAAGTCGCTGATGGAGCGGTTGTTCTGCAAGATCCAGGCGAAGAATAGCTGCGTCTCGCGGCCCAGTGCGTCCCGCAATTCGGGATTCCACACTGGAAACTTGTCGGGGTCGGGCTTGATGCTGGCCAGATTGCGGATCTCCAGCCACTGCCCCGCGAAGTTCTCCGCCAGGGCGAAGGCCTTCGGGTCGCGCAGCATGCGCTTGACCTGCTTGTCGAGCCCCGCGTTGGTCGCGAGCTGCCCGTGCAGCGCCGCGTTCAACAGCTCGTCGTCGGGCATGGAGCTCCACAGGAAGTAGCTCAGCCGCGACGCGAGCTCGACGTCGCTCACACGGTGCACGCGACCGGACTCGACCGGGACATCGTCGCGCTCGACGTGGAACAGGAAGTGCGGCGAGACGAGCACGGCTTGCAGGGCGAGCCCCAGCCCCTGCTCGACGGACTGCCCCTCGGCCCGGGCCTGATCCACGAACTTGGTCAGCTGCGCCAGCTCGGCTTCGCTGACGGAACGCCGGTACGCGCGCTGCGCCAGCGCCGACAGGATGCTCCGGACGCAGGCGTCCCCGCTGTTGGGGTCACAGCGGAGCAGGCGCTGGCGGCTCGGCTTTTCCTGCGCGCTCGCGAAAGGCCCGATCAAGGTCAAGCTGCTGACGAACTTGTTGGCCTTGGGCTGATAGAGCTGTTCCTTGGGCAGCGTCTGGACAAACGCATCGTCGAGAAAGCCGACCCGCAGCGTGTGGTCGCCCTGTGATACCCCGAGCCGCGTCCGCTCCTCCGCGTAGGGGTCAAAGTAGACGAGCCCGGACGGCTTCATCTCGACCTTCAGCGTGCGGAGCAGCTTGCCATCCAGCCAGATGCCCAGGTTCACCGGCTTGGCGTCGGGTGCACGCTGCCCGTTGAAGCCGATCACCAGATCATATTCGGCGTCGTAGTCGAAGCGGTGCGTCGTCTCGACCGTGCTCGGATCGGTGCGCTGCAGGTTCTGAAGCTTGATGCTGTATTCGGCCTTGATCGCACTCGGCAGCGGGCCGGACCCGAGCGCACGCTCCGCGATGCTCTCGGCGGCCGCCAGGTACTTCTCCATCAACAGCGGTGAGACGCTGAGCACGTCGCCGATGTTGTCGAAGCCATCGCCCGAATCGTCGACGGGGAAGTCCTTGTCGGCGCGGAACTCGATACCGAGCAGATCTCGGATCGTGTTGGTGTACTCGCTGCGGTTCAGGCGCCGCAGCGTGACCCGGCCCGGGTCGCGCGCAGCGCTGGCATCGGCGCGAGCGAACTCTCGCTCCAGGAAGCGGATCAGCGCGTCGATCTGCGCGCGCGGAGCCTCGACGCCCTGCGGCGGCATCTCTCCGGCGCGCAGCTTGGCGAGGACGAGCTCCCAGCGAGCGCGCTCGCTGCCGAGGCTCTCGACCGCCTGCAAGCGACTCACGTCGAAACCGCCATCGGCCTCCTTCGAGTTGTGGCAGCGGCTGCAGGTCTGCTCGAACAGGCTCTGTGTGGCCTTGCGAAATGCGGCGGCGTCGGGCCCGGGCTCGGACGAGCGCAGCGGCGGAGCCCAGCTGAGCGCGAGCGCGCACCCGAGCAGCCAGGCTGCCGAGCGCCAGCTGGAGCTGCGACGGAACATGCGCGCGTTCACCGGGGTTTCGCTGCCGATTCCGCGGGCTGCTGCGCGCCGGGAGCGGGCGGCATCGGTTTGCGCTTGATCACCGGCCGCGGCATGGGCGGCGCGGACACGAGAGCCGTGTACTGCGTGAGCAGGCTTTGCATCCGCGCCGGGTTGGCGCTCAGGTAGCGGTGCGTGCCCCCCGGGCGCGGCGTGAAGCGCGTGCGCCCGTCGTCCAGTACGGCGATCGTGCCGGGCTCGGAGAGCCGGTACTCGTCGCCTTCGGGCTGCGCGGCATAGAGCAGCGCGGTGAGCGCCGTCGTGGGGGCGTCGTAGGGCATGCGACCGAGCGCCGCGTAGGCGGCCGCCACCGGGTGCTCCGGCGAGGCCGCGAGCAGCTCCTGCACGACCTTGGCCGGGAAGCGCAAGGCCTCCCCTAGCTCCGCGCCGACGGCGACGATCGGAGTGGGCCAGTCTGCGAACACGCGCCGTGCGGCGCGCGCATCGCTCGCGATCGTCGCCCCGGGCCCTGCCACCACCAGGACCTTGACCTTGGCCCGAAGCTGCGCGGGTGCACCATACAGATCGAGCAGGCGGCTCAGGTCCGTCGCTGCTCCGGCGAGCACGATCGCCGTGTTGCCGTCTTGTTCGGCGAGCAGCAGGTTGCGCATCAGCGTGGCGCTGTCCGCAGTATCGACGACCCGGCGCACGCGCGTCGGGTACAGCGGCGCGCCGTCCGGCTTCTTGCGCGCGAGCAGCGCAGCGAGCTGCGGATCGGGCGAGGCTGGACCGCCCTCCGGCATGCCGATTGTCGCATAGCCCCAGTTCGCGGGCAGCGTGGCGTAGTACTCCGCGATCACGTCCGCCAGCTGGGCCGCGACCAGGCTCGGCCGCGTCACGCTGAGCGCGATCCGCCGCGCTCGCGTCTGCGCGCTCA
Source organism: Polyangiaceae bacterium (assembly GCA_025936205.1). The sequence continues at coordinate 60,608 of JAICTU010000001.1, read as the reverse complement.
GACCGTTGAGCAGGGCCAAGCTGAGCAGAGCATCGGGCCGCGCGAAGTCGAGGTCGAGCGCGACGCCGAGCGGCGGGCGAGGCTCGGCTGCTTCGCCTGCTGGATTCGCAGCGGGCCCGACGGGCCCCACTCGAAGATCGTCTGCCATGTCAGGTCAAGCTCGCGGGCGAGATGCGCCCGGAGGCGTCGCCGAAGTGTTCCACGCGGACGCCCATGCGATCCATCAAGGTGAGATGCAGGTTCGCCATCGGCGTCTCCTTGCGGAAAGTGATTCGACGTCCGGGCTTGAAGTAGTTGCCGCCGCGCCCGATCAACAGCGTCGGCAGGTCGTCATGCAAGTGATGGTTGCCGTCGGAAATGCCGGAGCCGTAGACGATCATCGAGCTGTCGAGCAGGTTCGAGTCACCGTCGGGCGTGGCCTTCAGCTTGGTCAGCCAGCCCGCGAGTTGCTGGGTGTGGTACTCGTTGATCTGGCGCACCTTCTCCATCAGCGCTGGGTCGTTGCGATGATGGGTCAACGGATGGTGGCCATCGGGGATGCCGATCTCGCGGTACGCGCGATTCGAGCCCTCGCGCGTGATCAGGAACGTCGCCACGCGCGTCAGATCGGCGCGGAAGGCGAGCGTCAAGAGATCGCTCATGAGCCGGAAGTGATCGGCGAAATCGGGCGGCACGCCGTAGGGCTTCGGCATCCCCGGGTCGATCGCCGCGTTGTCGCGCTCGGTCTTGTCGAGCTGGCGCTCCACCTCGCGGATCGAGGACAGGTACTCGTCGAGCTTGCGAACGTCGGTGGGGCCGAGGCTCGCTTGCAGCTGCTTCGTGTCCTCACGCACGAAGTCCAGGATGCTGCTGCGGTAGCGCGCGCGCCGGGCGCGCTCCTCCGGGGTGCGCGAAACAGCTCCTCCGCTACCCGAGCCGAACATGCGCTCGAACAGCGCTCGCGGATCGAGGATCGGGGGCAGGGGCTGCGTCTCGCTGCGCCAGGCCAGGTTGTTGGTGTAGGCGCAGGAGTAGCCGGAGTCGCAGTCGCCCGCCTGCCGCACGTCCTCCATGCCGAGCTCGAGCGACGCAAAGCGCGTCAGGTGACCGATCTGGTTGGCCACGATCTGATCGCAGGAGATGCTGCCCCGGAGCTCGACCATGCTCTTCTTGACCTGGATGCCGGTCAGATACGAGCCCGAGGCGCGCCCGTGATCTCCCGCACCGTCCAGCAGGGCGCGGCCGCTGTTGTGCGTGAGGTTGCCGAGCTGCAGCAGGTCGCCCTGGAAGGCCGCGAGCGGCCGGAGGATGCGCGGCAGCTCCGGAGAGAGCGGCCCGTCCTGCTCGATGTTCCAGCCGGCGGTGTCGATCCCGTTCGGCACGTACAGAAATGCCAGGCGGACGGGCGGTTTTGCCGAGGCGGCGAGCGCGGGCGACATCGCGTCGAGCCAGGGCAGCGCCAAGGCGGCACCCGCTCCGCGCAAAAAAGTCCGACGCGGCAAAAACTTACGGCTGAAAGGCATGAGAATCGACCTGCCGAGACGCAGAATCCAGGCCCTTTTACTACGGATTTCGCTCGCTTGCCATCACTCCCGGAAGGCTTTCCAGATTGTCGATCGGCGGTCCGGGAGTGCACCGGCTAGAATGCGCAAATGAGTCGTCTGCAGTTCTTCTTTGACGTGGTGAGCCCCTATGCCTGGCTCGGCTGGCACGAGCTGAACGCTTACCGGCCGCGGCTGGAGCTGGAGGTCGAGGCGTTGCCGGTACTATTCGGCGTGCTGCTCGACGCGCGCGGCGGCGTGGGCCCGGCGGAGATCCCGGAGAAGCGCGCCTACACCTTTCGGGACGTGCAACGCTGCGCGCGGCTGGCGGGGCTGCGCCTCTCCGGGCCGCCGCGCCATCCCTTCAACCCATTGAAGGCGCTGCGTCTGTGCGCCGCCGTGAGCGACGCCGAGGCGCGCTTTCGCTGGGCGGGCACGCTGCTCGATGCCGCCTGGTCGGAAGGTCGCGATCTCGAGAGTAAAGACACGCTGCGCGAGCTACTGGTCGCTACGCAGCTCTCGACCGACTTGCTCGACGCCATCGAGACCCCGGCGGTCAAGCAGCGGCTCCGAGCCCACGTAGACCATGCGCTCACGCTGGGCGTCTTTGGCGTGCCGAGCTTCGTGATCGCTGGCGAGCTGTTCTGGGGGCATGATCGCCTGCCGCACGTCGAAGCATTCCTGCGCGGTGAGCTGGTGCTCGACGAAGAGTTGCAGGCACGAATGGTCGCTCGCCCGCGCGGCATCGACCGCCAAAGGCGGCCGCCGAACGCCGGTTGAAGTCGCCGCGCCGGTGCTCGCAATGCTCCGTGTCGCGCCGGCAAAGGATCCGTCAGCAGCACGCGCAACTTTTATCTGATTCGGCAAAAATGCCGCTCGTTCGCCCGCTAATTCCTGCTGGCGAGCGCCCAGCGCAGAGGCCAGGCTAGCGCCATGGGTGACCAACTTCGTTGGGTTGGGCTGGCTCTGTTGACGCCAGTCCTGGGCTGCGGTGCACGCGCGGAATCCTCACATCAGAGCGCGAGCTGCGGCCCCGACGGGGTGCTCCGGGACTCGGTCGAGATCCGCGATCAGGCAGGACTCGATCGCCTTTCGGGCTGCGAGCGGCTCGTGGGGGCACTGACACTGTACGCGTTTGAAGGCATGGACGAAACGCCGCTGCGGTCGCTGCGCGGCGTGGACGGCTCGGTCAGCGTCGAAGGCGACAGCGGGTTCTCCGTCGCCGATCCTCTGGCAGGCTTCCGCTCCCTCGAAGAGGTCGGTGCTCTGAAAGTGTCCGGTATACCCCGGCTCTCGCTGGAGGGGCTCGAGTCCGCCACCGTCTCTGGAGGGCTCCAGCTCTCGGGCGTCGCTCAGCTGATCGCGCCGGCGGGCGCCCCCCACCTCGGTCGGGACGTGTGGCTCGAGATCGACGCCTCCCCCGAGCTGCGGGACCTGCAGGCGTTCGCCGGGGTCACCGCGCTGCGGGCGCTGAGATTGTACCAGACGGGAATCGAAAACCTCGACGCCCTGAGCAGCATGGTCGAGCTGAGCATGCTCGACTTGTACGACAACGCACGTCTCCAGCAGATCGACGGCCTTGCAGGAGTCCAGCGCGTGACTCAGGCACGGATCAGCGAGAACCCCGCCCTGACGAGCCTCGCGGGGCTCGCGGCTTTGCGTCAGGTGGGAGGGCTGCAGGTCGAGCACAACAGCGCATTGGTCGAGCTCGCGCTCCCCCTGCTCAGCGAAGCAGGGATCATCGTGGTCCATCGCAATGCGACGCTGGACGACACGACCCTCGCTTCGATGGTCCGCTTGCCGGCACCGGCCGTCGTCAAGATCGCCTCGAACGGGTCCGGTCCGTCACGCCTCGATCCGTGCCCGTGGTCGGGCGATGGCGTTTGCGACGAAGCCCTGGGCGATTGCGCGTCAGGGAGCGATATGGCGGACTGTCGAGCGCCCGGGCCCTGATGGGTCAGGTCAGGAGAGCCGCGCTACACGGGAGGGATCCGGATATCATCGGCCGTGCCCGCCTGGCGGTCCTTGCCCGAGGACAGCACCGTGACCTCGCCGTCGCTGCACTCCAGGCGCCAGGCTTCACCCCAGGCGTCGGAGCGTGGGCTGTCCCGATCGAGGACCCCCGCGGACACGAGATCGTCGACGCCCGGGCACTGCCCTGGATCGTGATCGATCCACCAGGCCTTCACCGCTCCGCGGATCGTGCGCGCGTTCGAGCTGGTGGTCTTGAACTGGGCATCGCCCCAGTACTTCAACGCCGCCACCCCGACACCACCGGCAACGAGAGCCATGATGGCCACGACGATCAACATCTCGACCAGCGTCACGCCTCGCTCTCGCGAGCCGTGCAACGCGCAATGAATGGTCCGCATCATGACTTCGCGCTGGTGCAAGGCGAATGCCACCCTTGAAAATCAAGGGTCTGGCTCGCGCGCGCGCTGTTACTCCGTCAGGCTGACAGTCGCTGGTCGCTGCTGGACGAGCCGCCGTGACAGGATGGCAGCGAGACCCACGAGCGACAGCGCAGCGATGATCAGTTGACCGCGCGCGAGCCCGAGTGAGCAGCGGGCCACAGACTGAGCTCGGCCGGCTCGCGGCGCTGCTCGATCTGGGCCAGCAGGAGGCCGACGAGACCATGGATCTGCGCGACGAGGAGACGGAACTCGTCCTCGTCCTCCCGAGAGATCTCGAAGAAGACCTCGCGTGCGCTCTCGACCGCCTGAACGGCACCCTCCACCGCGCTCGCGGCGAGCTGAGTGCCGGCCAGGCCGTCCTTCAGGCCACGCAGGAGCGCGGTCCGGGCTCGATCAACGGCGCGCCGCAGGGATGCTTTCAAACCTTCTTTGGATGATATCTGCATCGTAGGTCCGACACTGGGGGCATCGGCGCCGGGCCTCACGAGCGGCCTCGGACGATCACGGATGCCCCAACTCCGGTACGATGGGCCAAAACGCTGCGTTGCACATTCACCCGGGAGGGGTGTTTCATGCGCTAACCGCCGCGGGGCAACCACGGTCTGACCGCTCGGTGGCATGTGCATTGCCTGCTGTGAGTGTCGGTATCCCGGAGCAAGCCGGGACCCTCCGGCAGGAATGGAAGGCGCCAACAATGACCGAAGCACTCGTCGAAGCCAGATTGCAGCATGTGGCAGATCGCGTCCGTGATCATTCCCCGCAGCACGTCAATCGACGGATCACCAAGAACATCGACATGACGGTGGAGCATTGCGTTCGGCAGGGACGCGAGGCGATCGTGCAGCGGCTCGCGGAGATTGATCGCGAGTGGGACATCGAGCGCGTGCTGATGGCGAACTTCGCGATCGCTGGCGGCGCGGCATACGCCGTCGGGCTGCAGCGCTTCGTGCAGCGACCGCTGTTTGGATTGGGCCGGCGCCGCACGGGACTGCTCCATCTGCTCGGAGCTCAGCTCGGCTTCCTGCTCCTGCATGCCACCGTCGGTTGGTGCCCGCCCCTCGTTCTGTGGCGCCGCATGGGCGTCCGCACGAGGTCGGAGATCGAGCTCGAGCGTTGGCTGCTGCTCGAGGCGCTCCAACCCCCGCTACCCTCCACTGAGAAAGCCCGGCACGTGGAGAGCGCGGGGCCGCAGAGCGGGCAGGTCGTCTCCTGACCGGCTGAGCTCGGCGTCGGCACCGAGTAGATCCCCCAGACGGTACTTGTCGGGGCTGAAAAGCGCGCACAAAGTGGGCCGATGACCACGAACGAGAAATCGCGACCGCCCCGCCCGCTCGTGCTCGCCTCGGCGAGCGCGGCGCGCACGAGCCTGCTCGCCACGGCGGGCATCGAGCACCGCATCGAGGTCAGCCACGTCGACGAGTCGCAGCTCCAGCTTCCGCTCACGCGCGATCGAGTGCTGGCGCTCGCGCTCGCCAAGGCCGAGGCCGTCGCGCTTCGAGTCTCGGACGGGCTCGTACTCGGTTGCGACTCGCTGCTCGACGTCGACGGACGTGCGCTAGGAAAGCCTCGTTCTGCGGGGGAGGCCGCCGAGTATTGGGCTCGATTCGCCGGTCGCACGGCGACGTTGCTCACGGGGCAGGCCCTGCTCGTGGTGGAAAACGGCACCGTTCTGCAACGAGCCAGCGCGGTCGCCGAGACCGAGCTCACCTTCGGGCGGCCGTCTCCTGCGCAGCTCGCCGCATACATCGCGACGGGCGAGCCGCTGTCGACCGCGGGCGCCTTCACGCTGGAGGGTCGGAGCGCGCCCTTCATCGAGCGCATTTCGGGGGCTCCGAGCACGGTCCTCGGCTTGAGCCTCCCGCTGCTCCAGCGCTTGCTGGAAGAGGTGGGCTCCTCCGTCGAGCAACACTGGCGCGCGCAGTGAGAGCGCGCGTCCCTGTCGCGGCAGCTCAGAGGCTGGTGCGAATCTGCCTGCCGCCGGTGGACGAGCGCCGGGGAGCCGCCGCTGCCTTGGGTCGCTGCGGCTTTGGCTCGGTCTTGGTCTTGGAGGCCTCGGCTCGCTGACGTTCCTCTGCAGCAGCCCGTTCCTTGGCGGCGGCTTCTCGAGCCTCTTCCTCCTGGCGGCGCGCTTCCTGCTTTGCCTCCAGCTCACGCGAGCGCGCTTGCTCCTCGGCGAGCTTTTGAGCGGCCTCTTCGCGCGCCTCCTGCAGCTGGCGCCCCACGCTGGCCGAGGTGGCGGCCGCCTGGGCCGCGCTGCTCGCGGCATCGCTCTGCAGCTTGACGACGAGCACGACGACGGCCAGCGCCACCGCGGCCCCGCCTGCGATGAAGATATTCCGGCCGGAGCGCGCCTTGGTGGGCTCCACCGGCAGCACCGCAGCCTGCGTATTGGCCCAGGCCTGGCCGGTGCGATTGCCGAGTGCAACAGGCTCGGGCGGCGGCGCGAACGGGGCGGTGGCGTTGACGGCAGGAGCGCTGACTTCCGCCGCCGCTCGAGCAGGGATCACCTCGCGCGCGACCAGGCCGGCGCCGCCCGCCAGCGCGGTGTCCGAGCCGGGGCTCACCGGAGCGGGCGGTGCGAGCGCGATCGTGGCGCCCGTGGCCAGAGCGCTGCGCGCTCCTTCGGACCAGCGCGCCAGAGCGTCGCGAAACTCCCGGGCGCTGGCAAAACGGTGGTCGGGGTTCTTCTGCCGAGCCTTGTCGATGATGTCGGCCAGACCCTGATCCAGATCGGGCACGACGGTACGGACCGGCGGCGAGTCTTCCGTCACGATCTTGATCAACAGCTCGTTGAACGTATCGCCGTCGAACGGGACGCGGCCCGTTGCTGCCTCGTACAGGATCACGCCCGCCGCATACACATCCAGCCGCGCGTCGAGATTCTTGGCACCTCGAGCCTGCTCGGGCGCCATGTAGTAGGGCGTTCCCATCACGGAGCCCGTGCGCGTCATGCTGAAGTCCTTGCCCATGGCGTTGAACTTCGAGATGCCGAAGTCGAGGATCTTGACGAAGTCCGTCTTACCCTTGGCCTGCGCCACCAGGTAGACGTTATCCGGCTTGAGATCGCGATGAATGATACCGGCCTCGTGCGCGGCGCTCAGGCCTTCCAGCAGCTGCAGCCCGACGTGGCAGATCTCGGTCGGTGAAAGCTGTCCGCGCGATTTGATCCGGGAGCTCAGGGACTCGCCCTTCAAGAACTCCATGACCATGTAGCGGTCACCGCTCTCGAGGCGGCCGAGATCCAGCACCTCCACGATGTGGTCGGACCCGATGCGCCCTGCCGCCTGCGCCTCGTTCTCGAAGCGCTTGACGGCTTCCTCGAGCGCGGCCACGCCCGAGTGCAGCACCTTGATCGCGACACGGCGATGGATCGCCGTGTTCTCGCCCTCGTACACGGCGCCCATGCCGCCCTCGCCGAGCAGGCGTTTGATCTCGTACTTGCCGTCGATCCGATCACCGATCTTCAAGCTCATGGTCTCTCCTCATCCCACCTGAACGGCTGAGCGCAGATCGGGGGGCCCGGGACTTAAATTTTGCACGCCTTGCCTCGGAGAGCCATGCGGCCCGGTTGTTGCGCTCTGCGGGCGCGCTCCTCCTACATGCGAGCCCTGCGTCAGAGCTGTGGCACCAGCTCGTGCAACACACCGCGATGACTCGAGACAGGGGTTTCAGGGGACCGTTCGCCGGCCGTTCGCAAGTCGTCGGGTTTGTGGTTCGTGCCATGAACGACAAGGTGTGCGCGGGTTTCCCCTACACTCAACGGACGTCATGAAAGCATTCGCTTCCTCTCACATCCTCGTGACCTCGCTGAGCGCCCTGCTGCTGGTGATGGGCGCGGGTTCGGCGACGGCCCAGGCTGCCCCGAAGGGCGCAGCCCCGACCGTTCAGATCACCGAGAAGGCGCGCGAGCTGTTCCGCACCGGCGTGACGCTGCTCCAGGATCCCGATGGGGCACGCTACGAAGAGGCGTACGAGCAGTTCAAGGCGGCCTACGCGGAGTCGCCGTCCTGGAAGATCCTCGGCAATCTCGGCGTGACGGCGATGAAGCTCGAGCGCGACGGCGAAGCGATCCAGGCTTTTCAGGGCTACCTGGAGCAGGGCGGCAAGGAGCTGAGCAGGGACGAGCGAGCCCAGTTCCAGAGCGACCTCGACACCCTGTCCGCCACCACGGCGACCGTCACCATCTCGGGGCTCCCCGCGGGCACTCGCGTCACCGACGTGAGGAGCGCGAACAAGGGCGACGACGTCAAGAACTACTATGACGTGCCCGAGGGCGGGTCTCTGGTCTTGCGCGTCCGCCCCGGCGTTCATCGCTTCACGGCACAGTGGGCCGATCAGGCAGCTCAGACCCACGAGCTCGAGACCAGCAGCAAGGGCACGCACGAGGTGAAGTTCGAGGCGGCGAAGCCCGCACCCGTGGAGGCGCCCCCGCCCGCGCCGGTGGTGGCGCCCGCGCCGGCGCCCACGACCTCCGGGTCGGCCCACGAAGGGTTCTGGCAGTCGCCGGTTCCGATGTACGTCTCGTTCGGCGTCGGGGCGGTCGGCGTCGGAATGGGCGTGTTGTTCCTGACGCAGCGCTCGGCGGCCGTATCGGACGGCGACAGCAAGTACAAGGCCTGCCTCGCCTCACAGGCATGCCTCACGTCCGACCAGCTCGCGATGCAGCGACTGGACCACAAGGCGTCCACGAGAGGCACGCTCTCCGTCGTCTCATTCGGCGTGGGCGCCGTCGGTGTGGGCGCGGGCGTCACCCTCCTGCTGATGCAGGGCAAGAAAGAAGCGGCGGTCACGGCAGCCGGTATGACGATCCAACCTTACGCAACCGGCAATGAGCTGGGCCTGTGGGGGCAATTTTGAAACACTACCTTCGGAACGCGATCCGCCTCGGTACGAGCCTCACGGCGCTGTTTCTGCTCGTGCGCTGCGGTGTCCCCGAGCGCGACTATTCCAAGCTGGGGATTGGACAGAACGCGGGCAGCGGGGGTTCAGCTGACGTCCTGCTCTCTTCCGGGGGCGAGGCGGGCATCGGTGGCGCCGCTGGCGAGGGAGGGACCGACCAGGGTGGCTCGGCAGGAGCACCCCCTGACCCCATTCCGTGCGACCCCTTCCACCCCTTCGGAATCCCTGACGCGGGCACCACGGACGCAGGCACCACGGACGCAGCCTCCGACGCAGGAACTCCGGATGCAGGCTCCGACGCGGGCAGCGTTGACGCGGGGACGGACGGCACCGGTCCCGACAACTCGGCTTGCGCCTGCGTCGACGGCTTCATCAAGGCGATCGACGCCGACGGTGACGGCGTGGGAAGCCGCGCGTGCAGCCTCGTTCCGGGCCTGGACTGCGATGACGCCGATCCAGCGGTCACGCACAACGCTTGTGGCGGATGCACGGTCCTGCCGCACGCCGTGGGCGAAGACTGCAGCGAGTGTGGCGCCTACGCTTGCGACGGACCGGATGCCGTCATCTGTGCCTCGAAGCCCGGCCCCGTCGAAGACCCCGACTGCCGGTGCGTCGGCGCTCTGATCGTCCCGAAAGACACCGACGGGGATGGCGCTGGGTCGAGGCTGTGCGAGCAGAATCCGGGTCCCGACTGCAACGACGGCAACGCAGCGTTCATCACCGACGTATGCGGCGGCTGCAACGAGTCTCCGCCCGGAGCGCTCGGCGCGGCCTGCAATCAGTGTGGCGTCCTCCAATGCGGCGGCATCGGCGGCACCGCGATCGTATGCGGAGCGAATCCCTACGCCGGCGCGCACTGCGCCAACGACAAGACCCGCCAGACTTGTAACAACAGTGGCTTCTGGGGCAACGACGCTGATTGCCCCAACACTTGTTACCAGGGCAGCTGCACGCAGTGCATCCCGGGCACATACATGTGCGGCCCCGTCTACAGCGGCAGCATGATCCTGTACAAGTGCCTCCAAACTGCTACCAGCAGCAGCTCGGGCATCAGCTGGTGGTCGGATAAGAGCTGCACCACGACCACGGGCTGCAACGCGACGACAGGTACATGCACGGGCTATCTCTTCTTGCCGCGTGACCGCACCTTCGACGTCGTGCCCTCGCAGCGCGACGGCCTGCCCTGGCACGACATCTTGAACACCGCCAGCGATTCCGACTACGGTTGAGCGGATGCTCGTCTACGGAAGCCGCGCGCTGCGTTACCACTTTCCGCAGTTTCGCGCGGCCAAGGACTGGGATCTGATCGGCACACGCGCCGACGTCGCGCGCCTGGATCAGGTGCTCCCACGACTGGGCCGCCAGAATCAATACAAGGTCCACTTCGACTACAACTCGGTGATGGTGGAACTGGACATCGCCGAGGAGCTCCCGTTCTACGCGCGAGCCCTGGACGTGTTTCGAGACGCGCCCGTTCTGGAGGAGCCCGTGCTCGGGCCGCTCCACGTGCCACCGCCCGCCTTCGTACTCTTCACGAAGCAGTGCGGGCTCATCTACGGGGTTCTGCACTGGCACAAGAACCTCGAGGATCTCTATCAGCTGCAGGAGTGGATCAAGGAGGTGCCCCCGGAAGTTGAGGAGTTCCTGCGTCCGATTCAGGAGCACTCGCGAGAGTTGCACGCTGAGGCCCACGCCAAAGCGAACCGAACGTGTGCTGACGCCTGCCATCCCAAGATACCCGTTCAACCCGAAGCCGAGTTGCATCGCCGGCTTCACGAGCACCTGAAGCTCGGAGCGGAGCCGCTCGTCGACCGCGACGGCGCCTGGCAAGCCTTTCCGCGGCTCGAGGGCGAGGAGAAGCTGCGCAACATGCGCCTGCTGTTCGCCGAGGAGGCGATGGTGCTCGCGGCCACGCTGCACCTGCAGTCATCTCGGCAAGAGACGCACTCTCCGGCGGAGCTCAAGCGCGCTGCTCTGCGTCGCCTCATCCAGAGCGCCCTGCCGGAGGCCTGGCGCTACTTCGGCGTCAACAACTACCGCGCGATCGCGGACCTGATCCCGGAGACCTGGGCGGAGCGCATCGTCGATCTCGAGCACTTGCGTCCCGATGCGTCCATCGCCTGTGGCGACGAAAACGCCCTCGTCGTGAAGGATCCGTTCCACGAGAGCTGACGGCCGCGAGCGAGCCCGTCGAGCTCCGTCAACGCACCGCTCGTTTGCGATACAGCGCGCAACCGTGCGCCAGAACGGAGCACCCTCCCAGCACCGCTCACTGCACCGGTACGCAGTTGCGCGCGACCGTGGGCAGGTACCTCACTGAACGGAAGCCGGGGCGGGCCTCTGGAGTTCGCACTTGCAGACAGGGGTGAGCTCGAGCGCTTGCTCCGCGGCGCAGCGAAGTGGTGAGTTGGGGCAGCTTCGTCCAGGCGCTGTGCCGCCCGGCAGCTCGTGGTGGGCACATGCTGGTGGGCTCGCCGCCGCACGGCTCCGAGCCCCTCAGGATAGGCCCAGCGTGCCGGCGGCTCCGGGCGGAGGGCCACCAAAGATCGCCGTTACCAGCTCGCGACGCGCGCGGTACGCAAGTGGGATCTACTACTGAACCGGGGGCGGTAGGGCGGTCACACCGTGGCGCATCGGTCAAGCAGTGCCCCGACTTGCGGCACGCGCACGGAGTGCGTTTTGGTCGGTGCGTCCAGCGCCATTGCTGACTAGCATCGCCGGCATGGCTGCGATGGTGGTGGGCACAGGCGGGGCAGGGGCATCGTGGGCGCTATCGAAGGCGTCGGCATCGGCGGCACCAGCGATCCCGCTGGGAGATCCTGCTCTGGATGCGGCGCTCCGCTATTTCGGCACGCATGGGCTCCACGCCGCGGCGCTGGATGACGTCGCGCGCTCGGGTGATCTGGATGTGCGCGAGGTGAGCCGCCGCTACCCCACTTCGCGCTGTTTGGCGCTCGGGCTCTTCGAGCGAATGCTGGACCTGCTGGGCGAGCAGCTGGAGGAGCAAAGCCGGCGCGGGGCGTCGCTCACCGAGCGCCTGCAGAGCTGGTTCGAGCTGGAGTTGCAGCTGCTCGAGCCCTGCAAGGCGCTGGTGCGCAGCTGGCTGCTCGATAGCCTGAATCCGCTGTCCCCGACGGCGCTGCTGCAGGGGCCGCTGGCCATCCGCTATGGTTCGCAGATCGAGCGTCAGCTGGAGCTCGCGCGCGATCGCGGCGAGATCTCCGGCTGGGTCTTGCCGGGGGTCGCTGCCGGAGCCTTCATCGGTTTGCGGCGCAGCTTGTTCCTCGGCTGGCTGGGGGATGACTCGGCGGCGGAGCGGACGTTGCCGTTCGCTCGAGCCGAGATAGCGGCCTTTGTGCGTCTGCTCGCGCCCTGGCCCGGCCTCGATGACGTTCGCCCCTCAGCGAGCCGGCCGATCCGTGTCCAGGAGCCGCGTGCTCTTCCAGCACCGGCCGAGGCAGCCAAGGTATCCGCGCACGCGCGCTCGCTGCCCGCGGCCACCGTGAACCTGCGCGAAGAAGCCGAAGCGGAAGCGGTCGCGCCCGTGCAGGTGGAGGCTGTGCAGGCGGCGGTGGTGCAGGTCGCAGCGCAGCCGGTTGCCGTCGTGCAGCCCGCGGTCGCGGAGGCGACGGAGGCCGCGCCGGCCGCTGCCGTGAACGCGGCGGTGGCGCAGGCCCCGGCCGTGCTGGGCACGTTGGCGCAGGCCGAGGCTACGCCAGAGGCCCTGGCCAGCCTGGCCCCAGAAGCAGAGCCACCGTCGGAACCACCGGCCATCGGCAATGGTGCCCCCGCGCCAGTCCAGCCGGGCAGCGAGAAGTCTTCGGCGCGCTCCAAGCGCCGATCACGAGCCAAACGCTCCAAGCACTAGGCAGCCCCCGCAGCGTGTGCCGGGGCTGGAAGTCGGGAAGAGTGCGCCAGGAGGCGCTCAGGAAGCGGGGGCCGTTCGCCGTAGTGCCCTTGGCAATGCCCGATCTGCGCTTCCTTCGCGCGTGCGCCTGCGCGGCGCTCGTGTTCGGAGCCGGCTGTGCCGGCCATGTGAACATGACCTTGATCAACTCCGAGCAGCGCAAGCCCAACAACGTCTGGGTCTTCTTCACGGCCCAGAGGGGGGATGACCCCGTCGGGGGGCTGAGCGCCGACCACTTCAGGATCTACGAGGATGACGGCCTGGTCTCGGTCTACGAGAGCAAGCAGGTGATCCAGAACCCGGAAGTTGCGGCGGTGATGTACACACTGCTGCTGCTGGACGTGAGCGGCAGCATCACCGAGTCGGGCCAGATTGACCCCCTGGTGGACGCCGCCGAGCTCTTCACGGAGCGCGTTGGGAAGACGCAGAAAGTGGCGGTGTACGCCTTCGATGGCGCGGAGCAGATCCACCCCATCGTGCCCTTCACGCAGGCCGAGCAGGCCGTGAAGGGCGGCCTCGAAGGTCTGCGACACTACAAGCCGCGCGACCCTTCCACCAATCTACACGGCGCGGTGGTGCAAGGTCTCCAGCGCTTGAAGGCCGACCTCGATCGCGATCAACGACCCCTGAAGTTCGGCACGCTGGTGGTGTTTTCGGACGGGGCCGACCGCGCGGCGCGCGTGAGCCGCGAACAGATGCGGAGCGCGATCGACGAGCCTGCCTACGCTCACTACGAGCTGTTCGCCATCGGTATCGGTGACGAAGCCGAGCTGGCCCAGGCCCAGCTCTCCGACATCGGCCGCAACGGCACCGAGCAGGGCGCTGACCGGGCCAAAGTGAAGGAAGCGTTCGATCGCATCGCGGCCAAAATCGAGAACCACAGCAAGCGCTTCTACCTGCTCTCGTACTGCACGCCCGCGCGCAGCGGCGAGCACGTGGTGCGCATCGAGCTGAATGACGAGCAAGCTGGCAAGGGCGCACTGGAATATAGCTTTCAGGCAACGGGCTTCGGCCCGCCCCCGGAATGCAATCCGGAGCGAGCGCCCACCTTCAGTCTGAAGAACGTGGCCGAGCCCGAGGCGAAGAAGTAAGCGCAGCACCGGGACGAGGCTTTCCCCGGCTGCCCATCGGCGCTATCCGTCCAGCTGTGCTGGTGGTCACTCATTCTGGTCCCTTTCATGCCGACGAAGTCTTCGCCTACGCCCTGCTCCGGGTCTTCCTGGGCGAAGAGCTGGAGCTGGTCCGCACCCGCGAGCCGGCGATCCTCGCCCGGGCGGACATCGCCATCGACGTCGGCGGCGAATACGATCCTGCCCGCGGCCGCTTCGACCATCACCAGCAGGCCTATGCGGGCTCGCTGTCGTCCGCTGGCATGGTGCTGAGCTGGCTGGAGCAGGTGGGGAAGCTCCCGGCGCGCTCGGCGGCTCAGCTCCGCACGGACTGGGTGGACCACATCGATGCCGTGGACACTGGACGCCGTAGCCCCGCTGCGGGGGTGCCGTGCATTTCCACGATCGTGGCCGTGCTCGCCGAGCAAGCCCGCTCGCCTGCCGAGTTCGACGCGCGCTTTCTCGATGCCGTGGCGATGTGTGAAGGAGTGCTCCGGGGCTTCCGCGCCCATGAGCAGAGGAGTGAAGAGGCCATCACTGCGGTCGTGGCAGCGATGCAACAGGCCAAGGCCACGGGCTCGCGCATCCTGGTCCTCGACCGCTACTACAAGTGGAAGCGGCCCTACTTCGCGCACGGCGGGGCTGCCCACCCCACCGACTACGTCTTGTTTCCCGACGAAGGCGGCCGCTGGCAGTTGCTCGGGATTCCGCCGCAGGCAGGGGATCGCGGCACCAAGCGCCCGCTACCCGTCGAGTGGGCCGGGCTGGTCGACGAGGCCCTGTCGGCCGTGGTGGGCGTGCCTGGCGCCAGGTTCTGCCACAAGAATCGCTTCCTCGCCGTGTTCGAGAGCGAAGCGGCGGCGCGCGCGGCGATCGAGCGCTGGGGGTTGGACCGTCAGCAGGCTTGATTGGGGCTCAGCGCGCTCGTCCAGCGCCGGACGACGGCGTGGCAGTAAAGTCGCGCCACAAAAGGGGGGTGTCCTGTGCAGGCGACACTTCCACGGCCGCTCCGCGCCGCCGTTCTCGCCCCATCCCTGTGGCTCGGTCTGCGCCGGTGGCAACTTCAGTCTCGCGCCGTGCACGCGGATCCGAGTACGCTGCGCCGAGGGGGGTGCCCCGTCGAGCCGAAAGCGTCGGTGAATCGTCGAGGAGAAGTCATGGAGGTGAAGGAGTTTCGCGAGCTCGAGCTCGCGCGAGCGATCGCCCGAGAGGTGGTCACGCCACACGCCGAGCAATGGGATCGGGACTGTGTCTGGCCGGAGCTCGCGCTGCGTTCGCTGCAGGCTGCGGGGCTCGGCGCTCTCGTCGTTCCCGAACGATTCGGCGGACAGGAGCGTGGTCTGTCGGGCTTGCTGCAGGTGTGTGAGGTGCTGGGCAGCGCCGACGGCTCGACCGGACTGTGCTTCGGGATGCATTGCGTGGCGGCGGCTTGCATCGCCGCCAAGGCCACGCCCGAGCAGGCCGAGCGTTTGCTGGGGCCGATCGTCGCCGGGCGGCACCTGACGACGTTGGCTCTGTCAGAACCAGGAACGGGGAGTCACTTCTACTTGCCCCAAGTCAAGATGACGAGCATCGACGGGGGCAGCGGCTACTCGCTACGCGGCAACAAGTGCTTTGTGACGAATGGCAGCCATGCGGATTCGTACATCGTGTCCGCGGCGTCAGACGATGAGTCCGCTCCGCCCGGGCACTTCTCGCTGTTGCTCGTGACGGCGAAAACGCAGGGCCTGGAGTGGGGCGAGCACTGGGCTGGCTGGGGTATGCGCGGCAACTCGTCTCGCAGCGTCACCCTGTCGGACGTGCGCGTGCCAGCACAGAATCGTCTGGGTCAAGAAGGCGATCAAATCTGGTACGTGTTCAGCGTCGTCGCTCCGTACTTTCTGGTGGCGATGGCAGGGACATATCTCGGCATCGCGGGGCGCGCGCTGGACGAGGCGCGGGCGCATTTGATGCGTCGGCGCTACACGCATACCGGCGGCGCGCTTGCCGAGATCGGGGTGCTGCAGCACCGGCTGGGCGCGCTCTGGGCCAACGTCGAGCGCACGCGCCGGCTCTGCTATTGGGCGGCGGCGTGTGCCGATCGCGGGGAGCCCGACGCCCTGCCGGCACTGTGTGCGGCCAAGGCCGAGGTGGCGCGCTCGGTGGTGCAGGTCACCAACGAAAGCATGACGCTCACCGGCGGCAGTTCGTACCGGGAAGGGAAGTTGCTGCAACGGCTGCTGCGCGACGCGCGAGCGGCCGACGTGATGTCACCGACGACGGATCTGCTCTACGGCTGGATCGGGCGAGCTCTGCTGGAGCTCCCGCTGCTCGGAGAATGATCGATGGCCAGCGTGCTGCTTCTGGGGTGTCCCGAGGATTATGCAGCCAGTGTGCCCGCGCATGCAGTCTCGGCAACTGAGCTCGGCGAGCTGCGAGCCGGGGACGAGCCGGACCTCGTCATCATCGGCCCGGCGAGCGCGGAACCCTCCGTGCTCGCGCAGCGGGTGGGCAGAACATTTCCAGGGGTCGACGTGTTGATCGCGGCCCCCCCTTCGCAAGTCGCGCGACTGAAAAACCTTCTCAAGATCTCCCCGTATGTTCCGCTGCGTACCGACCTGGTCAGCTCGGAGTCGAGTGAGACGCTGAGCAGGGCCATCCGTGAAGCCGTGGCACGTTGCCAGCTGCGCCGCGGGTACCGCGCCATCCTCGAGTCGGTGCGCCGCGCGATGGAGGTCGCGCCGTCCGCTCCGGTTGCCGCGCCTCTGGAGCCGAGGTCTGCCGAGGCCATTGCGCCGCTCGAACAGCGAAGGATGCGGAGCTTCTTTCAATTCTACGGGCGAGTTCGGCGCGAGGTGCTGAGGGACGTGGCGCTGGCCACGCCGGATGTCACGATCGCCGCGCCGGTACTGCGCTCCGGTGGAGCGGTGAACGGTGCTCCCGGCGAGCTGGAAATAGCCCAGCTGGAACGGGCGGCAGCACTGGAACAAGCTTGGGAGCCCTATTTTCGGGCTCTGCACGCCGTGGGCAGGGCGCACGCCGAGCTCGGGCTTGGCTTTGGGCAATGGCTCGAAATCGCTCATCATTTTCGCCGCGCAGTCGTGGAGCGCTGCGCGCTGCGAGAGGCTTCGGAGCCCGATCCCTTCGTAAATGTGCTGTTCGGCATGGAGAGCTTTCTGTGCGTCACGTTGCGCGAGCTCGAGCGTGCCTACGCCGAAGCGCACCGCGCGCTGCTGCAGCGCCTCGAAGCGAACGCCCGGCTCTTCGCCGCCGCCGTGGAGGCCTCCGACGCATCGATCCTCACGACGAGCCTGGATGGGACCATCACCGCGTACAACGCAGCGGCGGACCGTCTGTTGGGGAGCCGAGGCCGCGAGGCGCTCGGCGCGTCATTGACCGAGTTCACGAAGGCAGAGCTGCGGAGCGCTCTCTCGACCTGCCTGGAGGAGGCGGCCCGGGGCAGGCCGCCGCGGGCCTTCGAGTCCATCTGGTGCGACCAGGACGGTCAGGAAGTCCACGTCGCGCTGACCATTTCTCCGGTGAAACAGCTCGAAGGTGACGCGGTGGGTCTGTCGATCGTCGCGCACGACATCACGAGGCAGAAGCAGGCCGAGGAGTCGCTGCGCCAAACGCAGAAGATGGAGGCCGTGAGCAGGCTCGCCGGCGGGGTTGCTCATGATTTCAACAATCTGCTGACCGTGATCATGTCCCATGCGGATCTGATGGGCGAAGAGCTCGGGTTGAGCAGCGAGCAATCCGACTCGATCTCGGAAATCCTTCGGGCCGCCGAGCGCGCGCGCACATTGACACAGCAGCTGTTGAGCTTCTCGCGCGGGCAGCCTGCGGAACCGACCTGCATCGACGTCAACGAGGCCGCTCGTTCTACGCACAGGATGCTGCGCCGGACGTTCAGCAAACAGATCCAGATCGCCGTTCTGTGCAAGGAGGAGCTGTGGCCCGTGTGGATGGATCCGAGCCAGTTTGAGCAGCTGGTCTTGAATTTGGCCCTGAACGCGCGCGATGCCATGCCGGGGGGCGGCACGCTGGGCATCGAGCTCGAGAACGAGCGCTTGTCGGAGCCACTGGGGGCACTGCCTGCGGGCGAGTACGTGCGGCTGCGCGTCTCAGATACCGGCGTCGGCATGGCCCCGCACGTGCTGAACCACGTCTTCGAGCCGTTCTTCACGACCAAGCCAATCGGCAAAGGCACCGGATTCGGACTGGCCACCTGCCACGCCATCGCGCGCCGCGCGGGCGGTGACATCCAGGTGCTCAGCGAAGCGGGACGTGGGTCAATCTTCACCATCCGCCTGCCCCGTGCCGCTCCGTCGGAGAAGGCGGGCGCACCGGCCCCGCGCCCATCGGACGTCCTCACGCTCTGCGGCAGTGAGAGCATCCTCGTCGCGGAGGACGAGCCGGCGGTGCGAATGGCGGCTGTGCGCACGCTGGAGAAGCATGGCTACCGCGTCCTGCAAGCACAGAATGGCGACGAGGCGCAGCGTCTGGTCGACCGTGACTCCAGCATCGGGCTGGTGCTGACAGATGTCGTGATGCCCCAGCTCAGCGGCCCTGAGCTCGCCGCTCGCCTGGCGAAGACTCACCCGGATCTCCCGGTGCTGTTCATGAGTGGTTATGCCGAGGACAGCATGCTGCGGCGCGAGAATTTCCCGCGCTCCGCGATGATCTCGAAGCCATTCTTGCCGCGTGACTTGGCGGCCAAGGTACGCCAGGTATTGGACGAGGCGTACCGCCGCTGAGGCGTGCCCGGGCGGCGACGTTGCCCGTACTGGCGGCCTGTCCAGCGGAATCGGGGGTGTATCCGCGGCATTGGCCAGAGGGCGCTTGCGGGTGTAAACGATCGAACACCGACATGCTCGATCCCGCATCGCCTCATCGAGACATGGAGCTGGCGCTGCTCCGGGTACTCGCCGAAAAGGTGCCGACCATATTGGCGTACACCGACCAGTCCCTGTGCTGCCAGTTTGCCAATCGCGCTCACCAGCAGTGGTACGGCGTCGAGCCCGAGACGCTCATCGGCAAGCACACGCGCGACATCCTGGGGCCGTTTTACGAGCGTACGAAGCCGCACATCGAGGCTGTGCTGGCGGGCGAAGAGCGCGAGTTCGAACGGGAGATGCCGGATCCGAAGGGGGGACCCAGCCGGCACGTCCAGATGCATTACATCCCCCACGTGGTCCAGGGCACGGTGCAAGGGATCTGCGTATTGGGGGTGGATATCAGCCGGCGCAAGCGAGCCGAGGAAGCCCTGCACGAGCTGGAACGCCAGCTCCGCGCGACAGAGCGTCTGGCCGCCATGGCGACGCTCGCCGCGGGCATCGGTCATGAGATCAACAATCCTCTCGCTTCCGTGCTGGCCAACATCGAGCTGGCCCTGGAGAGCCTCCAAGCGCGAGGCGACGTGGTGCCAGCGGTCGAAAAAGAGCTGCTCGAGGCGCGCTCGGGGATTCAGCGCATCGGAAGCATCGTGCAGAACATGCGGCTGCTCGCACGCGGAGATCTGGAGAGACGTGAGCTCGTCGATGTCAACAAGGTGGTGGAGCAGAGCATCGCGGTGGCCGCTCACGCTCTGCGCTATCGCGCCCACTTGCTGCGAGATTTCGGCGAGGTCGGGCAGATCGAGGGCAACGCGTCGCAGCTGGCACAGGTATGCGTCAATCTTCTGCTGAATGCCGCGCAGGCTCTGCCGGAAGAAAGGCCCGAGCGGAACGAGATTCGGCTCACGACTCGGCGAGAGAACGGCACCATTCTGATCGAGGTCGCCGACAACGGCTGCGGTATTCCTGAACACATTCTGGCGCGCATCTTCGAGCCGTTCTTCACGACGAAAGACGTGGCCGGCGGAATGGGTCTGGGTCTCTCCATCTCCAACCGGACGGTGACCGCACTGGGTGGCAAGCTGTCGGTCACGAGCCGGGTTGGTGAGGGAAGCTCCTTCCGAGTCGTCCTGCCTGCAGCACAGGGCCCCCTCGCCCAAGAGACCGCGGAGCCAGAGTCAGTGCCCTCCGGGACGAGGCACGCCGTTTCTCCGAGCGGGCGGGGCAGTGAGTCTCAGCGAATCCTGATCATCGACGACCAGGCCAGCCTGGCTCAGGCACTACGGCGCATGCTCGCACGTGAACACGAGGTCGAGGTCGTGAATGAACCTCGCGAAGCCGTGGCGATCCTCACCCGCGGTCAGCCGGAGTTCGACATCATCATTTGCGATCTGATGATGCCGGGGCTCTCCGGTGACGAAGTGTACATGGAAGTGGTCGAGAAGCGTCCGCAGCTCGCCCAGCGTTTCATCTTCATGACCGGAGGGGCATTCACTGCACGCGGCGCACGATTTTTGGAGGAGATCGCCGCTCCGGTGCTGCACAAGCCCTTCGATGCGGCTCACATTCGGGACCTCGTCCGAGCGCATGCCGCGGGGTTGCGCAGGGTCCCCGACTAACCTCGCGTCGGCGGCACGGGATCGACGTAGCGAAGCTCGCCATCCGGGCGAACCTGAATGTTGCGGTGGCGCCGTGCTCCCGTGAAGTGCTCGACTTCGCGCACCCAGGCCGAGTCTGGATAGCGATTGACCATATCCTCCGCCTCGCCTCGCGCTTCCGAGGCGAGTCCCTCTTCCGCGAGCGCGTGGATGAGAATCGAGGCGCGCTCGGGCGCATCAGGGCTGCCGCCGAAGCGACGGTTGCCTTCGCGAGCGAGCTCGATGGCGAGCGCGGGGTCGTTGCCCTGCGAGCTCCTGAGCAAGCGCATCAGCTCCTCTTCCACGAGCCCAGGTCCGGAGCTCGCTTGCGCAGGAGCTGCAACCGCAGTCGCCGGACGCGCTGGAGTGGCGCCGGGCGCCCTGCCGACGAGCTCCGAGGGCTCGCGAACGGCGCGCGATTCCCGGGCGGCGGGGGGCGTGAGCGCCCCGTGCCTCCACACGGCCAGGGCTCCGCAGGCGAGCCCGATGGCGCAGAACGCCGCCAGCGCCGGCCACTTCATGGGCAATTTCCCACGTCGGAGTGTGCGGTGTAGAGCGCCTGCAGGGGCGCCTGCATCGACGGCCACTTGTCGTCCGCCGTGTAGGCCCAGGCCCAAGCGCCGTCGTAACCATGCTCGTAGAGATAGGCGTAGCTTTGATCCCCGGGCACGGGTGCTGTCCCGTCGATCGAGAACTCGCCGATGACCAGGGGCTTGTCGGAAAGACCCCAATAGGAGCGCTCATTGGCGAACACGTTGTTGCCCTGACCGTTCGACGGATAGAAGTGGACCTGGTAAAAATCGAGGGTACCGCTCGGCTGTCCGCCAGCCGCAGCGAGCGCACTGTCGGTGTACCTGGTCCGGTAGTCCATGGTCTGCGAGCCATTGGTCACGAGGACCGTGGGATCCGCTGCATGGATGGCGGCCGCCCACTGGTTCACCGCTTTCTGGATGTACGAGATGTCGATCTTCCACTGGGTAGCCCAGCCCGTCGTGGACATCCCCTCGGGCTCATTGAAGATCTCGTAGGAATAGAGGCCGGGGGTGCCGGTGAGCGCGGTCACGAGCGGCGTCAGGTAGTTGTCGACATACGACTGGCGGAGGTTGTCCTGGATCATCAGGTCCCTGTTCTTTGCCGCTGCGCCCGCCGCGTTGTCCTGGGCCATGTCGAAGGACCACAGGCTGATATTGACGGCGACCCCCGCCGCATTGGCTGCCGCGAGAATCGCTTTGACGCCGTCGATGTGCGATTGCTGGATCATCGCGACCGTGCCGTCGGCGTTGTAGCCGGGCGTGACGGTCCCATTGGTGTGGAACCACCAGCGCACCACGCGGCCGCCCGCATCATGTGCGTTCTTGAAGATGGTGTTAAACGCCTGAAGATCCGGGTTGGGTACGTCGTTGGCGAATCTCACCCAGGCGACGTTGAGCCCGCTGGCGAAGTCGCAGGCCGCCGCCTTGCCGTCAGTGGTTGGCGCAGGGTTTCCGTCGGCCGTACCTGCAACATTGCCGTCTGCGGCAGGTGCAGCGATGGGTCCGGTGAGGGGAGGCGCGCCTTCCGCGCTCGAGTTGCTCGCCGGCGTCTCGACCGCGCCGGGGGCCGAGGAGCTCGAGGGGTCCGCTGCGCTGGGCTCCGTCGCTGCTCCGCCCGCCGAGGCTGCGCCATGCGCCGCCGGTTCCGTGGTGGCCGCGCCGAATACGGGCGAATCACCGCGCTCGCCGGGGCCTGAATCAGCGCTGGCACACGCGAGGCAGCCGAGCAGCCATCCCACGGCGTGGAGATCGAACATCCGGCGAGATCGAGCAGTCATGGCGCCCAGCTTGGGTCAGAGCGTACGAGTCTGACAACGTGGAAACGTTCTCCATGCCGTCGGTTTTGTGGAAAATGTGCCGCAGCGGTGCGGCAGTGCTCGTTTCTAGCGACCGCCCACACATCTCTGCTCGCGCGCGCGGCCCCGTGCTACCAGGGGCCGGTGAGGACCCCAGCGTACAGCCCCCTGCCCATCGACACGCTCGAAGCGGCTCGGGATCTCCAGGACCGGATCGGGCGCTTCGCCCTGGCGCTGTTCGTGATCGCCGTCGTGATGGCCGTGGCCTCCATCGGTTCGCACGTAGTGACGGATGGCCAGGCCAGCGAAAGCGGCGGCTTCGTGCACGAGTTGGTCCACGTGGCAGCACTGGGCCCGGCGCTCGTGGTGTGGTTGCGCTGTCGCGGCAAGAGCATGAGCGCGGCCACGCTGGAGATGCTCGATGCGGGTCTCACGATCGTCATCTGCCTGCTCTTCGCGCTGCTGGGGCTCAGCGCCAGGTCCAGCCTGTCGGTGGCATTCTCGGTGGTGTTGGCGCTCACCTACACGCTGGTGGGGCGGTCGATCCTGGTCGTGAGCTCGTTGCGGCGCACGCTCTGGATCAGCGCGGTGGGCAGCGTTCCTGCGGTCGTCTACTTTGGCACCCAGGGCGTGTCGGCGGCCTTCGGCCATTCGGCGGCGAGCGGCCAGATCTTCGTCACGTTCGGCACGCTGTGGTGTGTTTTTGCGGTGCTCACCGCCGCGGTGAACTCACGCCAGCTGTACGGCTTGCGCGCGCAGATCCGCGAAATTCGCAAGCTGGGCCAATACACGCTGGAAGAGAAGATCGGCCAAGGCGGGATGGGCACGGTGTACCGCGCGACCCACGCCATGCTGCGCCGGCCGGCGGCGATCAAGCTGCTCTCCAAGCAGAGCGCCAGCCCCCAGGATCTGGCCCGCTTCGAGCGCGAGGTGCAGCTCACGAGCCGCCTCAGTCATCCGAACACCGTTTCGATCTTCGACTACGGGCATTCCGCGGACGGCGTCTTCTACTACGTCATGGAATACCTCGACGGGTTCGACCTGGAGCGACTCGTGACCGCGGAGGGACCACTCGAGCCAGCGCGGGTCATTCACATCCTGGCTCAAGTGTGCGGCTCGCTCGGCGAGTCGCATGCCCTGGGGCTGATCCATCGCGACATCAAGCCCGCCAACATCGTGCTCACCGAGCGAATCGATGAGCCCGACATCGTCAAAGTCGTCGACTTTGGTCTGGTCAAGACCCAGGAAAAAGACGATGGCGATTCGCGAGTCGGAGCCATCATGGGCACGCCCATGTACCTCGCGCCCGAGGCCATTCTCGAGCCAGCCACGGTGGATGCGCGCACGGACATCTACGCCCTGGGCGCGGTCGCGTATTTCTTGCTGGCGGGGCGCAACGCGTTCGAAGCCGAAACGGTCATCGGAGTCCTGAGCAAGCATCTGATCACGGAGCCCCCGCCCCCCTCGGAGCCGCTCGGCAGACCTCTGCCGCCTGATCTCGAACGCATCGTCTTGCAGTGCTTGGCCAAGGACCGCAACGCGCGCCCGGCCTCGGTCAGTGCCCTGGTGGCGGCATTGCAAGCCTGCGGGGACGCGCCGCGCTATGATAAGACGGCCGCTACCTCTTGGTGGCAACAACGGGGCGCGAAGCTGCGCACGGGCGCCCGCCGCGCCGTGACGGGCTCGGCGGCAACCATGGCGATCGACCTGCGCGAGCGGGCGCACGGCTTGGCGCCCGCTCAGTGATGCTCAATCGCAGGCCGCAGCGAAGACCAGGTCCCGGAAGGCCTGCTGAGCGGCTTCGTCACCCGCGACGTCCTCTGGCGACGCGAAAGCGATGGTCGGGCGTGAGCTCCTCGTTCGTGGCACGGTCGGCGACGCCGCGCGCGACGAGCACCGTCTGATCACCGGACACCACGGCCACGGACACGCCGGGAATGCCGGTATCGATCGCCCGATCGGCGAGCGCTTCGAGATGGGCGCCGCTGCCGGGGTCGAGCGAGCCGTCGCTCTGGGTCTCGTCGCGATCGCTGCAGGCCGCCAGCGGACTCGCGGCGAGCAGGAGCAAGAGAAGCGAAGAAGTGCCAATGCTGCGCAGGGTCGTCATGGTGTTGCCTCCGGACATGGGCTGAATTTGCGACTGCCTTGAGCAAGGCATGGGCCAGCTTGATTTGTGCCGCTTTCAGCTGTTTCCATCACGGACGGTCGTCCGCGCCGCGGACATCGTGCGCGGACGGCGGCTGCTCGCTGGTGGAATGCACATTCCCAGCGCTGGGATCGGCGAGCAGCTGTCCGCGTACAGGTGCTGGACACGGCGGACAGTCGCCGGTCGCCCTGCCACGGCGACGCACGGCCCGAGTGAAGCTTGCTCACCAGCAACCACTACGGCCATGTAGCCCTCAACAACGGCAGCGACTGCGTGAAGCTGACGATCCGCGCCTAGCACCAGCGGTAGCATGCCCGCGACCGGTGCCACTTGCCCTTGACCGCGGGCTCGCGCGGCGAGTCGATCATTGGGCACATTCTGCTGGGCTCGGAGCCGCGCGGAGCCGAGCCCACCAGGACTGCCCCCCGAGAGTTCGTCATCTGTTTCGGCAATCCCAGGCTCAGGCCATGGAGGAATCGAGCCGGTCTTCCGATTGGATGGCAGTGGGAGACCGAGCGTGCATTTGTTCCACCTCGCCTACCTGTTCGGTATATTCGGCCCACGCGGTCAGGGGCGGGCCGCGTGCAACACCGAAGGGGCGGAATCGTGGCGATCGACTATGCGAGCTATTTGAAGTTGCCGCAGCTGCTTGCCCTGCAGGCGCCGCTCGCGCAGCCGGCAGTGCACGATGAAATGCTGTTCGTGATCGTTCATCAGGCGCATGAACTCTGGTTCAAGCAACTGATTGTCGAGCTGCGCGCGGCCGTCTCGCAAATCGATGCAGGTTGTTGGTTGGCAGCCGGGCGAACGCTGCAGCGCGGATCGGCGATCATGGCGCTACTCGTGCAACATCTAGCTATTCTGGAGACCATGCCGCCCGGGGAATTCCAGCGCTTTCGTGCCGCGCTGGGGTCGGCGAGCGGAATGCAAAGCGCGCAGTTCCGCGAGCTCGAAATGCTGTCGGGCTATTCCGTGGGCCAGGAGGGGGCAGAGCTGAGCCGGCACGGCGCGGCGTGCATGGATTCCAGCAATCTGCGCCATGTATTTCTGCGCGCCTGCTGCGGCGGAGCGCCCGCTTCGATGCCGGCGCGGCTGCGTCGGCTGTACCGCGACCCGAGGTGTGAGGCGCAGCGGCGCCTGGCGGATTGTCTGATCGACTTCGACGAGCAAATGGCTGCCTGGCGTCGGCGCCACGTCGGCGTGGTTCAGGTCATGATCGGCAGGACCATGGGCACCGGCGGCTCGTCGGGTGCGCGCTATCTCCAGGAGAGCATGGATCGGCGCTTCCTTCCGGAGGTATGGGCGGCGCGTCAGCTCGCCATGGAGGAGGCGCAGGCCGCTGCCAGCCGAAGCTAGCGCAAGGGCCACAGCGTGGCTCGAACCGGGCTGGCATCCGCGCCTTGAAGCCGCAGGGGCAACGCGATCAGCTCATACAGGTCGGCGCGCACCTGCGAGAGCTCCAAGCCCTCGAGGATCGCGACACCGCTGCCGCGCCGCGTTGCATGGTGAGTCGGCAGAGATTTCGAGCTGAAGGGATCGATCGAGGGTGTATCGATGCCGATCAGGATCACTCCCCGCGCTTCGAGCCAGGGGATCAGCTCGGCTGAAAAGGCGATGAAGTCCGTGTTGAATTGCTGAGGGTCGGGATACGAACCGGTCTTGAAGAGCAGCCGGGGCGCGCGCAGCGAGATGCCCGCCAGATCCTCCGGCGCGATCAGCGAGCCCCGTGCCTTGACGAGATCGATCACCTGGCAAAGGCCGCGATACGGCGTCAGCGGCACCGCGTCGATGCCCACGCCGCCCCCGATGAAGTGATTGGGAGCGTCCGCGTGCGCACCGACGTGCACGGTCGTCCGTATGGAAGAAACCGTCAGGTTCCAGCTCGCCCCCGAGCTGGACCCCGGAGCTCCGATCTCGGTCACGAGCTCACGCCGAAACGCCGTGTCGCCGGGCCAGACCGCGATGCTTTCATCGAGCGAGGGACTGATGTCCCAGACCGAGGGGGAGACTCGTCGGGGATCGGCGTGCCAGATGACGTCCTGCCCGGGCGTCGGATCGTGGACGGGCAGCAACCCCAGCTGCTCCAGAAAGGGCGTGGCGGCGAGCGCAGCCCAAGCGGGTTGATGGCCAGCGGCTAGCTTGATGACGAGACCCACTCCATCCGGCTCGGCCTGCGTCGGACCGACGCCGATCGCCAGCAGGCCATCGGCACCTTCCTTGGCGATCAGCCGACGCGGGTTCTGCTGCATCAAGCGCGTGTCGAAGCGGTCGCTGGCCCCGATCCACTCCGGGTGCCTTTGCATGGCCTGACGGATCCGCGCTTCCGCGCTGCTGGCTGACGCGGCCAGATGGCGGTAGATCCGCGCGATCTCGCGCAAGCTCAGAACCGGCGTGAGCAGCCGGCATCCGTCGCGGACGAACTCCACGTCGCGGGGCCCGCGATCGAGGTGCGGCGCGAGCAGGCGCAGCAGCTCGGCGTGAAAGGGATGGCTCGGGGAGTCATACTCGGCGAGCGACCAACCCCAGCTGCGACAGGCCTCGAGGATGGCCATGTGCTTGGAAAAGCAAGGATGGAAATAGCGGGAGGGTCCGGAGCCCCGTTCCAGGAGCTGACTGCGATGACCGGGATCGAGCGGCAGGGCGGCGGGCAGGAGCAGCGGCTCTTGCAGGGCGGGGGCGCCGTGCCAGCGCATCAGCTCACCGACTTGATGGGCCGTGGCAGAAATCGATCCCAGCGCCGCCACGTGGGGCAGCTGCAGCTCACGGCCCTCGAGCGCCAGCCTCGTCGCCTGGAACTGGAGCGGCTTGAGCAGCGAACGTGCGGGCAGCAGCGAAGGCGGATCACCCGTCCCGAACAGCGCTCCCCGAGCACCGACCAGCGCGATCTCTCCGTGTACGCACACTTCCTCGTGGCCCTCGCGCGCGAGCGAGAACAACGGCTTGCTGCTCAGCATCAGCGCTTCTCCAACACTTCCTCGACGAAGTAGCGCATCTGACGCTGGATGGCCTCGCCGTCGAGCTGGTTGAACTCGAACCAGAGCATCAAGCGGTCTTGCTCGTGGAAGCCATGGCGGCTGCCAGGCGCCAGGCAGTCACGAATCTCGGCGGCATCTCCGATCAGGGCGCGTTCGAGCAAAACGCGCTTGTCGGGAACTTGCGCCGTGCCGCGCATGGCTTCGATATAGGCGTCCAACGCGACCTCGGCCCGCTCCCGTGCGACGGCCCGCGAGGGATCGGCAAACACCAGCACCGTGCGCGGCAAGCGCTGCCGCGACCAAGTCGGGTCTCCGGCGCCGAGCTCCGCATGCAGCGCGTCGATGCGCTCCGGAGGCGTGAACGAAAGATTGAACAGATCCACGTTCCAGTAGCGGCGCGCGACGCGCAGCGCTTCCGCATCGGAGGACCCCAGCACGATGCGCAGGCCGTCGGCCGCGTTGGCTGTGGGCACCAAACGCAATGCCTCGAAGGTCCAGCGAGGTTCCGGCTGGTACGGAAATTCGATGCCCGCGAGTTGCTCGACCTTCGCCGCCGGCAGACCCGCCTCCGCCTGGGCGCGGGAGATCGAATGGCGCGCCAAATGCTGACTCTCGAGCTCTTCTCCCCGGACCAGACGCAAGAAGATCTCCAGCGCCTCGTAGAACGCGATGCGCTGCACGTGAGGCCAGAGCAGCCGCTCCGCCTCGCTGCGCGGTCGCAAACCGAAGGGCGTATTCTGGTAAGGGAAGCGACCGGAGGCGACTCCGATGTGGAGCTCTCGCTGGCTGGGCCACCACTCGCAATTGGCCACGCGCAACAGGTTGGTGCGATCGGCGCTGGCGAGCGGACCGCCACTGCCCCCGACGATGTTGTGAATGGCCGTGCCCAGGCCAATGCGCTGGGTATGGGCCACCACCCAGTGGAAGAGCTGGAAGGAATCCGCGTTGAGCCCGACCTCTCCCTCGAAGTGAGGAATGCTCGCCTGCGACGTCTTCTTCTGCGTCTCCGACGAGAAGTGGCTCTCGGCGCACCAGATCGTCTGCAAGCCCAGCTCCTCCGCCAAGCGGACTTGCTCCAGGAACTGGGCAAAACAGCGACGCGCGCCCAGGCTTCGCCCGCCCACCACGGGATCGCTCACGGAATGAAACAGATCGAAGATCATGCCTGCCGAGACGGGCGCCCCCAGTGGCCGCCCCCGATCCCGCCTCACGATAGGGGAGCGCCCGAAACGAAGCAACCAGCGTGGTTGCCGCATTCCAGGCGTGGGACACACTCATGGACGCTACGGTGGACCGGCCTGCGTCCGGGAAGGCACTCACTCCGCCGGGCTCGCGACCTCCGCGCGGACGGCGCCTTCCCGGCGAGTCCTCAGCGCCTGCTCGTACAAGCGTTGCTCCCCGAGCTTGTGGGCGGCGCTGAACCGGATCGCCACTGCGGCGAACGCAGCCGCGATGGCGCAGGCTCCCAGGATCGCAAAAGTCTGCTGCACGCTGCCCACGGACTTGAGCAGCAGGCCCGCCGCCACCGCGCCAGCATTGCCGCCCGCGCCGATGATGCCCGACACTCCGCCCAGCGACTTGCGGTCGATGAAGGGAACCAGCGCGTAGGTCGCGCCACACGCCATGTGAGTGAACAGCCCGAACGTCACCATCGAGACGATGGCGACGGGCACCGTATCCGTGCGAGCGAACCAGAGCAAACCGGCTCCTTCTCCCAGGATGAGCACGAACAAGAGCAGCGTGCGCGCGTCCAGCCCCCGCCAGGCGGCAACTCGATCCGACAGGATGCCGCCGAGCGCGCGAGCAAACAGCGCCAGCAAGCCAAAACTCCCGGCCGCCATTCCCGCGGAGGCGAGAGTCAGAGAAAAGTGGTCGACGTAGTAGCTCGCGGCTACGTTGTGGACGAAGAGCTCGACGCCAAAGCACGCACCATAGGTCACGAACAGCAGCCAGACGCGGTAGTTGGCGGCAGCGGCACGGAACACGGCCCAGCCGCCCTTCTTGCCGCTCGCCACCTCCACGCCGCGCTTGCGCAGCTCGATATAGTCGCCTTCCGGGCAATCCTGCGTGAACTTCCAGTATAGTACGGAAACGATCAGCATCAGCACGCCGGGGAGCAGCATCGAGAGGCGCCAGCCCAGGCTCTTCTCCACGCCCACCGCCAGCAGCGCGGCGAGGACCCACGGCATCACGGACTGAGTAGCGCCACCACCGGAGTTGCCCCAGCCGGCGCTCGCGGCGTTCGCAGTGCCCACCACGTTGGGCGCGAACATCACGGACGTGTGGTATTGCGTGATGACGAAGCTCGCGCCGATTGCGCCGATCAGCAGGCGAGCCAGCAAGAAGGTCTCGTAGCTGTGCGCGAAGGCCAGACCGATCACCGGGAGGGCGCCCAGGGCCAGCAACGCAGTGTAGGTGCGGCGGGGGCCAAACTTGTCCGAGAGGGGGCCGACCAGCAGACGTACCAGGATCGTGATGCCCACCGCGGCGATGTTGATGTTCGCGATCTGCCCCGGGGTGAGGCCGAACTCCGTCTTGATCACGGGCATCAACGGAGCCACCGCGAACCATGCGAAGAAGCACACGAAGAAGGCCAACCAGCTCATGTGGAAGGCGCGCATCGCGGGCGTAGAGAATGAAAACAGTTCGATGCGGGTTGCTTTGTTTCCGGTGGTGCTCATCAGCCTGGGTTCCTCCACGGCCGTCATCTCACGGCCGAGGATCACGCTTCACTCCATTTTAGACGCGTCGCTGCGTGCGTTCCATGTCGGAGGGACAGATCGTGACCGCAGCAGAAACCGAGCCGTGCCAGGAGATCGGAGTCACCCTTCAGGGACACCACTTGGAAATTGCGTTGCATCACTCTGCGCGCGTGATTGCTGTTGTTGCATGTTCGAAACAGTGTGGACTCGTCCTTAACGCGCGCGCCATCGGCAGCTCCGAAACATTGTTTGGAGCGCTCTGAAATCCAGACGAAACGCGCAGTCCGCTTCTGGTCAGCGGCCTAGAGCGGCGGGAGAGAGGCGCTTCAAATGGACGAGTACGACGTCGTATTCGCGCCAGGGCAGCGTCAGCAGGGCTGATCCGGAAGAATCGATCTCCAGCGTCCGGAGCTCCGGCTCATCGCGCGTCAATGTCTGGAGCTGTTCCAGCTGTGCCGGCGTGAGCTGGTCGGGTGAGCCGAGCTTCAGATACGCGCTGTACGCATCGTTTTGTTCGAATCCCGTAAGGTGGATGCGCGCCTCGTACCGTCCCGGAGCCATGCCGGCGAACGCGATGGCCAGCGGCGCCAGTTTTGCTGCCGGATGCACCTTGGTGAAGTAGGACCGATTGCTGACGGGCTGGTCCGGTGGAGTGTAGTTCCACGCGAGCACTTGCACGCCTTCGCCTTCGCCGTCGCTGGCGGCGATGCTCTGCGGATCGCCCGTGTCGATCGCGCGTCCGCCGAGTTGATGCAGATACTTGTAGGCGAAGTAGGCCGGCTTGCGAACGCCCTGCGGGTTCAATAGGCCAAAACCGCCCTGGAAGGGCGCAGTGGGCGGGCCAGGCTCCTCGAATAGATCGCTGAACGTCCAGTAGCTCATCCCCTGGGCCGCCCCCGCGCTCTCCTTCAGCTTGGTCAGGATATAGGAGGCGCTGTGATAGCTATCGTGCACCGAATCCCGCGGCGTGTAGCTGGTGCTCCACTCCGTGAAATAGAGCGACAAGCCGGGCAATGGGGACGACTCGATCTGGCGCCGGACGCGGCGCACGTCGCCCGTGATCGCCTCAGCGGACGGCGAGAGCTTGGTGTCGGCTTGCCCGTGCTCATCGAGAAATCCACCGTCGACCCCATAGGTGTGCGTCGTTACGAAGTCGATGGGTAGGTGTCGTTCCGCGACGTGGGCGAGAAACTCGCAGATCCACGCGGCGCCTGCGGTGGAGGGGCCGCCGACCTTCAACTCGGGATCGATAGCCTTCAGCGTTTGCGCGGTCTGCGCGTAAAGATCGAAATACGCTGCCTGATCGGCGTGCTCCCAGAACTGAGCGAGGTTGGGCTCGTTCCAGACCTCGAAGAACCATTGCCGGACTTCAGCGCGCCCATAACGATCGAGCAGGTGGCGTGCGAAGGCGTCGATCAAGCGCCGCCATTTTTCCGGATCCGGATGCGACGTATTGCCCTTCCAGAAAAAGATCGTCTGTTCGCTGGTCTTCATCGCGTCCGGGGTGAAGCCGAGCTCGACGAAAGGCCGGATGCCGATGGCGAGTAGACGGTCATACAGGCGATCGATCTCGGACCAGCTGTAGATGGGGTGCCCGTCCTTCTCACGATACGTGCCGAGTACGTCGTGAAAGATGCCGTGGAATCGAACGTACCGGAAACCAAGCTCTTCGTGGACGAGCTGGAGCTGCGCGAGGCTGTCATCCCGAAGCAGTGTGCCGGGGTAGTCTGAGCCGACAGCGAGCTCGGCGAAGAGGTCTCGCGGAATCTTCGGCGAAGCCGCATCGACTCTGATCCGTCGATCGGAGGGGCGATCGACCGCTGGGGCCAATGACCCCGGCGCTGCCACGGGCGTGCAGGCGGAGAGCAGGAGGGTCGTTGCCAGCACGTGCGACGTAAACTGCATTCCTGCTCTTACCAGCCGTGCTGCCGCTCGCGCGACCTTGCCTTCAGGCACTTCGCCGCCAGGCCAGCCCCGAGCTTCGAATTCGGGCTCGCCAAATTCGAATTTGCGTCGCCAGGGTGTGTGCTCGAGTGTGCGATTGCCGCGGTGCAACAGCGAAAGCCTGCGCGGGTGCCGCGCAAAAATGGCCATGTCGCGCGGTTTTGGCGGTCTCGAGGCGGCGCAGTTTCGCCGTTGCAGGCTCATTTGGAATACGATGGCGCCGATTGGCCGCGGCGCTGGGCGCCGCCGGAGTACCACGATGTCCCCACCTGTCAGGCTCCGAGCGCTGGCCGCCGCCGGGTGTGCCATGCTCAGCGCGTTCTTCGCTTGCACGCTGGGCCCCGACTGGAACCCACCGTCCGTCGACGGCAGAGAGCCGCCCCCCTCGGGCGAGCAGACCTCCTCCGAGCCGCTGTCGCCACAAGCCCAGCCCAACCCGGGCTGCGGTCAGGGCAGCGAGCTCGCCGGCTGTCCGATCGAGCTGTCGCCCGGCAGTCGCTGCGCGACGGACGCCGATTGTGAGGGCCAGGTGTGCCTCGCCGGCAGCTGCCAGGCGGCGACACGCGACGACGCTACCAACCCGGGGGAGCCCGGACCCGACTGCGTTCTCGACCATCGCCTGAATGGCACCGAGAGCGACGTCGACTGCGGCGGCTCGTGCCCGGGGTGCACGGTGGGTGCTCATTGCCGAACAGGCAAGGACTGCTCCAGCGGCGTGTGCAGCAGCACGGGCAGCTGCCAGGCAGCGACTTGCAACGATGCCGTCGAGAACCAGGACGAGACCGGCGTCGATTGCGGCGGCGCCTGTCCGAGCTGCGCTGAAGATCAGCCCTGCGCGCACGGCGCGGACTGTCAGAGCGGCGTGTGTGGCGCCGCGGGTTGTGCAGCCGGCGTCGCGCTGTGCTGCCAGGCAGCGCGCTGCGACGACGGCGTGCTCAACGGTAACGAACCCTACGTCGACTGTGGCAACGCGAGTTGCGGTGGCTGTGCGCTGGGCAGCCCGTGCAGCGCCAACACGCAGTGCCAGAGCGGCTCCTGCCGGCAGGGGACGTGCCGGCGTCCACCCTGCGCGGACGGCGTGCGCAATGGTACGGAGACAGACACTGACTGCGGCGGAGCCGACCCTGCTTGCGCCCGCTGCGGCGTGGGCAATGCCTGCGCCGCTAACGCGGACTGCGCGAGCAACAGCTGCATCAATCGGCGATGCGCGGACTGCAACGACGGGCGCCGCAACGGCACCGAGACGGGCGTCGACTGTGGTGGCGTGTGCGGCCTGTGCCCGCCCGGCCGGGGCTGCAGCGCGGACACGGATTGCCAGAGCGGCGCCTGCCAGGATGGGCTCTGCTGCGGTGGCACGCGCGTCGACTGCACACGCTGCGCGCGCCGGCTGGTCAGCGCCATCAACTGCAACAGCAACGGTCCCGGCGCCGCAGCGAACTGCCAGGCCTTCCTCGACTGCTTGGCGGCCAACCCGGACGCCTGCCCCGTGCGCTACGCACCGGGTTGTTCGGATGAGCCCGGCAGCGTGTGCGACAACACCCGCTTCGGCGGCACGAACGGCCCCGGCGTGGGCCTCGCCGACGCGATCCTGGGTTCGGCGCCCTGCGACTTCTGACGCGCGTTCCACTCAACGGCGCATCGCGACGAAGCTCAGCACGGATTCGATCTTGCCGTTGCCGGTCAGCGGGGAGACGAGATAGCGATGCGAGCTGCGCGTCCAGCCGCCCACGATCAGGCCCGCGCCGCGCGCCAGCTCGAACAGCTCCTGGCGCGCAGGGCGCCGTTCGAACGGCGTTTGTTCCGGATACACCAGCGGGCCTTGATTGAGCCAGCGGCCGCCGGGGCGCAGCAGCTGGCGCAGCAGGCCGAGGAATGCGGGCAAGTCGCGGACGACCTGATCGATGAACCAGGCGGTCACCACCGTGTCGAAGCTCTCGGGAGCGAAGGGCGGCGCAAGGCCGTCGGCGAAGACGCAGCGAAATGCCTCCCGGTCCAGCGGGGCGCCGCTGGATCGTAACAGCCACTGGCGAGATACCTCGCCGGCATCGATCCACTTCAGCGACGCTTCCGTGAGCCGGATGCTGTCGCCGCGCAGCACCCGGTCTGCGATCACGAGCAGGTAGGGGTCGATGTCGATGGCGACCGTCTCGCTCGCCCGGTGGCGCAGATGAAGCTGCTGCGCCAATCCGCACGCGCCGGCGCCGAGGATCAGCGTGCGGCCGAGCTGGGCGCCCTCGAGCAGCTGCGCGAGCTCTGCAAGTGCAGGCTCATTTTCATCGTAGCCCAGCGCGGGCCAGCCCCAGTCTCGATACAGGTAGCCGATGTATTCGACAACGCCGCGCGGCAGGCCGCCCGCTGCGGCGGCCGCGCCGCCCAGAGCGGGAGCGAGGACGGCCGCCACCTCGGCGACCTGATCCTGGACGGCCTGGGCGAGCGCGCTCAGCCGAGCGCGCGTCATCGGGCTGAGCTGTGGCTCGCCGGCGGCGTCCAGCAGCGCGCTGCGCGTGCGCTGCCCCCGTTCCAGCAAGAGCCCGAGTTGCCCGCGCCAGAGCTCCAGGTGCCGAGCTGGGCCCGGCAGCAGCACGGGAATGCCGGCCACCCTCGGGTAGGCCTGCTGGCAACCGGCGCAGGCGATCGCCTCCTGCGCGGAGCCAACCTCCAGCGCGCGCCGGCAGCCGGGGCACAGAGCTCCTGAGAGCAGGCTCACCGCTGAAACACCGCGCTTGCCGTGCAGCGAGAGCTACTCGCGTCCGTCCGCGCTGGTGAAGCTGCAATGACCGTCCGCGCAGGTGGCGCCGCGGCCTTTGCACCAGCAGTCGTTGTCGCTGGCGCAGGTGCCGGGATCGCCACTCACGGCCAGCACGCAGACCTGAGCGACGCCGCAGACGTCTCCGCCGCAGGTCTTCCCGGAGTCGACGCAATCGGTATCCTTGCGGCAAGCGGTGTCTGCGCCCAGCTTCCCACCTCGCGCGCCGCCCTCGCTGGCCAGCGCGTTGCCGCCGCCCGCGAGGTTGCTGATGCGGCCGATCTTGTTGGAGGACAGCTCCGTGAACCAGAGGTTGCCGTCCGGCCCGAGCGCGAGGTCGTAAGGGTCGCTCGCCGAGGTCGGAATGGTGTACTCCGAAACCTGGCCCAGAGGTGTCAGGCGACCGATGGCATTGGCGGCCGTGAGCGTGAACCAGAGATTGCCGTCAGGTCCCTTGATCAGCCGGTTCGGTCGATTGCCGGATGGAATGGAGTACTCGGTGATCTCTCCGGCGCGCGTGATCTTGCCGATCTTGGCCACGTCGTGCAGCGTGAACCAGAGCTCCTCACCGGGTCCTTGCGTGATGCCCGTGGGATTGCTCGCGGGCGTCGGGATCGCATACTCGCTGATTTGCCCGCCGGGCGTGATGCGCCCGATCTTGTTCGCGGCCGCGGCGGCTTCGGTGAACCAGAGATTGCCATCGGAGCCCGTCGTGATGGCGAGCGGGCCGCTCGCCGGGGTCGGGAGATCGTAGCTCTGGAACTGCGCGCCCGGCGTGATGCGCGAGATGCGATTGTTGATCTGTTGAGTGAACCAGAGTAGCGATCCAGCCCGAACAACTCGGAATGAAAGCGGGCTGCTACCGCCGCCGCGTCGGGCTGGTCGAGCATCTGCCGCGCTCGTGCCACGATCCCAGCGTTGGTGTCGAACTGACCGGACTCGGCCGCGTCGAGCAGAGCATCGTCCGGCGTGGTGTTGCGCAGCAGGAAAGAAAGCTTGGAGGCGATCTCGTAGCCGTTCAGCGCTTGACCGTCGTCCTCCAGCTCGGTGCGGTACACGAAATGTGGAGACTGCAGCATCGCTTCGATCACGAGCTGCGCCCCATCGGCGAAATCGTCGCCACTGCCAAGCGCCGTGGGGCCGAGCGCAAACAGCGCCTGATAGCGCTGCAGCTCGTCGGCTGCCATCGGTCGGCGGTACGTGCGCCGCCCGAGCGCGCGGATGAACGCCGCAGAATCACCCACGCCGTCGAGGCGCCCGAGCGCCTGAGCGTCGTGCGCTACCCGTTCGGCGAGTTGCTCCGCCGCCCGCTGATAGTCCAGACTGAGATTCGGCGTGACGAGCAGGGCTCGCTCGTCGTTCGAGAAGATGCCCTCTGGCGGATCGCCGGTGAAGCTGTCCGAGAGACGCGGCACGGCATCGAGGCGCAGCAGGTCTCGCACGCTCTGCTCCCACTGCTGATGTGTGAGGCGGATGAACTGCGAGAAGATCGGGCTGCCATCGAGCGGCAGGTTCGAAGTGGGAACGCTGGCGGCCTCGCCGGCGGGGACGGACTCGCCTCCCGGTGCTGCTGCCGCGGCGCGCACGCCCCCTGAAATCACCCCGTCGTCACAACCGCTCGCGCAGGCGCCGGCAAAGAGGAGAGTCAGAGCCGCGAGCTGGCGGCGATCGGGGTAGCGACCACTTCGCGACCATGAAGAGTCGGACAAACTATGCTCCTGGTGCCGCCGCCGCCAGGAGTCGCCGATGACGGCTCCCACCGTGGGCAGGGCTCTATGCTCGCACCTGCGTAGTGCGCCGGATCATGGTGGGACAAGCGCGGCCCGATTTCAATCCGCAGAGTTGCGAGCCACTCCGCAGCGACGCAAAAGCGGATTTCAGCCAGCGAGCATCGCCGTGGCCCGTCTCGCGACGCAATGGGAAGGTGCCGTTGCGACAGCCGTTATTCTGTTTTGCGTCAGCGCAGGATGAGACGCGGTGGCTGAGGCTTGCCTGGTGACAGGGCGCAGCCAGCTCGGCGCCTCGCGTGATGAGTGCATCACTCTGGGACAGATACTCGGCTGTCAGGTATTGGTCGCTGCGCCACCCTGGAGGCTCGGACCTCATCGATCAGCATGCGCTCGCCGTTTGGAGCCCACAATCTGCGAAGACGGGCCGATCGAGCCCAGCTACGGGGAGGCATGCCCCACCGGGATGGCTCTCGCGTGACTCCCCGATCCGCTGTAAGATCGTTGACCCTGCTGCTCTCCGCGGTTTCCACGGCCTGCGTGGGGGAGCCCGAGCGTCCGAACGTGCAGGCACCTGCGCTCAGCGCTGACTCGAGCGCGGTAGTTCCGGCGGAGCCGGCGCCTGCTGGCGCGCCGGAGCCGGACCCCGCCCCGTCCGAGTTCGAGCTGCTCTGGCAGGACGACTTCGACTCCTTCGATGCCGCGCGCTGGCAGCTGATGACACATACCTGGGATAGCAACCTGGCACAGTTCTCCACCGAGAACCTGCGCGTCGAGAACGGACTCGCAGCCCTGCAGCTGACGCCGGAGCCTGGTGATCCGATCAAGCCGTTTCGCGGGGTGGAGATGCGCTCCCGGGAGACCTTGACCTTCGGCAAGGTGGAGGCTCGCGTGCGGCTCGCCAAGGGCTCGGGAGTGGTCTCATCACTGGTGCTGATCTACACGCCCTGGCCCGCGGACGACTGGAACGAGCTCGATATCGAGTACCTGGGTCGCTATTCGGATCGCGTGCAGTTCAACTCGATGGTGTATCTCGGGCCGGCTCGAGCGGCGCCTGTCACCCAGTCCGTCACCCCGACGCAATTTCCCGAGCTGGAGCAGCTCGCCTTCGATCCCTCGGCTGATTTTCACGTCTACGCGATCGAGTGGACGCCGAGCGCGGCGCGCTTCAGCATCGACGCTCAGCCGCTCCATACGTGGGACACCGAGATCGCGCATCTGAAGTTGCCGATGAATCTTCTGCTGACCATCTGGGCTTCGGCAGCGGTCGACTGGGCCGGTCCGATCGACCCGAGCGGCACGCCGGTCGCTGCAGAGTATGATTGGGTCAAGGTGTACCGCTACACCGGTGCCGGACTGTGAGAGCAGCGCATGGGCGGCGCGTCTGCTAGACAAGGCCTGTGCCGCAGGCGTTCTATCAACCCTTTCCCATGCTGCCGGGCCGCCGCGGCCAGATCTGGCGCCATGCACCGGCGTATCGCCGGCCGCGTCACTTCCACCAGGAACCAGAGCTCAACCTCGTCGCCGGGGGTAGCGCCACCTTCGCCTCGGGCAGGAGCACGTTTCCGGTGGTCGCAGGCGATCTGTTGTACTGGCCACCGGGATGTGATCACGAGCTGCTCGCTGCTTCGAGCGATTTTGACCTGTTCGTGTTCGCAGTGACCCCGGAGCTCGGCGAACGGATCTTGTCGCAGCACGTGCCCCTGGCGCTCTCGGCGCCGGTGCAAACGCGCTTGCCCGAGAGCACGGCCGCTGCGTTGAGCGCGCAGCTTTTGGCCCCCGTGGTCACCCGCGAGGCCGCGGTCGCCGAGCAACACGTGGCGGAGCTCTGGCGCGAAGCTCATGGGAGTCGCCTGCTGGCAGAGCGCCCCGGCGGCCTCGGAGCGCGCGTGCTGCGCTCGCTGCTGCAGCAGCCCGAGCTCGACCGGAGGGACCGGGCACGCCTGCTGCACGCCCATCCGAGCGAGCTCAGCCACTCGTTCCGGCGCTCGTTTGAGCGCGATCTCGGCCTCAGCTTGAACGCCTACCGCACGCGCTTGCGCCTGCTGCGCTTCGTCGATCTGGTGGACGAGGGCGGACGCACGCTGCTCTCCGCGGCGCTGGAGGCAGGCTTCGGCAGCTACTCACAGTGCCATCGCGTGTTCAGCGCGACCATCGGCTGCTCGCCCCGTGCCTTCTTCGGAACGTCGCTGCGGGCCGAGATGGAAGCCAGGTTCGCGCCGCTCGAGTAGTGCGGCGGCGGCGTCAGGGGGCGCAGGCGGCGCTCCAGGCCGGCGTCACTTGCCGTATTCCGCCGCCACGATGGCGGCTTGCAGCGCGCCGACCGTTTCCTTCGTGGCAGCGCCGTTCCCCATGACCCCTTCGTAGAAGCGGCCGCCGTCCCCGTTGCTGTTGTCGCCGCCGATGCCCAGGATCACCGAGCCCTGCTTCTGCATGGGGACGTAACCCGGCTTCTCCGGGCGGATGCCGTCATACATGGTCGTCAGCGCGCCGCTGGTCGCGTCGCCGCCATACAGCGCGAAGCGGCCTTTGCCCTGGTTCTTGTCCGCCGTGTCGCCGACGACGAGCGCGGTCACGAAGTCGTAGCGCAGCGGGGTATTGGTGGAGATGTTGCGGTCCTGACCGTTCTCCCAGCCCGGATACAGGCCGTTCTCCAGATCAGCCATGACCCACGGCCCGCCCTGGACGCCGGTGCCCCAGATCACACCCATGCCGAGGTACACGGCTTCCATCGTGCCGTTGCCGTCGTCGTTGGCGGTGGTCTCGGCATTGCCGTAGTCGAAACAGCAGCCGTTGATCAGGTCGTGCTGGCTGCTGACCATGTACATGGTCTGGGGCTGGTCACCGGTCGCCGTGCCCGTGCCGACGAGCTTTCGATAGCCCATGCCGGGCCGGAAGAGCATGCCGTAAGCGGGGCGGCCGTTGATCGAGACCCGGAGCGCGGTGGCGTTGACCGGATTGCCGGGAGTGGGCTTGTTGCCACCCGGAGGCGCCTCGGTGAGGTGGTTGCCGAGCGAGGACTGATCGTAGATGATCTTCATCACGCAGCCTCCACTGGCGCAGAAGGCATCTTGCGCTGCCGCGTCGGCGTAGCCATCGACGGAGCCGATATCCAGGGTCATGCCATCGGAGCGCTGGACCTGGTACAAGCTGCCGGCGTAGTCCTTGACGAGGACGCGCACGGTGCTGTGCGCCGCTACGCAGGGAATGCCGGCACTTCCCAGGATGTCGCAGGGCGGCGGGGCAGTGTTGGGGGGCAGGTCGCCGCCGTTGCTCGCGCCAGGGGTGGGCTGCGACGCGGTCACCTCATTGGTCGTGCCCTGCGGGTCGCTCGAGGTGTACGAGACACAGGCCGCGGCGCCCAGCCCGCCCGCGACAACCAGCAGCGGCATCCATCGAATCAGCTCGTTCATTGCGACTTCTCCAGGGGCTCGGGATTTTCGGCTCTCAGAGCTCGTCAGATGGCGCGGCTGCGCTCGCTGGCCGCAACGTCACGAGCGAGACGCCGAAGCGTGGCAGTTCGAAGGAGAGGCTCACGGCCCCATCCCTCACGTCCAGCTGTTGCGGCTCGAAGAGCGTGGGCTGCATCGCCTCGTGCAGCGCCGCCAGCTG
Organism: Polyangiaceae bacterium; assembly: GCA_025936205.1. Next base: position 20,628 of record JAICTU010000001.1, on the reverse strand, counting down.
GGCGCCGGACGGCTCGGCGGGGCTGCCCTGCGACAACCAGAGCGCATGGGCATTGCCGTGAGTGTCGTCCACGCGCGTGTGTTTCATGCGTACGCTGGCGCCGAAAGCAGCCGGAACGCTCACGCGCAGAGTAACGGGCGCCGGCGGAGCCGGCACGAGGTCGTCGTGGTAGTTCCAGACCAGGATCTGGATGCGCTCGCCGTCGATGCTGGCGATGGCGTCCACGTCCGCTTGCTGGCGGACGCCCTGCGCGAGAATGTCGCTCAGCGGCAGCGCGCCGCTGCTCGTTACCGGCAATCGATCGCCGCTCAGACTGCCGAGCAGCTTGAACGCGTTCAGCACCGGCAAGTGCACGCCATTCGTAGCGAGCGCGCGGTAGCCCGCGAAGTAGGGCGAGCCGGGGAAGGTGAAGGCCCAGGTCAACACCCCGCGCAGGTTCACGCGCATCTCCGCCGCGAGCTCGAGCGTGCGCTTCATCATCGCCACCTCGTAGGCCCCGTAGGCGGGTGAGTTGCGGTAGGCGTACTCGGGCCAGATGCTGGGCAGGCAGGCGGCGCAGCCGTCTGGATCCGCTTCGCTGATCACGATTGGGGTGCGCGCAAACGGGCCCGACTCCGCCACGGCGCCGAAGCCCGCGCGGTGCATGCGCAGCTGATTGCCCAGGTCCATCTGAACGTGCCCGTTCTGGAGCACGACGCCGCCCTTGGTGTGAAAGCTCACCATGTCGAGGCGCGTGCCGATCTGGCCCGTCACCGCGTTCGTGCCGCTGGCGCAGTGCTGCAGGAATTGGGGCAAGAAGCTGCCGTTGGCCCTGGCCACCGAGGGACCGCCGAGCGACGCCTCGGGCAACACGGCGTGCAATGCCGCCTCGGTGTAGTCGTAGAGCCGGGCGAACTCATCGAAGCTACCGTGCCAGTAGGGGATGTCCGGTTCGTTCCACAGCTCCCACTGCCAGGCCGCGCCGGAGCTGGGGTAGCGCTCCTTGACGTGCGTGGCCCAGGCGCGCACCAGCGCGCCCCATTTGCCGTAGTCCTTCGGTGGGTAGAAGCAACCGCCGTCCAGCGTGTAGGTGTCGGAGTTGCGGTAAGGGTCCGGGCGCGCGGAGAGCGCCCGCGGCATGAAGCCGATCTCGACCAGCGGGAGCGCGCCCGCGTCCAGCGTTGCGCCCAGGATCTGGTCCAGCAGCGCATAGTCGTAGACGGGATTACCGGCCGCGTCCTCGGTGTAGACGTTGGTCGATCCCCACTTGAGGCCGGGCGCGCCGTCGGCCGTGTTCAGGAGAAAGTGATTGCGAATGTAGACCGGCGCCGTGTGCGCGGAGGCCAGCGTGCGCAGAAGCTCCGCGCCTTCCGGCAGCGTCGTGTAGTTCGCTTCGTCGTAGCCATGGTACGCCCAAACGCGCTCGAGCGGCGCGCCTGCGGCAACGGCATCCACGTCGATGCTCACCACGGCTGGAGCGCGAACGCCTGCCGCCGAGCAGGCGCCGACGCTGGCCAGCAGTGCGGGCACGACGGGAATGGCTCTTCGATTCACGAGCGCTCGGCCTCAGAAGGTGACGTTGGCCTGAACCCTGACCACGTCCATGTCGGGCTTGTGGTCCGCATACGGGCCGCCCTGGACGATGTTGCTGCCCGCCACCAGCGGCGTGCCCCAGGGCCACTTGCCGGCGAGCGTCATCCTGTCGCCGTACGTGTAGCGCGAGTACTGAATGTACACGTTGGCGCCGGAGAGGAAGCGCGCGGAAAACGTCGCACGCGGGCTGATTGCCGAGAAGATATAGCCGTCATGGTCGAGGTCATAGGTGACCTGGTCCCAGCGCAGCATCAGCTTCAGCCAGTCCAGGGGTTGGACTTCCACGTCGGCGCCGTATTTCAGCTGCCGGATCCGATCCTGAGTCAGCGTGGATGTGGCGGGTAGATCGAGGCTGGCGTTCGCCAGCAGCCCGAACACGTTCAGCGTCACCTCGGGCAGCGTGCTGCCGGGCGCGCGCCCGTTGATGCCGGAGAGCGTGTTCTCATACAGGAAGCCGAGGTTGAAGAGAGACCCGCTGCCGGTGCTGTCGGTGGGGCTGTTGCTCCACGCCAGGTAGTTGGTGGCGAGGCCCTCCGCGCTCAGCGAATGCATCACCTCGATGCCGGCCTGTGCGAGTGCCCAACCATTGCGAACGCGGATGTAGGAGGGCGAGAGCCACAGCCGGCCCGCATAGGGGGCGCTCAGCTCGAGCTCACCGCCGATGGTGGTGAGGTTGGCCTCCGCGGCGTCGTCGTAGGATTTGCCGGGCACGCCCTGCTGCGTGAGGTTGGGGTCGCGGGTCCACTCACGGTTGTAGTGCAGCGACGCTCGGAAGTGCTTGCCGTACTCGAGCTCGACATTCTCATAGTGCAGCAAAAGCAAACCGACCGTGGCCTGGTAAGGCGGCGGGGCCAGGATGTTGAAGCTGCCGTCACGGCCGCCGCCGAAGCCCTGCAAGACCGTCAACTTCAGATCGGGGCTGACGGGCAGCGTCAACTTCAGCTGTTCCCCGACCTGGTGAAAAGCGCCCAGCGTGTAGGTGTCATACTTCGCGAAAGTGCCAAACTTCGGCCACCACGCGCCCGCCGTGAGCGCGATGTTGGGCCGCAGACCGGCGAGATCGAAGTCCGTATCCATGACCAGGTAGGCCATGCCCGGGATCCACGCCGCGTCGGAGTTGCGGAAACCCACCGCTTGGAACCAGTAGCCCATCCAGCCCACCACGGCTTCCATGTGCTTCTGCTTGGCGTGGAAGAACAGCTCGGCCCAGTCTTGCTCTTGCAGTCGCGTGTAGGCGAAGCTGTAGTAGTTGGAGTCCAGCGTGCGGTTGGGCCCGTAAGAGGCCTGCTGGTTCTTGGGACCGTCAGGGTCATTGGGCCCGCGCCGTGGGCTGAGACCCAGCGCGAACGGCGCCCGGAAGTAGCCGCTGGCGAAGGTCTTCCAGCCTTCGTCCGCCGCTTCGACGGCCTTTGACTCGGCTTCGGCGGGTGCAGGAGGCTGAGCTTCGGTGCCCGGAGCATCGGCCTGCTCCGACGCCGGGTCGGCGACTTCCGCCTCCTGCGCCGCGGCGGGAGACGTGACGATGCATGCTCCGGAGAGGAGGAGCGCTAGCAAGCTTCGCGACATGAGCTACTGCTTTTGAAGCACGATGGTGCCCGCAACGGTGCCGGTCTTGCCGGTGCTGCGCGGGGTCAGGGTCAAGGTGGTGCCCGAGACGCAGTAGGCGTACTCGGTGGTGCGTCGATCCGACGTGGTGAGTGCGTCGGCCGCGGTCATATAGGTGCCGCCGCTGGATGCATCGAACGAGACAAAGCCGATCCCGCCGCTCTGTTGCACGCCGGCGGAGCAGCTGCAGCCCCCGCTCGCGGAGGGCGTGCAGTTGACGGAGGAGAAGCCCAGCGCTTGCAGGGGGCCACCCACGCGATCGCACGTCGTGGTGGTCCCGGAGATGTTCAGGCACTCCGCGGGTAACTCGAGCTGCAGGGTGCCGGCAGTGGTCGTGTTGTCGGTCAGTGTTCCGTCCTCCCTGGCCGTCCAGGTTCCGGTGACTTGCAGGGAGCCGCTGATGGGCGCGGAGGTGCAATTCAGACCGAAGCCGGTCAGATCGGCCTGACCGGTGACCGGCAGACACGAGTCGAGCGCGCTCCAGGTGCCGATCAAGGCGCCGCCGCAGGCCATCACGTTCTCGCAGGAGGCCTCCGGAATCGCCGCGCTGCCCCCGGCGCCGTTTGCCTGGGCGCTGCCTCCCGCTGCGAGCATGGCGCCATCGCCGCTCGCTTGCCCGGCGCTACCACCGGCGGCGAGCATGCCGGCGCTGCCGCCGTTCGCTGGTCCGCCGCCATTCGACCCTCCCGCGCCGTTCAATTGCCCGAGCGCCGTGGGGTTCGCTGGCGCGCTGCGCGGTTCCGGATCGTAGTTGCCGCAAGCTTCGAGCAGCGCGGCCGAGAGCACACCCGCGCTGACGAGAAGGAGAGACGTGCTCGAATGCTCTCGAGGGACTCGCCGCACTCTCACTGCCCGTACCTCGCGGCCTGCACGTTGCGGAGCACGGCGTCTTCGGTCGCGTCCGACGGCCTGCCTGCCGTGATCGCGCCTTCGTAGAAGGTTCCGAACGACGAGTTGCTGTTGTCTCCGCCGATGCCCAGGATGATGCCGCCTTGCAGCTGCCAGCGCGCGGGAGCGGCGCCGTTGTAGGCCGTCGTCAAGTTGCCGTTTTGTCCGTCGCCCATCCGTAGCGCGTAGGTGTTCGCGTCGGTCTTCAGGACGCCGAAGGCGAAATCCATGGTCATGGAGGGGCTGTTGTTGTTCACCGCGTTCGACGCGCCGTTGCCTCCCGCCCAGACACCGGCTTCGAAATCCCCGAGGAACCAGGGCCCGTTGCCCGCGCCGCGCCCCCAGTAGCCCGTCCCGAAGTAGAGCGCGTTCATCAGCCCGGTGGGGCCGTTGCAGTTGTCGGTCGAGCCGTTCCCGAAGTCAAAGCAACAGCAGCAGCCGGAGCGCTTGCCGTCGACCAATGCGTAGACGCCCTGCGATTGGGTTCCGGTCGGCATGCCGGCGGTGGTGTTGTCGCGGTAGCCTTCGTGTGGATTCATGTACAAGCCGTAGACGCGGTGCCCGCCGACCGTCAGCGCGCGCGCGGTGGCTCGCGACTCGTAATCGTCCTCGGAGGCCGTACCCATGTAACAGCCCGCGGGCGCCACCGTCAGATGGTTGCCGCGCCCGGATTGGTCATACAAGACCGAGACGGTGCAGATCTGGTTGCCGCAGAACGCGTCTTGCGCAGCGGCATCGGCGAAGCCATCAGGCAGAACGCCGATATCCTGCGTCACGCCGCCGGTGCCGGTGTTCGGGTTCGGCCCACCCCGGCGCACTTGATACAGCGGCCCGGCGTAGTTGCCCGAGAGCTTCCTCACCATGCTGTAGGCTGCGACGCAGGGCGTGTTGCTCGCGGCATACACATCGCAAGGCCCGCTGGTGAGCGTCACCACGCTGCCCGAGCCGCCGCTGCCGCCGGCCGCGGGAACTCCGCCCGCACCACCGGTGGACGCCCCTGAATCGACCTCCACTCCGCTGCTCGCATCGAGCGGCCCGTCGCTGGCTCCGCTCGTGCCGGTGCTCGCGCCGCCCATCACGAGCCCGCCCGTCGCGGGGTTACCTTCCCGGGTGCTGCTGCCCGTGGCAGCGCCGGGCGCGCCCGCGCCCGGGATGGCCGCGCCGACGTTGTTGCCCGCCCCTGCTGCGCCGAGGCTGCCGACTGCGTTGCTGTCTGTGCCGCGGTCGTAGTGATCGCAAGCTGCAAGGCTGAGACACGCCAACGCACTCGCCAGAGAGAGGGCGCAGGATCTGCTGTTCTCGATCATTGTGAGCCGCCTTCCTTGCCGCCGCGTGAGACGGCGCGGCAGTGAACACGAGTGCGTTCACTGCCCATGGCCAGAGTTTCCTGTGCCCGAAAGCGTCGCGCCCACGCAAGCCGCGATCGCCGATCACCCGCGGAAATTCCTGCGAAGTTGGGCAAGAGTGCCAACGGGCGCAGACATCGGACGAAAAACGACACTTCTGCCGACGCTAATCCGAAGTCGCGCTGCGCGTGCCGAACCGAACCTGTTCTCATTGGATATAGGGAACGGAGTAGCCGGGGCATGCGGACTGGAGGGCCATGCAGCTCGGCGCTGCGCCGGCGGCGGTCGCCACGTCGAAGGCAAGACTGAGCTTGGCGAAGGTGAGCGCGGAACAACTCTCCAGCGCGGCTGCGCCCTGATCGAAGAGCAGCGCTTGGTCTTTCAAGCAGCTGGAGAACTGCTCGACGGTCGCGCTGCAGGTCGGCGGAATTTGTCCGCACAGCGTCCCGCCGCCGGGCCCTTTGCTCATGGGGTCTCGAGTGCAGCTCTGCTCTGTGCCCGAGCACGAGGACTGCAGCTGCATTTCACTGGGTGCGCTGCTGGACGCCGCCGCGATCATCCCGAGGTACTTGCAGCCGGTCGCCTTGTTGATGTTCCTCAGCACGTAGTCGCCCGCGTCGCTGCAGAGCTGGGCGGCCTGCGCCGCGCTCAGACTGCCGAGCGTCGCAGCGCCGCAGAGATTGGTGATCGCTGTGCCCCCGCTGCTCATGCTGCAACCGTCGGCCGAGGCAGTGCCCGAACCACCACCTGAGCCACCATTCGCCGCCTGGCTCGTCATCTCGACACTGCCGTCGTCGTCGCTGCCGCAGCTCGGGCTCAGCACTGCCGCGGCCAACACCAGCACACCTTCGAGAGCGCTCAACACGCTTCGCATTTGACCTCCCAAGACCTATCCAAATTCGATCCGCACAGCAAGGCGCTGCACACGCACGCTAACATGATTCAGCGCTGAGCCGAGTGAGTAGCGCGGCCTCGTTGCGTGCCGCGTTCGTGCGCTTCGTTTCTGGTTAAGTCAAATTGTTGCTTTGCATCGCGGCGTCGAGCCGAGTGCGAGTTTTACGGCATGCCTCGTGAGCCGTTGGTGGTTCGCTCGCTGATCACCGCTTGCGCGCGTGCGCGCCTTTCGCGAACCTTTGCTGCGGGAGACGCCCAGGACGCAATTCGTGCGCCCTCGCGATGCGTCGTTCGCCGACCCCTAGCAGTGAGATCCCCACCATGAGCAAGATCAGTCTGTTCTTTGATTGTCTGCCTCCGTTGACCGCGCTCGCGCTGGCGGGCTGCAGCGACGAAGCGCCCGCATCGGCGAGGGCAAATGCTGGAGCACCCAGCGAAGCGATCGCGCCGGCCAATGCCGCGGGCAGCAAGGGCAACGGCGTGCCCGTGAGCGGCGCCCCCAGCAATCCCTCGATGCCCAGCGAAGGCAACGTCGTCCCCTCCGCCTTGCAGGGTGGCATGCCGAGCACCCCGCCCACCGGCGTCGTCGACTGCGACGAAAGCGGGATCGGCGGCAGTGCGCCGAGCACGCTGAGCGTCAATGTCAAGGGTGCCGCGACCGTGATTCCGAAAGAGATCTTTGGGGTTTTGCTGGAGATCCTCGGCAACAACATCAACAACGGCATCTTCGTCGGCCCGAGCTCGACCATCCCGAACACGCGCGGCATCCGCAACGACATCATCGAAGGCTTCAAGGAGGCCGGAGTGGGCGCGATGCAGTGGCCCGGCGGCTGCGCCGCCAACAACTACAACTGGCAGCCCAACCTCAACCCCCTCAACACCATGGGCACTGACCTGTTCATGGACTTCGCCACGTCCGTGGGCGCGGAGCCCTACCTCGTGGGTCGGCCACAACCGCAGTACGCGGAGAGCAACCGGCAATGGCTGGAGTATATCAACAACAACCCCCAGCACCCGGAGTGGAAGGTCAAGTACTTCAAGGTCGGTAACGAGGTCTGGGGATGTGGCGGCAACCTGGGTCATGACGCCACGGGTCTGGCGACCTACGAGACCTGGTACAACGCCAACTACGACGTGCTGAACGCGCCCATCAACGGCAAGGAACTATTCCTGGTGGGCGCCACGGCGGGTATCTGGACCGTCAACGCCAACACGGACAACTGGTTGACACTGATGGTGCAGCCCACGCGCTTGCTCGATCGCATCGACGGCATCGAGATCCACGACTATCTGTACTTCCCCGAGGCCAGCGGCACGCCCATCCCCAACGTCGGCTTCTCCGAGGACCAGTACTACAACATCGTGAACCTGGCCAACGAGGGCCAGATCGCGCCGCGTCTGCGCACCCTGGACACGGTCCTGGACCGGAACGATCCCGAGAAGCGCACCAAGATCATGCTCGATGAGTGGGGTGATTGGTTGGTCGAGTTCGATCCGTCGGATACCTGGCTGCAGAAGGGCACGCTGATGGATGCCATCTCGGCGGGCATTCATCTCAACGTGTTCATGTCGCACGCTGATCGCGTGCTCATGGCCGGTCTCGCTCAGTCGACCAACGTCATTCATTCCCTGTTCCTGACCAACACCAATCAAGGCGGTACCGACCTGGTGAAGACGCCCACGTTCTATGTCTTCAAGCAGTACTTGTCCCACCACGTCAACGGCGCCACGTGGGCGCCGAACAGCCTCAGCGCCGAGACCATCACCGGCAACGGTCGAACCCTCCCGGTGCTCTCCGCGGGCACGACGGTGGACGCTTCCGGAGGCGTCAACGTCAGCCTGGTCAACGTCGACCTGGTCAACAGCCGGACCGTCGACATCAAGCTCGACAGCGACTGGGCAGCCTACAGCGTGTCGAGCGCGAGCGTGATCACGGGCGAGCAGAAGGATACCTACAATGATTTCGGGCAGCCCGAGGCCGTGAACCTCCAGCCCCTGGACGCAGCGGCCTACCAGAGCTGTGGCAAGTCCGTGAGCATCACACTGCCGGCGAAGAGCGTCACCATGCTACGACTGGATCGAAAGTAGAACCGTGGCATGACGCAAAAGCACATGTTGGTGGGGGCAAATGCAGATCTTCGCGGCCCCGCTTCGGCGTTGCTGAGCGTCGCTGTCTCGCTGTTCGCAGCGGCCAGCAGCGCTCAGACCATCAACGTGGATGCGTCCAGCAGCATTTCCGGAAATCCGCGCTTTTGGTCGACCAGCGTCGGAACGGGCACGGCCAGCTTGACGTTGAGGGCGGATCTGCAGACCCACTACAAGCTGGCCCAGCGCGAGCTGGGGATGGAGCGCGTGCGTGGGCATGGCGTCCTCAGCGACGACATGGGTATCTTCCACTGGGGGGGAAACGGATCCGCACCGACCTATGATTGGTCGAAGTTCGATGTCTATCTGGCCGCCATCACTGCGGCCGGAATGCGCCCGATCATGGAGCTCAGCTTCATGCCCACCGATCTGGCGCGTACGGGCAACGACCGCGACCCTCCCAGCAATCTGGACGTCTACCGGCAGTTCATTCAGGCCGTGGTCCAGCATTCCGTGGACCTGTACGGCGCAGAGGACGTGGGCCGCTGGTACTGGGAGGTCTGGAACGAGCCCAACTACGCCGGGTTCTGGACGGGTACGATGCAGGACTATTTCGCCCTGTATGACGCCGCGGCTGCCGGCGCGACCGCGGTGCTACCCGAGATTCTGATCGGGGGGCCCGCAACGACAGCAGGATCGACCACTCAGATGTCGGATTTCCTCGCGCACGCCAAAGGCTCGGGCTCGCGCGTCAGCTTCCTCTCCTCCCACGCCTACCCGGGCGGCGCAGGCGACTCCGCCAATGCCAGCTTCGGCGCCAACGACAACAACGGCCGGCTGAGTGTCATCACCGGCGCGGGCTACGCTATCGGCGATCTCCCGTCGTTCAACACCGAATGGAACTCGGCTTATACGGGTCAGGGCGGAAACCCCGCCCCCAACAATGTCAGCATGGACAGCCATGCCAATGCGCCCTTCATTCTCGCGTCCGTCAAGTTGCTCGCCGACCAGGTGCAAGGTGACAGGCCGCCGCTGGATGTGTTTTCGTATTGGGCCGTCTCGGACGTGTTCGGAGAATCCGGCGGTGACGCGCGTTCCTACATCGCGACCACGGGTGGAGGCACGCTGCCCTTTGGCGAAGTCTTCGGGCTCCTCACCTATCAGGGCGTGCGGAAGGCGGCTTACAACGCATTCAGAATGCTCGACTATCTGGGCTCCGAGCGTCTGGCAGTCAGCGGGGGCTCGGGCAACAATGACGGCGTCGATGCGATGGCGACCGTCTCCGCTGACGGCAACGCGGTCGCCGTCATCGTCTACAACTACTACGCGACGATCAGTACGACAGGATCCGATGGCGTGACGGTGAACGTGGAGAATTTACCCTTCACGGGCCAAAAGATCTTCGTGACGCGATTCGCTGTCGATGAAAGTCACAGCAACCCCTACGAGGTCTGGCTCGGGCAGGGAAAACCCACCAATCCGAACGAGGAGCAGTGGCGTGCTCTACGCGACGCCCAACATCTGGCGCTGCTCGACCCCGTGACGACGCTCACGGCCGACAGCTCGTACTCGACGACCCTGGACTTACCCCGGCAAGGCGCCGCGCTGATCATCCTCAGCCGGAAGCGCCCCGTGATCGGTCGCGACGCCTTCGTGGAGATCGAGGCGGAGGACTACGACGGGCAGTCCGGCGCGACCAGGGAAGACAGCAACGACGTGAGCCTGGGACAATCGCTCGCGGTCGCAGCCGGCAGCGTCGTCTATTTCAATCAGGTGGACTTCAGTGACGCAGGCGCCGATAGGGTTCAGCTGCGGGTCGACGCGCAGCTCGACACGATCGTGGAGCTACATGCCGACACGGAGGCTGGCCCCTTGCTGGCCAGCTGCGCGCTGCCCGGAAGCGACGGGGAATGGGCCACGCGAGAGTGTTCGCTGGCTCCGATCGCGGGCGTTCATCGCGTGTATGCGGTCTTTGGCGGGCCCTTGCGCCTCAACTGGATGAAGTTCGAAGCCGCCGGTATTCCCGCCGACGGGCAGGGCGGGGAGGGCGGGGCATCCAACTCCGGGAGCGGAGGTACGATCGGCGGCGTCCTTCCGCCGGGTGGGATCGATGCAACGGACGGCGCAGGCGTCGTGCCGGTAGCGGGCGGCGACGGGCTCGGCGATCCGACCGGCAGGACCGACGGTTCGACGACGGGCGTGCCCGGGAGTGCTCCGCGCGCCAACGGCGACGCTGCTCCAGCCGGTGGCTGCGGCTGTCGCATGGCCGAGCCTCGCAACGTACCGCCGGGACCTTTTGTCGCGCTCGGTCTGGTTGCCGTCGGGCTGCTCTGGCGCCAGCGCGGCTCCGGGCCGCGCGCCCCGACAAGGCACGACCCATGATTCGACGGCTCACCAACCCGGCTCGCCTCGCTCTGCTGCCATCTCGTTCAGCGCAACCGTCTCGAGTTCCGATCCTGCCCAGGCGCAGAAATTCGTCGAGCTCGCCAAGACGCCCCCGCTCGGTTGAGACATTCATGGAAGAATATCCCATCAGCAGGCACGCAGGGCTCGGAACGCTCATCGTGAGCGTCGCGCTGGCGGCATGCGGCACGCGAGACAGGCATGCGGAGAGCTCCGATGTACGGTCGGTAACACCGGGCGTCGGAGTTCAAAGTGCGCCGAACCCAAGCCCCACCAGCGACGCGATCGCCGTTAGCGGCTCCGCCAGGACACAGCCAGAGCCGAGGACTCCGGAGGGCCAGACCAACCCGCTCGCGCTCGAGCCTGGCGGCGCAAGCAGCAGCGATAGCGGCAACGCACCATCGGCAGGCGGGCAAGGCAATACCGGGCAGGCGCGGGAGGGCGGCATGTCCGGGGCCGGTGGCGGCGCGAGCTCGAGTGCATGCCGCGGCGCCAGCCTCGCGCCTGGCGAGAGCACCCGGACACTCCAGGTGGGGGGAGTGGAGCGAGCCTATCTTCTTCATGTGCCGCAGGGGTACACAGGTACTAGCCCCGTGCCTCTGGTCCTCGACTTTCATGGTCTCGGTGGAGACGGCGCGGGGCAGAAAGCCCTCTCGGGCTTTGCCGCGCTCTCGGATCAGGAGCAATTCGTCATCGCCTGGCCCAACGGCATCGACAACGCGTGGAACATCGGTCCTTGTTGCACGCGCTCGCGCGACGTCGACGATCTCGGCTTTGCCAAAGCCATCGTCTCCGAAGTGGAGGACCTCGGGTGCATCGACGCGAAGCGGGTGTACACGACCGGGTTTTCCATGGGCGGTGGCATGTCGCACTTTCTCGCGTGCAACGCAGCTGACATCTTCGCTGCTGCCACGCCCAGCGCGTTCGATCTTCTCGCGGAAGAGCCATGCCAGCCGGTGCGCCCCATCAGCGTCCTCGCATTCCGCGGCACGGAAGACCCGCTCGTGATGTTTGCCGGCGGCATTTCAAACCCGCCGAATGGTTGCTGCCCCCCGATCACGTTCCTCGGGGCCGTGGGCAGCTTCAACCGGTGGGGCAGCATCGATAGCTGCTCGGGCGATCCGACGACCACCGGGGATACCATGATCTTCACACAGTGCATGGGCGGCGTTCAGGTAGGGCTCGTCACCATCTCCGGCGGCGGACACGCGCCGGGCCCAGCCACGACGGCTTGGAATTTTTTGAAGTCAAAGGCTCTGCCCTGAGCCAGGGCTGGCGCGAGATCGCGCTTGTAACCGGCGCTCTTCGCCACTGGATCAAGGGGTGGCGGCTTGCTGGGCGAGAAAGTCTACCAGCCAAGACATCGCTGGACGCATCGTCCCATCCTCTCGCATCAGGCCCGTGTTGGTCTCCCAGGTCGCGCCCACGATGTAGCCCCAGAGCGTGATCCCCTTCACGTTCGGATCGTTCCAGAACATCGTGAATAGATCCTGCATCTGGGCCTTTTGCCGCTGATCGTCAGCGATGTTCAGATCAAACTCGGTGATGTAGACGGGTAGCCCGGTTTGCGCGGTGATGTTGTCGATCATCCGCTTGACGTTGGCGCTGTTCGCGTTTGCGAGGCCATGAGCCTGAGCTCCCACGCCGTCGATGGGAGCACCAACGCCCTGGATGCGTTTGACGATATCGATCGTGTGGTTGTTGTCGCCCTGGAGCTCGATGTTGTTGTAGTCGTTGAGCAGCAGGATCGCGTTGGGGCAGGCCTGCCGTGCTATCTTGAACGCGTTGGCGATCCAGTCGAAGCCGGACGCCCCGGTTCCGCCGAGGCCGTTGATGTACGCAGGCGTCGTGTGCGGAGGGGGCTCGTTCACGACATCGATGACCTGCACGTCAGGGTAGCGCTTGCAGAACTCGTTCATCCAGGTCTGCGCGGCCGCCTGCGCGTTGCCGTTGTTCACCCAGTTCGGCTGCTGAGCTCCCCAGATGAAGTTATGCTCCTTGAAGATGATTCCGTTCTGCTGCGCGAAGGCATACTCACGATCGAGCCCGCCCCAGTTGAACGTGTTCTGATTGGGCTGGACCGAGCCCCACTTGCCCTCGTTCTCGGGGCTGAACTGGTTCCAGAACTTCGGGAAATCCGCGCGAATCTGGCCTCGTGTGCTGATGTTTCCCACGAACTTGCCATTCAAGGGCGGCGGCTGTGCCCCCATCATGGGGGGCGCGCCGCCTGCAGCGGGCTCAGGACCCATCTCGGATCCAGCCCCGCCGGCTCCCATGAGCGTGATCGGGGGCACGCCTTCGGTGACTTCCACGGATGGGCTCGTGCTCTCCGGGACTTCGGCCGCGGCACTGGGCTCCATCGTAGGCTGCGGCATCAGCGGGGCCTCGCCCACTACGGGAGGTGTCGATCCGAACGCCGGTGTTCCAGTGCCGGGGAGCGCGTTCGAGCCAGTGTCGTCCGATGAGCCACAGGATGCTAGCTGAACCGCGGTGAGGACGAGCAGGCCGCAGCGGGCCGCAGACGATGATAGATCGAGGTGCTTCATGTTGGGGGCTCCTGCGCTCTCAGCAAGATGGACCAAGCGGGTCGCTGGCTGATGTGGGGATGAGGGCAGCTCGTCCTCAGGCCGGCCCCTGCCGAAGTGGAGCCTGCACGAGTCTGCGGCGCCGCACGCGCTTCGCTAGCAGAGGACGAACTCGCAGTTCACATCGTCCACGCGATCGAGACACAAGTCCATGCGCATCCGATGCAAGCGCGCGCAGAGAGCTTCTCCGGTGCAACACTTGCGTCCAGCTGTCGCCCGCGCCACGGACACTGTCCCGTTCTGAGCGCGGAATTGGGAAATGGATCGGCCATTCTTCCTGTTTGCGTCACCCTCGGCGCCGCGAGCGATCGTCATCGTCCCGCTTTCGTTCGGCTCGACTGACGCAAAAGCGAAGTCTGCGCCGTCAAGAACGAGATTTCACGGAGGGCAGTCCTGGGGGGGCTCGGCGCCGTGCGGTAACGAGCCCATCTTCTCGAGCTGCATGGCGCTCGCAGCACAGCGTTGTGGGCCGCGCCCTGCGCGGGTTATCGTGCGGCATGCAGCATCGCTGGAGCTGGGCCGCGCTCGTCGGGTCCATCCTGGGCTGTTCGGCGGGCGCTGACCGGGCCGGCTCCAGTCCATCCAGGGTGCCCAGCTTCATGGGCGACGCCCGAGCGAGCGCTTTGCCGCCCGCGCTGCCTGCGCCGGCGCGCTTGCAAAATGTCCTGGCCTTCACCCGCGCCACGGGCTTCCGGCACGACTCGATCGAGGCGGGCTTCCAGGCGCTGCAGCGCCTGGGCGGCGGCAACGGCTTTTCCGTCGATCGCACCGTGAGCCCGGCAGACTTCAATGATGATAACCTGGCTCACTATGACGTAGTGGTGTGGCTGAACACCGACTCGATCGTGCTGGACGCTCCGGCTCGCGCTGCCTTCCAGCGCTATGTCCACGCGGGAGGGGGCTGGGTGGGCGTGCACGCCGCATCGAACAGTGAAACCAACTGGGCCTGGTATGGTCAGCTGCTGGGCGGCGGCGCCTTCTTCGTGAACCATCCACCGCTCCAGGAGGGGCGCGTGATCGTCGAGAGCGCCGCTCACCCGTCCACCGCTCACCTACCGCCGAGCTTCACGGTGCAAGAAGAGTGGTACGAGTTTCGCGCCAACCCGCGGCCCTCGGTGCGAGTGTTGTTGACCGTCGACGAGTCGAGCTACGGCGTCGGGGACTTGGCCATGGGCGATCATCCGATCGCCTGGTACCATGAGTTCGAGGGCGGCCGTGCCTGGTACACGCTGCTGGGCCACAACATCTCGCTGTACTCTGAACCCTGGTTCACGCAGCATTTGCTCGGAGGCATTCAATGGGCCGCGGGAGCGCCTCCTGGTGGCGAAGGCAATTGAACAGAACTTGAACAGAGGTCGGCGAACAGAATCGAGACTCGCATGCGCATTCATTCCAGTCTCTATCGGCTGATCTCGGGCGGCTTCTGCTTGCTCGCCGGCGGCGGCCCGAGGTCGGAGCCGCACGAGTTGGCAGCACCGAGCGCGGCGGGTGCGCTTCAGCCTTCGAGCAGGCATCGGCCACTGCGATGCCCGCGCATGGTAATCGACGCTCGCCGACACGCTGGTCGGGACCTGGGCAGGTTACCCGACGGAGTGAGGGGATCCAGGCACCGGAGGCGCCCAGTCCGAGCCGGCTTGCCCGTGGCGTCTTCACCTCCCAGCGTCGGGTAACGCGAGCGGGCCGCTCTCGAGGGTGAAGTTCTTCACGCAGAAGTGCACCGGCCCTGCGCCTTTGGGGCCCGGCGTAGCAACGTCCGTCGGGTCCCGGAGAATGCTGAAACGCACGGCGAGCAGTTGTAAAGGATCCGTGGCAGCCAGCGCAGGGGTGCCCGGCTTCCAGACGTTGAAGAGCTGGTCGAAGCTGATGCGCTGTGGGCCTTGTTCGACGTCGGCCTGGGTCTGAGGATCGACCATGTAGTTGTAGGAGCGGTAGCCGTTGTCCACGTCGGGCACCTCGACCTCGAAGCGCACGACCTGTACCCCCTCTGCGTCGAAGCTGAAGCCGGTGAGGCCGGCGGCGTCCAGCGCAGGGCCGTTGTTGGGGCTGAGCTGGAACTCGAGCTCGACGAGGCCGCCGAAGTCGCTGCTGACATCGCCGTTCACGCACACGGCGCCCGATTCGACGCTCAGGCGGTGGGACAGCGCTTGGAAGATGGAGTTGGTGCTGACTTTGAGCACGCTGCTGGGAAGGCCGGCGAGTTGCATTTCTTCGACGGAGAGGCGTTGGGGGGCCAGGCTGGGCTGCGGCGTCGCGTAGGTCTGTGCGCAACCGCGTTGCGGAGCGCCGGATGCCAGCAGGAAGCCGGTCGGTGCGCACGCGCTGTTGCTGGCTCTGCAGTCCTGCGAGCCGTCGCAGCTCTGCTCGCAGGTTCCACCGTCGCCTTCGCGCAGCGCGAACTCGACCGGCGCGCAGACGGTGCCGTCGCCTTCTCCGCAGGTCGACCCCAGCCGGCATGAGCCCGTGCACAGGCCGCTCGTGGCGCCCTGCGCGGAAACGGCGCAAGCGCCGTGGCAGGAATCAAGGCGTGCGTTTCCGCCACAGCTGTTGCCGATGCTGAGCTCGGGCACGGCGAACAAGCTGACGTCACACAGGCCATGACCTGCGTTGCATCGCCCGACCCCGGCGCAGTCGTCATCGCTACTGCAACTCGGCGAGCAGGCAGCATCGACGCCGGCAACGCGATACAGGCCACAGGCGACGTCGCTGCGCCCGCCGCACTTTTCTGCAGTCGATTCACCGGTGCGACAGCCTTGCATGCAGAAGCTGAGGTCGGTGCCTCGCCAGCGCACCGCACAGACCGCGCCCGGCGCGAGCGCGGCGCAGTCCGAGTCTTGCGCGCACCAGCGCGAGCAGTAGCCTCCGGCGATGTGGGGCTGCCCTGCGCCGGAGTAGACCACGTCGGCGCAACCCAGGCCCGGACGGCACTCCGCGCTGGATTGACAGGCCCCTCCCAGGCCTCGTGCGCCGTCGACCCGCGGTGTGGCCTGCTGCGCCTCGCGCTCGAAGTCCGTGACCAGACGAGTCGTCAGCGCCAGGATCGGCGTGCTCGGGCGCTCCTGCGCCTCTTCCGGCGTCGATTCGCTCGGCGCGGGCTGCGCAGGGGGCGCGGGCTGGCCCGGCAGAATGGTCTCGGGAGGCGCTTCTCCGCTGCCCTTCGTGGCGGAAGGCTCCTGCGGTTCCTTGCTGCAGCCGCCGCCGCACAGAGCTGCCACGAACAGCGCGCTGGCGGCGGAGCGGCAGAGGGCCCGGGTTCGATGGCGCTGCGGGCGCCGTTCCAAAGTGTTGCATCGCCCCGACGTCATGCGCATGCGCGGCATCCTTACACGCGGGTCAGGGCTTTGCCAGTCGAAGGGCCGGTGGCAAGTCCAAGCAGGTTTTTTTAGCGCCTATTCTGGCCGTGCTCTCGTCGCTTCCAGCCCGCCCCCGAGCAGCTGCTCCTGCAGCTGCGGTGAGAGTGCGTTGCCTGCCGGCCCCGCCGCGTCGTTCCCGGATGGCCCCGGGTTGGGGGCTTCGGCGCGGAGGCCCTGAACGCACGGCACCGGCTCGGTCTGCGCCGTGGGGGCCGCGGAGCGAGCGAAGGCCAGGAACACCGCCCAGAAGCTGGCGCCGCAGGCCGCACCGAACGCGGCGCCGCGCAGAACACTCGGGGCGTGGGTGCGTGGGCGTGTCATGTCCGAGCTCCTCACGGCAAGGGCCCTGAGCGACGCCCATCGGCCCGGCATCGGCCGCGGTTGCGACATTTTTCGCGGCCGCTCACGGAGCGGTGAGCTCGAGCGGGCACATTCTGATGGGCTCGCCGCCGCACGGTTCCGAGCCCAATAGAATGTGCCCATTGCACAGAAAGACAGCTACCGCGCGCGCAGGGAAGTACTCGATATTGCGCCGTATGCTCGCCAAGACCCGGCAGTTCGCGCTAGTGCTGGCATTCGTGTGCATCTCCTCGTCTGGCTGTGAAACGTCGCCGGCACCGCCGCAACCCACGGCGGCGACCAGCGCCTCCGCCTGGCCCGAGCCGGACGATACGGTGCTGGAGCAGATCGCTTCGACGCTGAGCTTCTCGCTCGGCGCGCCCGCCGGCATCTGGGTCGCGCCGGACGGCAGTGAGGTGTTGTTCCGGCGCTCGACGGCGCGCTCGTTCGTGGCCGATCTGTACGCGTTCGACGTCGCGAGCGGTCGAGAGCGGCGGCTGATCAGCGCCGAGGAGTTGCTGGGCGGCGCGGCGGAGAACCTGAGTGTGGAGGAGCGGGCACGGCGGGAACGGATGCGCCTGGCCACGCGGGGGATCACGGCGTTTTCCTCGGACGAGGCAGGATCGCGGCTGCTGATCCCGCTGTCGGGGCGGCTGTTCGTGCTCGATCGACGCGGCGGCGCGGCGGCTCGGGAGCTGCGGGTGCCCGGGCCCGTGCTGGATGCTCGGCTGTCGCCCGATGGCCGCCGCGTGGCATGCGTGAGCGAGGGCGACCTGTACGTGCTGGATGCGAGTGGGCAGGAGCCCTGGCGGCGGCTGACGACGCGCGCCTCGGAGGCCATCGAGCATGGCCTGGCCGAGTTCGTGGCGCAGGAGGAGATGTCGCGCTTTCAGGGCTACTGGTGGTCGCCGGATTCGCGCTCGATCGCCTACCAAAAGAGCGACCTGTCTCAGGTGGAGACGCTGCACATCAGCGATGCCACGCACCCCGAGCAGGCGCCGCAGGCCTTCCGCTATCCTCGGGTGGGCGGCGCGAACGCCGAGGTGACGCTGGGCGTGTTCGAGCTGGAGAGCGGGCGCAGCACGTGGGTGCAATGGGATCGGTCGGAGTATCCGTATCTGGCTGCGGTGAGCTGGCAGAAACACGCGCCGCTCACGCTGGTGGTGCAAAACCGCGCCCAGACCGAGGAGCTGGTGCTGGCCGCGGCGGCGAACGGTGCGACGCGCCGCTTGCTGTCGGAGCGCGACCCGGCCTGGCTCAATCTGGATGCCTCGGGTCCACCCTACTGGGCACCGGACGGGCAGAGCTTCCTGTGGAGCAGCGAGCGCAACGGCGGCTGGGAGCTGGAGCTGCGCGGCGCGGACGGCGAGCTGTTGCGCACGCTCACGCCGGCGGCCTTCGGCTACCAGGCGTTCGGCGGCTTCGATCTGGAACGGCGCGCGGCGTGGGTGCTCGCCAGCCCGGACTCGCGCCAGTCGCAGGTGTATCGCGTGCCCCTGGATGGTTCGCCGATCGAGCGGGTGACGCAGAGCGACGGTAACTACGCGCTGCGCGCCAGCACGCAGAGCGGCGTGGCCGTGGTCGTCGGCACGGAGGCGAACGGGGCACGGCATGCGCGCGTCCGGCGCGCGGACGGCAGCTGGGCGGGCGAGCTCAGCTCGCTGGCGGAGGTCCCGGCAGCGCTGCCCGTGCCCGAGTTCTGCAGCGTGCAAGTCGATGGGCGGATGCATCATGCGGCGGTGCTCAGGCCGCGCTCGTTCGTCCCGGGGCGTCGCTATCCGGTGTTGCTCAGCGTGTACGGTGGGCCACACCGCAACTATGTGACGCTCGATCCCTACGGCTACCTCACCGATCAGTGGTACGCCGACGGGGGCTTCATCGTGGTGCGCGGCGATGGGCGCGGCACGCCGGGCCGCGGCCGGGATTGGGAGCGGTCCATCCACCAGCGCCTGGCGAGCGTCCCGCTGGAGGATCAAGTGGCGATCTTGCAGGCGGTCGCAGCGCAGCGCCCCGAGCTCGATCTGGGGCGGGTGGGCATCCTGGGCTGGTCCTTTGGCGGCTATCTGTCCGCGATGGCGGTGGAGCTGCGCCCGGACGTGTTCCACGCTGCAGCCGCCGGCGCGCCGGTGACCGATTGGCGCGACTACGACACCCATTACACCGAGCGCTACATGGGCCTGCTCGCGGGCGCCGAGGCGGCGTATGACGAGAGCAGCGCGCTCACGCATGCCGCACAGCTGGAGCGGCCCTTGCTGTTGATCCATGGCACCACGGACGACAACGTGTACTTTACCCATACACTGAAGCTGAGCCAGGCCCTGTTCCGCGCTGGCAAGCCGTTCGAGATGCTGCCGCTCGCCGGCTTCACACACATGGTGCCAGACCCGGTGGTGAAGCGTGCGCTCTCGCACCGCATCCTGGACTTCTTTCGACACAACCTGTGAGGGCCGCATGTCATCGCTGCTGACGATCGCCGAGCAATCTGGATTTCAAGCCACCAGCACCCACGCCCAAGTCATGGCGTATCTGGCGGAGCTGTCAGCGCTGGGCCGCCCCGAGTTGCACGTCACGAGCTTTGGCCGATCCCCCCAGGGGCGGGAGCTGCCGCTGTTGGTGCTGTCCTCGCGCGGTGCGCGCGACCCCGTGGCGGCGCGCGCCCTCGGTAGACCTGTGGTGCTGATCCAGTGCTGCATTCACGCCGGGGAAGTGGAGGGCAAGGAAGCGGCCCTGATGCTGGTGCGCGACCTGCTCGGAGGGCTCGACGCCGGCCTGCTCGACGCCCTGACGTTGCTGGTGGTCCCGATCTTCAACCCCGACGGCAACGACGCAATGGACCCGTCGCACCGCGCGCTGCAGATCGAAAAGCTGAAAGGCCAGGACGGCCCGCGGCTCTCCGGCACGCGCGTGAATGCGTCGGGCATCAACCTGAATCGAGATTACATCCGGCAAGAGGCGCTGGAGATGCGCCTGCTGCAGACCAATGTCTGCCAGCCGTGGCAACCCGATCTGACGGTCGACACTCACGCCACCAACGGCTCGGTGCATCGCTTCGCGATGACCCATGACATCCCCCACGTCGTGGAGTCCGGGCGGAGCGAGCCGATCGACTTCATGCGCAAGTTGTTCGTGCCGGAGGTCTCCGCGGCGGTGCAGCGCAATGCCGGCTTCGACTCCGGCTGGTACGGCAACTTCGTGGAGGACGAGCGCGTGCTCGACCGTCAGGGTGAAGCCGACCCGAACTCGGTCGTCTCCGAGGGCTGGATGACGTACCCGCATCACCCGCGCTTCGGCAGCAACTATCGCGGGCTCGGCGGCAGGCTCGATCTGCTGCTGGAGTGCTACTCGTACCTGAGCTTCGAGGAGCGCGTGCGCACCACCTACGCCTGGCTCCTCGAAATTCTGCGCGCGGCGGCGCGCCGCGCGAGCCAGATCCACGCGCTGGTGCAGAGCGCCAGCAGCCCTCCGGAGCGCGTTGCCGTGCGCTATCGCCTGCAAGCCATGTCCGAGCCCGTGCAGATCCTGACGCGCCAGCCGCGCACGCTCACCGGCAGCCCGATCGCG
>JAICTU010000341.1 GCA_025936205.1 Polyangiaceae bacterium | reverse complement strand
GATCCACCGCTTGCCGTTGCGCACGCATGGCAGCGGCGCGCGTGATATATGGTGGTCCCCCATGCAGCTCGCGCTCCCCCCTGGCGAGTCGCTGTTGCAGGCCGTGCTCGCGGCCTCGCCGATGGCGCTCATCGTGACCACGCTCGACGACGACGCGCGCCTGATCGCGATCAATGACAAATTCACCGACCTGCTCGGCTACCGCCCGGGAGAGCTCGGAGCCGGCGCCGCATGGTGGTCCCTGATTTTTCCCGAGCCGGTCGAGCGGAGCCGCATGCGCGTTGCCTGGAGCGCCGCCGTGCGCAGCGCTGCGCGCGGTCACGCCTCCAGCAAGGCGATCGAGGCGAGCCTGCGCTGCCACGACGCCAGCCTGCGCGAAGTGGAGCTCTACGTCGGCGTGAAGGACTGCTACGCGTTCGCGCTCTGCAAGGATATGACCGCTCAGCGCCGCTCCGAGCGCGAGCTGAGCGAGGCGCGCGGATTCCTGCAGTGCGTGGTGGATACGTCGCCGAACGCCATTTTCGTCGTCGACGAGTCCAGCCGTCTGGTGTTCGTCAATCGCTGGGCGGCCGATTTCTACGGCACGACGCCCGAGGAGATGCTGAGCAAGAGTGCGCTGGAGGTGCATGGCGATGCAGAGCAGGCCGCCGGCTACATGCGCGACGATTTGCAGGTGATCCGGGCCGGCAAGGAGTTGGTCAAGGAAGAGCTGGTCACGGCGAATGATGGTCAGCCGCGCTGGTTCCAGACCGTCAAGGTGCCGCTGGAACGCCCCGACGGCCGCATCCACTGCCTGGCCATCTCCACCGAGATCACCGCGCACAAGCAGGCGGAAGAGGCGCGTCTCGAGCTGGAGGCCAAGATCTCGCGCAGTCAGAAGCTGGAGAGCCTGGCGGTGCTCGCCAGCGGCATCGCCCACGACTTCAACAACCTGCTCGCGTCGATTCGCACCAACGCGTATCTGGCCAAGGCCCGCTTGCCCATGGATTCCTCCGTGCAGCCGCTGCTCGAGGGGATCGACCAGGCCACACGGCAAGCGGCGCAGCTGACCGATCAGATGCTCGCGTACGTCGGCCGGGGTCCCGCCAGTCTCGAACCGCTGAGCCTGGATGAATTGGTGGCGGAGCGTCAGTCGCTGCTGGAGGCCGTCAGCACCCGGCATGCGCAGCTCCAGTTCCAGCTCGAGCCCGCGCCGGTCACGGCCGATGCCGCCCAAATGAATCAGCTGCTCATGAACCTGGTTGCGAACGCGTCGGATGCGCTGGATTCTGCGGGGGCACCCCGCGCCCCGGGGCTGATCCTGGTGCGCACGGGCGAGCTGGAGCTCGCTGGAGGAGCGCTGCGCTCGAACCTTCTGGACGAAACGCTGCCCGACGGGCGCTACTCCTATCTGGAGGTGGAAGACAACGGCTGCGGCATGTCTCGGGAGACGCTGTCTCGGATCTACGAACCCTTCTACACCACCAAGTTTTCTGGCCGCGGTCTCGGGCTGTCCGCCGTGCTCGGCATCGTGCGCGGACATAGCGGCACGCTCGAGGTCGGCAGCCAGCTGGGCCAGGGCTCGCGCTTTCGCGTGCTGCTCCCGCAGGCTCGGCGCGCTGCGCTGCAACCGCCGCTGTCGGCGCCTCCTGCCCCCTCCCTGCTCTCTGGACCCACCGCGCGCGGCACGGTGCTCGTGGTCGACGACGAGCAACTCGTGCGCACGACCTTGTGCATGGCGCTCGAAGATTCCGGTTTCCAGGTGCACGCGGCGGAAAACGGCCGCGCAGGCCTGGAGCTGTTTCAGCGCCATGCGGGTGAGATCGATGCGGTCGTCCTCGACCTGACCATGCCGGAGCTGGACGGCTGGCAGTGCCTGGACCGGCTGCGCGCCATCCGCCGCGACCTGCCCGTGATCCTGATCAGCGGTTATGCCGCCGAGTCTTCGGCGCCCGCACACATCACACCCGTGCCGACGTTCCTGCGCAAGCCGTTTGACCCCGACGATCTCGTGCGGGAGGCCGCGCGGCTGGTGGCGAGCCGCAGACTTGCCACCAGCGCGAACTAGAGGCGCACGGTCACGGGTCGGGGTACAGGCCCGGCGGGAAGATGACGGATCCGGCGGGAGTCACCAACTTGGCGAGATCCTCGTCCGACTCATCAAATCCCGGGATGTCCCTGCGACCGGTGGAAACCGCGGTAGCGGTATGGCAGCGCGCGCAGCCGCCGTAGAACGGCGTGGTGTACATCTGGACCTCGTGATCCACGGTGCGCTCGATCGGTCCGTTGAAGAACGGCAGCTGCTCTTGCTCTTGCGTGCTGAAGGTGATTTTGGCGCTGTACGGAGGCACTAGATCGCTCTCCCGGCCTTCAACGTAGAAGTTGCCGGCGCGATTGGTCACGGTGACGTATTCTCTGCCGTTGCCGTCCGTCACCTGGACTGTGATTCCCTCGAGCCCAAAGCAGCCCTCGAGCGGATCCATCGCATTGCTTTTGTACATGTTCTGCGTCGGCTTGGCATACACCGTGCCCCCGAACATCAAGGGCCTGGCCCCGGTCTCGCGATGACAGCCCACGCAGTCGCTGCCGGGATGCATCTCCGCGCTGCCCTCGTTACCGCCCACCCAGCGCAGGCCTGCATCGCAGGTGTCCGTGTCCACGGCCATCACCTTCGGGGCGCGATTCGAGCGCAGCGCGGACTCGAGCTCGGCTTCCCGCGCCTCCGGCTCCGCCCGGCACGCTCCCGCCGTGCACAGATATCCTGTGCCGAGTGAGGAGCAATCGCCATCGCCGGCGCACGGCACGTCGCAGGTGCCGCTGAACGCGCTCGCCTCGGCGCCCTCATCCGCGGGGCCCACGCACGCCGCCGATGCCGCCAGCTCCGTGCAGCTGGAGAAACCGGGCTCGCAATGCCGCGTGCAGACACCGTCGATGCAGCTCAGACCGGGGCCGCAGCCCTCACCGCAGGTGACCAGAAAGTGGGTCTCCCCGCCGATGCCCGCGCCATCGTCCGTTTGGCCATTGCAGCTCGCCGCCAGCACGCTGCCCAGGAGAATCGCCCCGAATCGCTTCATGCTTGCTCCTCTGCCGCCGGCGGCGGCCGTCGAGAGTCCTCGCTCGAAGCCGCGTCGGATTCGCGATCGAGCTGGCACTGTCCCACGTACAGCGCCACTTGCCGGTACTCCGGCGGCAGCGGCGCGCGCTGATTGTGCTCCGAGACTTCGCTGCGCAGCGCGCTCAGGCGCTCGCGGATTTCCCCGAGCTGTTCCTGTACCCGACGCTCCAGCGGATGGCCGGGCCAGATGTCGAAGCGGTAGGTGCTGCCGCCGACCGGCGCGGCGGCATCCGCCGCTCGCCGATCGATGCGTTGCACGATCGTCTGCACCACCGCCTGAAAGTGATCGAACACCGCCGCCTCCCAGCCAGAAGGAGCCGAGAGCGGGATCAACAGATCGCGCGCCGAGAGCCGCCCATCAGGCCGCCGCTCCACGCGCCCATCCGCGAGCAAGGCAGCCAGGATCGGCTCCAGATCGGCGGGTGCGCGGGAGATGCGCCGGGCGAGCGCTGCGTCGGAGACCGGGCCTTCGTGCGCCACGAAGGCCCAGAGCAACTCCTCCAGCCCGTCGTCTTGGCCGGAGCGCGCGAGCTCGCTCAGCTCCTCCTCGGTAGCCGCTCGATACGCCACGCGGCTGCCGCTGCCGATCGCGAAGACCAGCCCGCTCTCGCACAGGTCGTGCAGCACCGAGAGCAGTATCGGCTCCGGATCGCGCGAGAAGCGCGCCGCCACCCTCGAGCGCAGCACCAGTCCCTGCTCGCGGATGAACTCCAGCACCGCTTGCCAGAGCGTCACCCCCGGCGAGCTCTGCCCCTCGCGCAGGCGGCCCACCTTGCGGACGTAAGCGCGCAGCGCCATGCCGAACATGTCTGCGCTCACCTTGCGGCTCACGCCTTGCGCCTCGAGCTCCTTGGCGAGATGCAAGAACACCTGGTCCGCCAGATCGGCCATCGGCGCCCGCAGTCCGCCCGCCGTGGCGAGCTGCGCGAGCAGCACGGTGACCTGACGTACGATGGAATCGATCAGCAGGGGGGTGTTCACGGGGCTCGCTCGTAGGGTAGCGGGGGCACATCACCTCGCCACATCGCAGAGCCTGCCTCGAGCGGAACCTGAACCACAGATGACTCTAGAGTCACCCCCTCACCCCGCGCGAAAAAAGCACTTCGGGTCGCCCTTAACCATCCGTTCTCGAAGGATGTTCGCAGTCACCGCCAACTTCGAGGAAACCACGTGAGCCGTCATCAGCTGGGCCGTCTTTTGGGACTTTCATTCGCACTCTACCTGCCGCTGATGGCGTGCGGGGCAGACAATGACATTGTCGCGCCCACGCCCACGCCTCCGGCGACGCAAACTGACACCAACACGCAGACCAACACCGACACCAACACGCAGACCGCTGACAACCTCGACAACGCCGACCACCTGAACTCCGGCGACACTGGCGGGGCCTGCGTGGCGAGCGCCTGCACGGTGCCCCCGAACTCCGTGGCCTGTTGCACGACGGCGGACGACGTGACCGGTAACCACGCGGTCGAGGCCGGCAAGTGCGGCGTCGACCTGAGCGCGTTTGGCTCTCCCGGCTGTGCCCAGCTGAACCAGCCGGGCGTGGTCGATACCGCCTGTCTGGACGTCACGATCCCACCTGGCCCGACCATGCCCGGCTGTTGCACCGCATCGGGTCACTGCGGCGCCATGGATACCTACTTCCCCCTGGGCTGTTCTTCGAACCCCGACTCCAGCACCTGGGTTCCCTGCGGCAGCCACTGAGCCTCGTCTCGCGGGCAGGGCAGCGATCCACTCGCTGCCCTCCTGCCTGACCGCTCGCGAAGACCCCTCCAGGCCCGCTCCGGAACGCCGTTCTCGTCAGTGCGGGCCAGAGGCATGTCTCCGTTTCACGAAATCGATGTATCGCACAATGGGCGCATCGTCTGCGTCCGGCGCAGCTCGCGCGGCTTCGAGAGCGCAGAGGAGCTGAGGCTCGAGCGCTCCTTGCTGGTCGAGAAGCTGAACAGCATCGGCCGCTCCGGTCGCGGCCTGCTGATCGACTCGCGCAACGCGCCGCACTCCACGGACGACACGCTGCAGGAAGAATTCCGGCGCTTTCGCGTCGATGTCTCGCGCGGCTTCGAGCGCGTGGCGACGGTGGTTCGCACCAAGGTCGCCATCCTGCAGGTGAACCGGCTGTGCGCCGACCAAACGCAGACGGTTCAACCCTTCAACGACGAAGCGGCCGCCATCAGCTACCTGTTGAGCCAACTGCCGGCCGCTCCCCGCTGATCAGGCTCTCAAGGCCTCGACCAGGTGGCGCTCCACAGCGGGATGCGGTCGGCGCCGGCGCAGCCGGGCGAGCTTTGCGCGCCGGGCACCGGAGCCGGAGGATTCTTCTGGCAATCCGGCAGCAGCACCCCGTACGCGCGCAGCGCGCCGCTGGCAGCGCCGCCGTTCACTTCGGCGAGGAATTCGAAGGAGCCACCATCGTAGCTCGAGAAGTCGAGCTGCTGCGCGATCGCATACGTCGCCACCTTCGCCTGGGCCTGCGCCGTGTCGAGCAGGAAGTCGTTGGCGTTGGCGCTGCTGCGCTGCAGCACGCCGCCGCTGGCGTCCCCGCTGATCGTCACGTCGATGCTGCCATCGATGTGCTGGTCGCTGGAGAGCAGGCGCACCTTGCCGGGCACCTCGATCCGCATCGGACCGCTCTCGGATCCATCGAGCGCCACGCACACCCGCGCGGCGCTGCTCTCGAACGCGAGATCGAGCGTCGCCGAGCTGCCGGCCAGGCGCGCGGGGCTCGAGCCGTTCAGCTGCTCGAGCACGGCCGCGACCGAGATGCCGCGCACGCTTTGATCCGCCGCCACACCGATGCCGCTCTGGCAGATGTCGTCCGCCGGAAAGCGGGCAATGATACCGGCCCCGCCCTGCCCCACCGCCTGCCCGTCGCTGCTCGCGAACTCGCTCTGCAGCTGCACCTGGCCGCGATCGCCGTACTGCGAGAGGCCCAGATCCACCTGCAGTTTGGGCGAGCCCCGCTGCACGAAGCCATTCGGCACGGACACCTGCGCTTCGAAGCTGCCCGTCAGCATATCGGTGGGCAACGTCAGGTGCCCCGTGGCGTAGTCGCGCGCGCTGGCTTGCAGCGTCGTCTCCACGGTCTCGTTCAGCGCGCCGCCAGCGGTCGAGAGGTGCAGGCGCACGTCGAGCGCGATCGAGTCGGGGCAGAGGTCGCCACCGATCAGGGCGATCTCGGCGATGGCCAGGCCTGCACCGTCGCCCGAAGACTGCTTGGGGCTGCGGTCGATGAAGCGCGCGCCGAGCGGCTCGACCTCGATCGTGATCTCCGAGCGACCATGCTCCGGTCCGAAGCTCGCGGCGCTGTCTTGCCAGGCCAGTGTCTCCGTGTGTGTGCCGCCCACCCAGCTGAGCAACTCGGCGGCGCTCACCCCGAGCGGCGTGACCTCGTCGGGATCGAGCGCGCGTGCGGCCTCGTCGCAGTTGCCGATACCGTTCTCGACGGTGGTGCCTCGACCGTCATTGGGATTGCCGGTGTCGGTGCCGCCTGCCGGGTCATCGGGGTTCTGCGTGGCCCCATCCGGATTTCCGGAGCTGGCGCACGCGCACAAGAGCAAGGACGCAACTAGCTTTTTCATGACACTTCGTTTCCTTCCGGCTCTGCGTGGCCGCCGGCGACCGCCTCGACTGCATCCCCACTCTCGCCGCCGTCGAAGTGGCTGAGCGGGAACATCTGGAAATTGATCTGCACCACCCGATCGGCTCGTTCGCTGCTGGAGCTGGCCAGCTGCAGCAGCTCCTGCCGCAGCTCGTACAGCCGCTGCTTGAACTCGCGAAAGCGCGCCGCATCCAGACCCAGGGTGAGCGCGGCGATCTCGCGCTCCTCGCGCGGCACGCCATCGAGCGCCTCGCCCGCGCGCTGCAGCATCGTGCGATGAAACGTGGCGATGTGATGCCCGAGCGGCTGATCATCGCCCGTCGACAGCACGGGATGGTGCTGCACCAATTGCCCCGCAGCGTCGCGCACCAATAGCCCGAGCTGCTCCAGCACCGCCAGCGCCTGCTGCGCCTGGCGCGCCGTGATGCTGGGACGCAAGCGGCGCGCGATCCACTTCGGGTCCTCGCGAAAACCCTGGCAGGCCGCCAGCTCGCGGATGGCCGGGATGTACCACTCCGAGTGATACGCCGCGTGCGCTGCGTCCAGCCGGAAGGTGTTGCGATAGCGGCGATAGCTCTGCAGCCGCTGGTAGCAACGCTCGCGCTCGGTGGCGCTGCTCGCCTGATTGAACGCGACCAGATCACAGAAGTAACCCGCGGCCTCGCCCTCCAGCCCCAGCGCGGCCGCGAAACGCCCCGCCATCTCCCCCGTCAGGTTGCGCTGCCCTTCCGCGACCAGCTTCAGGTAATTCGGCGCGCTCAGCCCGGCGCGCTTCGCGAACGCCCGATAGGAGAAACCGTATTCTGTCTGCTTGCGCGAGCTGTATACATCCCGCAAGAACGCGCGGTAGTCGCGGTACTCGAAAACATCGACCTCTCGGGCGCGATCCATGCTCAAATCCTGACTGCACGAGGCCCACCCGGCCACTCGCGCACCCGAATAAACGTATTCTACGAGAATACGCCAACGCGTTCCGGCAGCCGCCGCCGGCTGTGTTTCACTCTGGTTCACCTGGCATGCGAGTGGGGCCGGACCTCAGCCCCACGGCGCTGCCGCCCACCTCGGGACCCTGCACGGCGCGTCGTGCCACGCCGGCATCCGCTCCGTCGTAGCAGCTCGCCAGGTCCCCCCGCGCCGTACAAATCGAGGTTTCCATGGAAACTTCGCTTTGCGAGCGCAGAACCCCTCCGCCGAAGGCCTCAGAATGCTTCAGCGCCGCACGGCAGTCCCGCGCAAGCTGCGCGGCCAGTGAACTCCAGTGGGATCACGGGCTCTTTCGCGCCCGGTTCGCGGGGTCGTGCGGTTTCGTTCCGCTCGGGGCCGTACATCGTCGGCGCGCAGGGTCGTGCGGGGGGCGCATTTCTGGTGTCGGCGGGTGTGTGCAGGCTCCGAGCCCATCCGGAGGACTGCATTTGCTGTGTCGGGCGGGCGCGCGCAGCTGGTAGGCGTGAGCCATGCCGATTTCCTCCGCGCTGCGCCGTCATGCTCGCCTGCCGCTGGCGCTGCTCGGGCTGCTGGCGCTGATCAGCGCGCTGACGGTGTGGAATCCGCCGGCGGGGCGCACCAGCTGGGCGCTGGAGGTCGGTCCGGGGTTGATCGAGATCGCGGCGCTGGCCGTGCTCTACCGGCGCGTGCCGCTCTCACACCTGGTGTACGCGACGGTGTTCGTGCACACGCTGGTGTTGATCTACGGCGGCTACTACACGTACGCGCTGACGCCGCTCGGCAACTGGGCGAAGGAGGCGTTCGGGCTCAATCGCAACCACTATGACCGCGTGGGCCATGTCGCGCTGGGAGCGTTTCCGGTGCTGCTGGCGCGCGAGCTCTTGCTGCGCACCAGTCCGCTCCAGCGCGGCAAGTGGTTGGCTTTTCTGAGCGTGAGTGTGGTGTTCGCGTTCGCTGCCTTCTGGGAGCTGCTCGAGTGGTGGACGACGCTGATCGTGGCGTCCGACGTCGGGCAGGCCTTTCTGGGCTCGCAGGGCGACGTGTGGGACGCTCAGTGGGATATGTTGCTGGCGCTGGTGGGCGCCGTGCTGAGCCTGCTGGTCGCTTCGCGGCTGCACGATCGCTCGATGGCGCACGTGCCCTCGCCGGGTGAGTGAACCGGCGAGACGCCGCGAAGCAGGTGGCTGGCGCCGCTCGGGGCCTCCGCTCGAGGGCTCCGCGTCAAGGCAGCGCGACGAGATCGAAGCTGTCGACCACCAGGGTGATCGAGCGCCGTTCCCCCACCAGGCTGAGCCCCGTGAAGGGCGTGAGCTGCGGCAGGTGGATGTGTGCGAGGGCAGTCTGGCTGCCGTCGCGCACCGTGAGCACGCCGTCACGGCGATCGTTTGCCGAGTGACCCAGGCCGTCGACCCAGCTCGTCAGGTCATCGAGTGTATCGGCCGATCGGCTCTGCGCCGCCACCAGCGTGAGATCATCGAACAGCTGCGCATCGGGCCGGAAGTACGAGCGGTCTGGATCGGGTCCCGTCGCGGACAGGCGGTCGCGGCGCAGGTGAAAGCCGGACAGCGCAACCAGGCCCGTGGGATCCACGTCGGGAATTTGCAGCACGAAGTCTGCAGGACTGAACGCGGGCGCGCTCGGCGTGCTGCTCAGATCGGTCGGCGTGCGGTTGGCGAGCGAGTCCGGCACCACGACGAAGCTCAGCTTGCCGGTGCCCGTGGCCGCGGCGTCGAAGTCAGAAATGCGAAAATCCGTGAGCCAGGCGTTGCCGATCGCGAGCTCGGTGATCACGTGCTGGGACGGACCTCCGCTCGTATCGAGCTCGCGCACGGTGAGATCGCGGCGGGCTTCCCCACCGGCGATCGACTCCTGGAACCAGTTGAGCACCGGCGCCGGCAGGCCCTCTACCTCGAACACGCAGTCCGAGTACAGCACGCCCACGAACTGATCGAAGCAGCCAGCAAAGCTGGCGAGCGCGACCGTGCCACTGAAGCCCTCGATGTCGAGCACGAACTGACCGGCATACGGCACGGCGCTCGTCTCGTCGGCGACGCCGGCAGGCCCCGGCGCGCCGGGCAGCCCCGGCGGGCCAGCGGGGCCCTGCGGCCCTGGAGCTCCATCAGCGCCTGGGTCGCCCTGCGGCCCCGCGGCGCCGGTGGGCCCGGTCGCTGCCTGTGATGTCGACCCCGCGCCGAGCGCGAGGTCGCCCGCGCCCTGCAGATCGGAAGAGCCGGCGTCGAACTGCGCGGCATCCTCCTCGCCACACGCCAGCAGCAGCGCGGGCGCGACCAGGATCGGCAACGAACGGCGAACGATTGCAACGCTACG
>JAICTU010000167.1 GCA_025936205.1 Polyangiaceae bacterium | reverse complement strand
TGTTCGAGCTCGGGACGGGCGCCACCTCCGGCAAGGCGAAGCGGGTCAGCCCGACCCCGGCGCCCAGGTAGGGGTAGAGGAACGGGTGCCGGGTCGGCAAATCATAGAGAGCGTTCGCACCCACCTGAAAGAGCGTCCGATCCTCGACGAAGAAGTGATCGAACGTGAGGGCGATGATCAGCGGGCTGAGCTCGAACGAAAAACGAGCCTCCGCGCCTGCGGAAGGGGCATTCTCATCGTGCAGGCCGTGGTCGTGGAGGAGCTGGATGCCACCGTGCAGACCCAGCTGGACGCCGGTGTCGGCACGCACGGTCGCCGCGACCGCGCTCGTCGACGCGACGATGAGCAGCACGAACGATGCTTGAAGTTGCCGCATGAGTTGTACGCCTTGATCTGTATTCACCCGAGGCGCACAGTTCCTTCATGCGCGCGGTCAAGGATCGGATGCGCGCGCAGCGCGTGCTCTGCCGGCAGCTCAGCGCGCCAAAGCTTCGACTTCGGCGCGCCGAAAGCCGCGGGGGTAGCGGCTGAGGTAGTCGCGAGCGGCTAGCCGAGCGGCAGTTGAGTCGCCGGCGCGCTGGAGCGCCAGGACGCGAAGGTAGGCGGCGTCCTCTGCGTGGGCATCATGGGGGTGTGCGCCGAGGAACGCGGCGAAGCTGCTCGCCGCGCGTGTGTTATCGCCGCTGTCCAAGGCCGACATCGCAGCGCGAAACTCGGCGGAGGGGTCCGGCTCGGGCGCGCTCCGCCGGAGGGTGGGTGTCGCCGAGCGCGTCCGTCTGGCACTGCGCCGAGCGGGTTCGGGGGCAGGTGTGGAAGGGAGCTGCGTGGCGTCCGACGAGGCAGGACTCCACGAGTCACCGGCGCCGAGCGCGAGCGCGGGCTGTCCATGAAGACGCAAGAGCACGCCGCCCTCCTGGACCGTGACCTGCGTGGTGTGCCCCGCATCGGCACTGACGGCGAAGGTGGTGCCGATGTCCTCGAGCTCACCGTCGGGGAGAACGACGAGCACGCCCTGCTCCGAGACAGTATGGTCGACATGAATCGAAAGCGTGCCGCTCTCCAGCACGATCCGCTCGAGCCTCGCTTCCACTCGCCGCGACCAGCGGGCGGCGCCGTTCGCGCGGATCGTGACGGCTTCCGGCGCCAGCGCGACCGGGGCCACGGCGGGCTCGGCGGGCCGAGATGGGACCGTGTGAGCCGGCCAGATCAGGAACGCGAGACACGCTAGCAGGCCCAGCGCGGCCGCGCTGGCGACCGGGCGAAGCCAGCCCGGCGCGCTACCGATCGGGCGCTCGCGCAGTGGCGGCACGAGGCTCGCGTCGAATGCCGAGAGCAAGCGAGTGCGTTCCCGCCGGATGTGCAGCTCGTCGGCGTCGGCCACGGGAGCCGACGAACGCAGCGCCAAGGCGAGCGCCTGCAGGGCTCGCGCCTCCCGCGCGCACACGCTACAGGCGCCGAGATGGCTCTGGAAGCGCACGACCTCTGCGCCCGTGAGTCGCCCGTCGCGTAGCGCTTCGACCTCGAACAGGCGCGGGCAAGCGGCCTTCATGGCTGACCCGCTCCCTCGAGGTTGACGGCCTGGCGCAGTTCGCGGCGCGCGGCGTGCAGCCGCGTCCAGACCGTACCGACGGGAATCTCGAGAGCTCGAGCGATTTCGTCGCAGCTCAGGCCTTCCACTTCGGCCATCAGCAGCGTGACGCGCTTGGCCTCGCTGAGCCCGGCGAGCGCTCGCTCCAGGTCGGAGCGCGCCTGCAGTGCCGGGCGTGGATCGCTCGCTGGTTGGAAGGTACCGCCGAGCGCAGTCAGCACGGCCACCAAGCGCCCCAGCGAGCGGCGCCGGCGGCGCAGCAGCTGCGCGGCAATGCCGATCAGCCAGGGCCGGCACGAGGCGCGGCCGTCGTAGCGATGAGCGCTCTGGGCGGCAGCGAGGAACGTGGCGTGCACCAGATCGTCGACGTCGTGGGCGTCGCCGGTGGCACGCACGAGAAAGCCGCGCAGCGGTGCCCGATAGCGATCGTAGAGCGCGCCGAGCGCGCCGAGTTGGCCGGTTGCCAGCTGGCGGATCAGCTCCGCGTCCTCTATCTGGAGAGCTTCGCGCTGCGAAGCTCGTTTGCTGCCGCGTGCAATCATGGCGTGCCGAGCCTGGCCCCCAGGGAGACACCCACGGAGTACCCGGGCAAATGCGCTGACGAGCGCTCGGCGCTCGCCAGCGCCGGACCGAGCTCGCCCTCGATGCCGACGAATGTGCCGAAAACCGAGCGCGGGTTGAAATCCAAGCGAGCTCCCAGCAGCAAGCGCGGAACCGGCCCCGAGCGGGGCGCCGCCGCCGGAACGGAGGAGGACGACTCGGTGATCGTCCCGGTCCTGCTCACGCTGACGCCCTGGCTCCTGCTGTGCGATTCATCCAAGCGTAGCATCGCGGCGGCGAGACCAGCGCTCAGGTCGAGCGTCACGCTGTCGAGCTCGCAGCGCCTGCCAGCCAGAAGGGCCAGCTCGAGCGCTGTCTTGCGGCCATCGCCGCTCACGGCACGATAGGAGTCGGCGCGACCTTCGAAGCCGAAGAGCCAGTCATCGTGCTCGAGCAACGAGAGCGCTCCCAGACCGAGGCCGATCTGGCCGTTGCGCGCGCGAGCGGCAGCGAAGAGCGAGAGCTCGAGGCCCGGCGAGCGGCTTGCCGTCGTGGGCGGCGCCGCGTCGCGCTGCAGGGTCTCCGCGACCCATGCCGTGCTCTGCGGCGCGGCTGGAGCCGGCGGCGAGGCTTCGGCTGGGGCAGGGGGCGAGGGGGCGGGGAGGAGCAGTAACGCTTGCAGTGTCGGAACGAGATCGTCCCCTCCGGTGAGGCGACGCGACACGGCTCGTCCGTCGGGCAGCGTGACCGACACCAGGATGATCGCCTCGCCCTCCACGCGCAGGTCGACAAGGGCGCAAGCGTCGAGATCGGCGCGAACCGAGAATTCTCTTTCGATGCGCTCGAGCAAACCGGACCAGCGGCTGCGAAAGCGCGCGTCCGCCTCGACGGTCATGCCCGGGCAGCGGTGTGCGGCCGCCAGTGCCCCGTGCGGGTACAGGCCTGCCTGGATCACCGCGAAGGCAGCAGCCAGGGCCGGAGGGCAGAGTTTCATGCTGGAGCCTTCCCCCGTATTCGCGGGGAGCCGGCGAAACCTTCATCGTAGCAGGACGATTTCATCATTCGCGAAGCGACCTCGATGTTGCACGAGGATCCAGTGTTTGCAGGGGCGCCGAAATCGAACACCCCTCCGCCCATTTTGGGGGACCGGTGCCCCGCTCTGGCTGGGCGGGGCTCCTGTGGTACCGGTTCCGGAGTGCTCCACGGGGTTGTGGTTCCGTCGGAACTGTTCGATGACAGGCGTCATGGTTCACGCCCGCTTTGTTGTCTTTGCTTCACTTGCTGCCGTGCTCGGCGCTGGCTGCTCGAGCTCCTCCGGATCGGGAGACGATCCAGGTACGGGTTCAGCGGGCGCGAGCGGCGTGGTTTCGGGCGGCGCTTCAGGCTCGGGAAGCGGCGCCGCGGGCGCCAGCACCGGTTCGCCGTTGACGCCGGGAGACCCCGGCAGTGCCGACGTGCGCATCGAGATCCGGTCGGACAGCGACGTGCATTCCATCTCGCCGCTCATCTATGGCACCGCCCAGCCCGACAAGGCGACGCCGACCAGCTACACGCTGCTGCGCTCCGGTGGCAATCGCATGACCGCCTACAACTGGGAGACGAACGCTTCCAATGCCGGTAGCGACTACATGTTTCAGAACGACAATAACCTCTCGAAGAGCAGCACGCCCGGGGATGCGCTGCAGAGCACGCTCGCGGGAGCCAGGGCGCTGGGCGGCACGGCGCTGCTGACGATTCCGCTCGTCGACTACGTGGCGGGCGACGAGAACGGCGGCGGTGACGTTCGCAACTCCGGCAGCGACTATCTGCAGACGCGCTTCAAGCAGAACCGCGCGACCAAGGGCAGCGAGCTCTCGACCACGCCGGACACCAGCGACGGCTACGTCAACGAGGACGAGTTCGTGAACTGGGTCAAGACCGTCGGCGCTGCCAATGGCCCGAGCGTCGTCTTCGCGCTCGACAACGAGCCCGACCTCTGGTCGAAGACCCATGCGGAGGTCCACCCAGACCCCGTCACGTACGACGAGCTGTGCGGGCGCAACGCCACATACGCGGCGATGGTGAAGAACGTGTGGCCCGAGGCCAAGGTGACCGGGTTCGTGTCCTATGGCTTCACCGGTTACGTCAGTTTGCAGAACGCCCCCGACGCGGCCGGCAAGGGCGACTTCATCGAGTACTATCTCGACCAGATGAAAGCGGCAGAGGCCACGGCGGGCCACCGCCTGATCGACTACCTCGATCTGCACTGGTACCCGGAGGCGACGGGCGGCGGTAAGCGCATCACCGGCACGGACATCAGTCCCGACTCGGTGGCGGCGCGCGTGCAAGCGCCGCGCTCACTCTGGGACAGCTCGTACCAGGAAAAGAGCTGGATCACCGATGACGTGCTGAAAGCGCCGATCGCTCTGCTTCCGCGCATCAACGACAAGATCGCAGCGCACTACCCGGGCACCGGCCTGGCCATCACCGAGTGGAACTACGGCGGCGGTCAGGACATCTCGGGCGCCGTGGCGGTCGCCGACGTGCTGGGCATCTTTGGCAGCTATGGCGTGGCCATCGGCAGCTACTGGGCGCTCGCCAACGAGACGTTCGCCAACGCGGCGTTCCGCGCCTACCGCAACTTCGATGGAGCGGGCGCCGCTTTCGGCGACACGTCGATCCATGCGTCGTCCAGCGACGTACCGACGGCAACGGTCTACGCCAGCATCGACAGCGCCGATCAGAACCGCGTCGTCACGGTGCTCATCAACAAGGCCACGTCGGAGAAGACGGCGGGCATCACCATCGCCCATCCCTCGTCCTTCGCCAGCCTGTCCGTCTACACGCTCACTTCCGCGGGCGCCAACGTCGTGGCCGGCAGCGCCGTGCCGGCCGTCGCCGAGAACGCATTTCTCTACACGATGCCGCCGCTGTCCGTCTCCGTGCTGGTCCCGAAGACCGCGGCGCCCTGACTTTCTCGCGCGCGCGGCTGGCTGGTCGCGCTCGCTTCAGTGACGCTTGCCGGCGCGTGGGATGCGAGGAGCTTGCGGAACCCCCCCAGGCACTAGCTCAGCAGCGCAGTGTACGCCAACACCCCCACGAACGGGCTGGGTGAGGGAAAGTTATCGCCAAAGTCCGAGTACCAGGGATGCGTGCCCGTCCAGAACAGGTAGTAGATGAGGAACGCGAACGCGCCGCCGTAGGCGCTGAAGGTGAACGCCGCGCGCGGATTGGCCGCGAACAGGAGCGGCACCACCCACGCCAGGTATTGCACCCCGAAACCGGGGCTCAGCACCAGAAACACGGAGAGGCCCAGCGCGCCGGCCTCGAGCGCATTCAGCTGTCTGCGCCAGCGCTGGAGCGCGCCGATCAGCGCCATCATGCCCAGGATCACAAAGCGCGCGTTGGGATCATAGTGCAGGCGCAGCCAGGTCGCGAGCCGCGGCAGCGTCTGCTGAGTGCTCTCGATCAACAGCGGGATGCCCCACTGATAGTGCATGGAGTTGTAGGCGAAGACATTGCGGTAGAACGTTGGCCAAATTCGCAAGACGACCGGGACAAAGGGTAGCGCACACACCGAGAGGCCCAGGCCAAAGCGCAGCAGCGCGCGGCGCGAAGGCAGCATCGGGACAAACACCGGCAGCAACATCAGCGGTACGATCTTGACGTTGATGGCCGCGCCCAGCGCCAGCCCCGCCCAACCCCACAGCTCGCGGCTCAGCGCAAGGGCGCTGGCCAGGCACAAGGTGGCGAACATACAGTCCGTGTTGCCGTGGTATGCGCTGACCAGGATCGAGACCGCGTTGAAGGCGAACAGCACGGCGATCTTGCCCGCCTGGTGCTCGCCCTGCTCACGCCAGCGCAGCCACAGCAGCCAGGCGCTGGCCAGATCGATGACGATGATCGGCGCCTTGAACACTGCGCTGAACTCGACGTGCAGCAATGTGCTCAGGCGCAGCGCCAACCAGCTGAACCAGCCCATCAACGGTGGATGGTTGAAGTAATCGATGTCCCGGTAGGTTCGCAGCAGCCCGTGCCGGGCGATGTGGCTGGCAAACTCCTCCCAGGTGCGCGCGTCGTTGGAGCCGATGCTCTGAGACGAGATCCAGCCGCGCACGACCAGGGCCAGCGCCAGCACGCCGCCCACGATGTAGTACTCGCGCCGCTTCAACGCGCTACGCGCCTGGCTGCCACCCACGCGAAATCCCCATTTCCTTGGGCCAATGACAGCGCGTCTAGCACGCCCTGGCGCAGTTTGCCCGAGGAACCGGCTTCACCTCAGTAAACCTCGATCTCCGAGAGGTGAAAGGGCTGGTCGTTGCTCTGGGTCAGGCGCACCCAGCGGGCCTCGACCGGGGGAAAGGACGCCTTCCAGAGCGCAAAGCGGTGATTCCGGTTCGCCACGTGGAGGAAGGTCTTGCCGTCGTTGCTGACGTCAATGGAGAGCGGCACGACACGCTCCTGACAGCAGTCCATTCGATTGTACACGTCGACGCGCCGGATGCGCTGGGGTGTGAGCAGATCGATCAGGACGCTTTTGTTGCCCCGAGCCACGGTGTGGAAGCCGAGGTTGGTGCGATCGCCGTCCACGACGTGGGCGGGATCCACGACCAGCTGGGGATCCGGTCTGTCCACGACCACCGGCTTGTGCAAGGCGAGATTGGGTCGATGCAGCGCGCGCGCCAGACCCCAGCCCAGCGCCAACAGCCCGACGCAAGCGAGCGCCGCGCGGCGTGCGCGCCGTGCGGTGCGCGCACGCCGCAGCGCCGAGGCGTCGTTTTCCAGCGGGTCGCCGAGCGCGAAGGCGATGCGTCTCAGCGTGATGAGACAGCGTTCGCGCTCGCGCTCGGGCAGCGCCGGGAGCCGTGCGGCGTCAAAATTCGGCGCGAGCAGCTGCTGCAGCTGCGCGGCATGTTCCGGCGGCAGGGCCTCGAGCAGCGGGGCCAGATCCGGGAGTTGCAACAGGCCGAGCCAGTCATCGACGGGCGGCGGCATGCCCGCAGGTTCCGGCGCGCGAGCTCTGCGAGCTCTGGCGAGGGCGAGCACCGCCGTGCGCAACAGGATCAACGCGGACGCAGCGGACGCGCGTGCTTCGCTCAGGCGCAGGGCGTCCACGAGCGCTCGCGCGCCCAGCTCGAAATCGGCGAAACCGGGATCTGCCGGGCCGAATGGCTTTCGTCGCAGCTCGGCGGGGTCGTGCTCCTGCGCCTGCGCGCTCACGACACGCCCCGGCAGAAGGAGACGGTGGCCCGCAACCAGTGATACATGGCCGGGTTGTTGACCAGAATGGGGTCTTCGTTCGATGCGAAGCCGGAGAACGCGCCGACGAAGCAGGTGTAGAGACCGAACGCAGCGACCAGCATCCGTGCACCGGCTCTACGCGCCACTCGCTGCGAAGCCTCGGCGCGCCGGTACAGCCAGAAGGCTGCGAGGGAGGAGGCGATCAGCGCGCCGGAGAGCGCATCGCCTGCATAGCGCGCCGAGGCTTCCCACAGCCCCAGCGCGGGCGCCATCGCCGGCAAGATCGCGAGCGAACACGCGATCGCCCACAGCTCGGGCAAGCTCAGCGGCGGCTGGCGCGGCAAGCCGGACGCCCGCAGCTGTCGCCAACCGGATGCTAGCAGCCGCCAGAGCCACAGCAAACCGAAGTAGCACCAGGGGGCCATCACCAGCACCCCGGAGACTTTTTCGAACAGCTGATAGCCCGGCGGCCACGAGATCAGCGGAGAAAGGGGGCGAAACGTCAGCGACGTGACGAACGGAAACATGCACGACCAGTGCAGCGGGGCAAACAGATACGAAAAAATATTGGGCAGCACGAAGGCCTCGTGCGTCCAGAACCACTGGGGCGAGATCTGGTAGTCGACGCCGAAGTCCGTGGGCGAGTCAAAACGCGCGTAGTTGTACCAGCCGTAAGCGCCCAACGCCGCCAGCGCCGGCAGCCCGAGCGCGAGCGCAGGCCGCAGCAGCCCTGCGAGTTGGTCTCGCCAGCTCGGTGCCGCGTCGCGTGCCTGCCAGGCCAGCGTGACCAGCGTCACGAGCACGAGGGACGGCACGGCGAGCAGCATCGTCACGCGCGAACCGAGCGCCAGGGCCCAGAGCACTCCAGCCAGCAGAAAGAGCGGCAGGCGGCGCTCGGCGCGCAGCACGCCGCGCAGCGCGAGCCACAGACCCCAGAGCAGAAAGCACTGCCCGCCCATCAGCGATGCCTCATACACGTTGGGCGAGCAGATGGTGTACGGCGTGGGCCCAGCGAGACCGAAGACGGCAATCGCGAGCGCCACCAGCCATGGCGGTGGCTCGGGGTGACGAGTCCGGCTCAAATCGATCAGCAGCAGTGCTCCTGCGCACAAGCGGCCCAAGGTGAAGAGCAGCACCAGCCACTGATCCGTGATCACCCCGGCGTGGCCGCTGACGACCTTGAAGGCCAGCAACAAGAGCGCTGGAACGGGACCCCAATACAGGTAGAAATGACCCTTATAAAGGCTGGCATCCCAGTTCTCGAACGTCACGTAACGATCGAGATAGGGGTTGGGTGCTGCCAGCAGCGCCGGCCCCGGGCGCAGCTTGATGTACAGGTGGCCGCTGCGGAAGCCCTCTGCGATCTTGTCGTAGTAGTCGGTGCGACCCGGGACTTCGCGGAAGGTGCCCGCGCTCGCCAGGAAGACGTAGCACAGCGCGATGGCCAGCAGCAGTGGTACAGTGTACGCGAGCTGCCGCAGGCCCCGCTTCCCGCCGGCAAAGCTCGCCCCGGCATCAGAAATCCAGCGCGAGCCACGCCGCTCCACAACGGCTCCGTAGCCAGTCGACTGGAAATGATCAACCAATATGTCGGCAAGACCAGGCGGGCAGGAAGTCGCGGCGTATGATGTCCGGTTCTCGCCGGTCCATCCGCTGAAAAGGGCGTGCACGACCTTTTGCGGGTGGAGGGACCTTTCGCTGAAATAGCGCAGCAGGATGGGGCGTCAGGCGGACATGTCTGAGGCCATGGTGATTTCAGCTGCTCGTGCTCTCCGTCTCCTTCCCTGGTCGGGATGTTCTGGGCTGGCCCTGCTGCTCTTCGAGCTGGCTGCCTGCGCAACGTCGGTGCCTCCCGCTCGCGAGCCACCTGCAACGCCGCAAACGGCGGTGCCCAGCGTAGCCCCTGCGCCCACCACCGCTCGACCCGGTGAGCTGGCGCTGCGCAAGCACCTGGCGAGCGTGCAACGCGGCGAGCCCAACTACGACGACATGATTCCGGAGCTCGCTGGGCTCATTCGTTCGCAGCCCGGAGCCCTTGCCGCCATCGCCCAGGCAGGGCCCGTGGAGTCGGTGGTGTTCAAGGGCCAGGGTGCAAAGGGTGCCGACATCTATGAAGTCACCACGACCCACGGGTTGTCCGAATGGCGCATCATGCTCGCGCCCGACGGCAAGATCGCATTCATACGCTTTCGTCCCCTCGAGAAACCGCCCGCGCAGGCGCTGGGCCCGCACGAGTTTGAAGCCGCAGTGCGAGACCGTGTCGATCAGGCCTCTCGGGACGAACAGTTCTCGGGAGCAGTTCTGATCGCTCGAGCGGGCAAGCCCATCTGCGAGTTTGCCGTGGGCCTCGCCGATCGTGAGCGGAACATCGCCAACACACTGGAGACGAAGTTCCGGATCGGTTCGATGAACAAGATGTTCACGGCGGTCTCCATTCTTCAGCTCGTTCAGGCAGGGCGCATCGCGCTCAACGACCCACTCGACAAGTACCTGCCGGACTATCCCAATCGCGAGCTCGCCCGCCAGGTCACCCTGCATCACCTGCTGACGCACACCGGCGGGACGGGGGATGTCTTCGGTCCCGAATACAAGGAGCACCGCAAGGAGCTGCGCAAGCTCGAGGACTACGTGCGCCTGTTTGGGGCAAGGCCGACCGAGTTTCCGCCCGGGAGCGACTGGCGGTACAGCAACTACGGCTTCGTATTGCTCGGTGTCGTGATCGAGAAAGTCACCGGTCAGAGCTACTACGACTACGTGAGTGAGCACGTGTATGCGCCCGCTGGCATGAAGGCGACGGGCTCCTTCCCCGAGGACCAAGCGGTGCCGCTGCGCTCTGTCGGCTACATACCGTTTCGTCCGGAGGGCTCGCCTCCGCCGAAGCCCGGCCAGAAGTGGTGGCCCAACGACGATACGTTGCCCTATCGCGGGAGCTCGGCCGGCGGCGGCTACTCGACCGTCGGAGACCTGCTCGCCTTTGCCAATGCCATCGAGCAGCACGTGCTGCTCGACGCCGAGCACACGCGGCTGCTCACGACCGGCAAGGTCGCCGTTCCCGGGCAAGACCGCTACGCTTACGGTTTCATGGATCAAACGGTGACCGGGGTACACTGCGTCGGGCACAACGGCGGCGCCCCCGGCATGAACGGTGCGCTCCTGATCTGCGATCCACCGGGTGCCGCCTCCCCGTACGTGATCGTGACACTGGCCAATCAAGACCCGCCTGCCGCCGAGCGCATTGCAGACTTCGCTCGCGCGCGCCTCCCCAATCTGGAAAGGGCAGCCCATGCGAGCCTCTAAGCTTCGGCTCGGCTGGCTCCTTTGCGCTCTGACGAGCTGTACCGGCGCCGCATCGTCGGCGGCACCGCGAGCGACTGAACCGGCGCGAGCCAGCGCGCCGCCGAGCGTGGCGCAGGCCTGCTCCGCACGGTTGCTCGAAGACTGGGAAGACGGCGACGTTCGAGCTACGCCGAGCGGCGGCCCGAGCGGCATCTGGCACTCGTACAAAGATACCAACGGCTCGACGCTCACTCCAGAAGAGCCCTTCGTGCCTGCACGGGGCGGCGCTCACGGGTCGCAGTATGCCGGTCGCATCACGGGCAAGCTGGCCCCCCGGCAGTTCGTCTGGGCGGGCATGGCAGACAGATTCGGCGAGCCGGCGACGGCGTACGATCTATCCCGCTGGCGCAAGGTGTGCTTTCAGGCGAAAGGCGCGGGCCGCGCGCGCTTTCACATGGGCGATGTCAACACGGATCCCGCCGGTGGCGTGTGCAAGCAGTGTTACAACAACTTTGGTGCGGACTTTACCCTCACCGCGGACTGGCAGGAGCATTGCTTCGAGTTCGACGCCCTCACGCAGAGCTGCTGCTGGGGAGAGGCCCATCCCCAAGTGACGACACAGAAAGTCTTCGCCATCTCCTGGAACGTGATGACGCCAGGCGCCAACTACGACCTCTGGATCGACGACATCCAGCTGCGTTGCGATTGACTACCGGAAGTCCGACGTCGAGACGACGACTTCCGGCGGCAACTTCCCGGCAAAGGACCGAATCTTCGCCGCCACCATGGCGATGCAGGCGGCTCTTCCCCTGTTCTGGATGGCCTCCGTCGTAATCTTGACGACGACCCTCGCTCCGCCCTGCACGGTCACGCGCGTGATGACCTCAAACTCGTCCGAGGCCTGATTCTTGCGCGCGTTTCCTGTGGTCGACATACGGGTGATTCCTTGGGGGCTACCATAGCGCAGGCTCGCCGGGCTTCCAGAACAATGCCAATGCTGCCCACCCCGGGGCCGGACGATCACCGATGATGGCCCCGGGCTTTTTTGGCGGCTTTCTTCCTGGCAGGGCGCTTCTTGGCGGGGGCCGCCGGCGCTGACGCAACAGCCGCGTCGATCGCCATTTCGCTGAACAGCCAGTTCCGGAACGCCTCGACCTTTCGGTGATGAAGCGCGCCGTCGGGATAGACGACGTAGTATCTCCACCTGGATTTCAGCGCGAGATCGAAGGGCCGCACCAGCCGCCCCGCTGCGAGATCGGCAGAGACGAGCGCGCTTCTGCCCAGCAGAACCCCTTGGCCCTGCACGGCAGCCTCGACCGCGTAGGCAGCCGATTCGAACGTCAGGCCGCGCGCGGGATCGATGTCGTCCAGGCCAGCTTGCTGGAGCCATGTCGCCCAGTTGATGCGGAAGTTGTCGTGGATGAGCCGGTGATGTCGCAGATCACTGGGCGAGCGAAGGGGATGGCTTCCCCCGAGAAGCTCGGGACTGCAAACCGGAGAAACGTCTTCCTCCGCCAATAGCTCCGACACCACGCCTTCATAGCCACCGGCGCCATAGCGGATCGCGATGTCGATGCCGTCTCTGATGAAGTCGGTGAGCTGCCCCGAGGTGGAGAGACGCACGTCGATGTCGCGATGCAGGCGGTGAAACCGATGCAGACGCGGGACCAACCAGCGACCCGCGAACCCATCGGACGTGCTGACATTGAGGACACCCGCCGAGCGTGATGCCGTGGCGATGAGCGTCGCTGCGCCGACGCGATCCAGCGCTGCGCCGATGGCGGTCGCATAGGAGGCACCTGCCGGCGTGAGCTGTACCGACCGCGTTTTTCGCTCGAAGAGCCGAGTGCCGAGATGGGCTTCGAGGTTTCGGATGGCGCGGCTGATCGCGCCGTGCGTCACGTGGAGTTCAGCCGCCGCTTTCGTGAAGCTGAGATGGCGAGCCACGGCGTCGAAGGGAGGGAGAGTGGTCAACGGAGGAAGCTGTCGCGGCATGGCTGATTTGTGAGAATGTCTCACATATCGCGCACAAAGAATCGATTGTCGAGTGGCCGAGGATCCGCAAGATGTCCCCGTCCGACGTCAATCCTGCGTCGTGCTGGTGTGAGCAGAATTCACGGATCACGGGAGAAGTAACGATGAAGATCCATCCCCACCTCTGGTTCGAATCCCAGGCCGAGGAAGCCATGGCATTCTACACTTCCATCTTCAAAGACTCGAAGGTGCTCGGGCGCACCGATTTGCCGGATCCCGAGCTGTCGGTGGTCCGTTTCGAGCTCGCGGGGCTACCGATCACCGCGCTCAACGCTCACTCGCACGCACCCTACAACGAGGCGTTCTCCTTCCAGGTGGAAACCGAGGACCAGGCGGAGACCGACTACTACTGGGATGCGCTCTGCGTCGGAGGCGGCCAGGAACGCCCTTGCGGATGGCTGACGGACAAGTTCGGCGTCTACTGGCAGGTCACGCCCGGCGTTTTGCTGCGACGGATTGCAGATCCAGACAGGGAAAAGGCAGGGCGCGTGATGCAGGCCATGTACCGGATGAAAAAGATCATCATCGCCGACATCGAGCGGG
This sequence comes from Polyangiaceae bacterium, assembly GCA_025936205.1. The sequence goes on along the minus strand of JAICTU010000167.1, from coordinate 3,823 downwards.
CGTACCGCGGTTGACAGAGGAGACCCATGGCAACGCTCCTGGATAAGAAGATCGTGATCGTGGGAGGCAGCTCCGGCATCGGGCTCGGCGTCGCAGCGTCCGCGCTCGAGCGCGGTGCCGACGTGGTGATCGTCGGTCGGTCGCCGAGCAAGCTGAACGCCGCACAAAGAGCGCTCGGGGCGGCAAACGGCCGCATCCGAGGCCTTGCCGCGGACATGACGCAGGAAGCCGAGATCGCACGGCTCTTCGCTGAGATCGGGGCGTTCGATCATCTCGTCGCGACGGCGGGAGGCGCGCCCCCGGGCGACCCCATCGATCGCACGGATGTGGAGAGCGTGCGGCACTTCGTCGACAGCAAACTGATCGGCGCCTTCCTGCTGGCCAAGCACGCCGTGCGCTTTCTCGCTCGTGGCGGCTCGATGACCTTCACTTCAGGGATCAACAAAGATCGGCCGCCGGTGCCCGGAGGGTCCGTCGTTTCCGCCATTGCCGGCTCATTCAGCTACTTCGCGCGGGCCCTGTCGCTCGAGCTGGGACCTACTCGCGTGAACGTCGTGTCACCGGGATGGGTCGACACACCCCTGTTCGATGCGCTCGCAGGCGAAGCCAAGCGTAGCCTCTTCGAAGCCATGGCCGCCCGCTTGCCAGCTGGAAGAATCGCGACGCCGGCAGACATCGCCCCCGCCTATCTCTTCGCGATGGAGAGCGAGTTCATCACTGGGCAGACCCTCCACATCGACGGTGGCCAGAGCCTTGTCTAGGGCTGCTCCGAACGAGCGGTGGGCACATGCTAGAGGGCTCGCCGCCGTACGGCTCCGAGCCCATCAGGATATGCACTCGTGTCGTTGGCGTGAGCCTGCCCCGGGGAAGACCTCGGTGAAACGCCTGCTGGGCTGCGAAAGGGGCGCAACTACTCGGCGCATCCGGCCGAACCAGTGGAGGTAAACGACGGACGAGGTCGCTCGTGCGTCCAGAGCGGGCACATTGCCCGAGATTGGCAGCGGACAATGGCCGGGAGAAAACCGTACTCGTCACCGGGGCTGCAGGGTTCCTGGGCTCCCACCTGGTGGACCGCTTGCTGGCGGACGGCTTCGAGGTCATCGGGCTCGACAATTTGCTCACGGGAGACCTGGCCAATCTGGCGCCAGCGGGTCGGGAGGCTCGCTTTCACTTTCAGGCAGGGGATGTGCGGGAGGCGCTCGGGGTGCGCGCAGATCTGGTCTTCAACCTCGCCTGTCCCGCCTCGCCCGTGCACTACCAGCAGGACCCCCACGCCACCTTCACCACCAGCGTGCTCGGCGCCCTACGGCTGATCGAGCTGGCACGCGGGCGGCGCTGTACCATTGTTCAAGCCTCGACCTCGGAGGTGTATGGCGATCCCATGGTGCACCCGCAACCGGAGAGCTACTGGGGCAATGTCAATCCGATCGGGCCACGCGCCTGCTACGACGAGGGCAAGCGCGGCGCGGAGACGCTGCTCAGCGATGCACGGCGCTGCGCCGGCGTCGACGCACGCATCGTGCGTATCTTCAACACCTATGGTCCGCGAATGGCGCTGAACGATGGTCGCGTCGTGTCGAATTTCATCGTTCAAGCGCTGCGCGGCCAGGCGCTCACGGTCTGCGGAGACGGCACGCAATCCCGGTCGTTCTGTTACGTGGACGATCTCGTCGAAGGTTTGCTGCGGGTCGCGCGCCTGCCCGCGCTGGAAGAGCCGTTGAACCTGGGCAATCCAGCCGAGTTCCGGATGCTGGAGTTGGCCGAGCAGGTCATCGAGTTGACCGGGTCGCGCGCGAAGCTCAGCTTCTCTGCTTTGCCGGTCGACGATCCCAAGCAAAGGCGCCCCGACATCGGCCGCGCTCGGCAGCTCATCGACTTCGAGCCCCGCGTGCAGCTCCGGGAAGGGCTGCGCAGGACAATCGCAGACTTTGCCCGGCGCATCGAGCCAGCGCGCTCAGCACCCGGCGATGCCCGGGTGAGCCGTCGGGCCGAAGTGCGGCTTCGTCCCCGAAATGAGCCTCATTTAAATTGATTCCAAACCCCGCGGCCCGCGAATGCCTGGCAACTCGGCGGCGTCTGCGCCCGATGGAACTGCTAGCGTCGTTGCCTGTGCGCTGCGCCGATGGGAAGCGATGCCATGACCATGCCCTGGATCGAAATCGAGAATCTCAACAAGCGCTACGGCCAGTTTCAAGCGCTCAGCGACCTCTCGTTGAACATCGCTCAGGGCGAGGTCTTTGGATTCCTGGGCCCGAACGGCGCCGGCAAGACCACGACCTTGCGCATCCTGATGGGCACGCTGGTGCCCGATCGCGGTAGCGCCCGAATTCGCGGGCTCGACTGCATCAAAGACCGCGCGGAGGTGAAGCGCCAGGTGGGGTACGTGCCCGACGTGCCCGTGTTCTACGACTACCTGAAGGGCTGGGAGTTGCTGCGCTTCGTGGGCCAGATGCATGGCCTCGACGACGCACTGCTCGCCGAGCGCGCACAGCTGCTGCTCCGCGAATTGTCGCTCGCCGACGCTGCGGACGACTTCGTCACCAACTACTCGCTCGGGATGAAGAAGAAGATGGGCCTCGCTCTCGCGCTCATCCACGATCCGGAAGTGTTGATTCTGGATGAGCCCACCACGGGTCTCGATCCACTCGCCATGCGACAGGTTCAGAACTTGATCCAGAACTACGCGGAGAGCGGCCGTACCGTGCTGCTGAGCACACACTTGCTGGAGATGGCCGAGCGGCAATGCCAGCGCATCGCCATCGTGCATCGTGGGCGGCTCGTGGCCGAGGGACGGCCTGCCGAGTTGCTCGAGCAACGTCCCATGGCGGGTACCACGCTGGAAGAGGTGTTCCTGGCGCTCACGGCACCGGGTGACGCCAGGGCCGCGCAGTGAACGAGCAATCGCGCCCGCTGGCTGCAGAGCCAGCCGTGCTCCGTGTCGCGCGGCTCCCTTCCAGCTCGATCTCTCGTCGCGTCTCTGCGCTGAGAGCCGCCGTGCTCATGTCGAGGCTGCGGGTCACTCGTCTGCGCAACCGCTTGCTCGGTCCGGGCGAGGGCGATGAGATCCGTCGCGGGCGGTCGAGCGCGCGGCAGCGTGCAACGGCCTGGTTCGGACTCGCCTGCACGTTCGGGGTCGGTCTACCGACGCTCACGGGCTACGGGGTGCTGCTCGGCAAGTTCTTGCCCTGGATGTACGAGCACTCGGCGAGGGGCGCGATCGCGACGGCGTCGGCACATCTCACCGTGTCGATGCTCGCCTCGCTCTTTCTCAGCCTCGGGCTGTCCAACAAGGATTTGAATCGCCTGGACGGAGACATGGACTGGCTGCTCACGCTGCCAGCTTCGATCTCCACGCTCTACGCCATGAAAGTGGCAGAGCGCACGCTGCTCAACGTCTACTCCTGGATCCAGATCTACCCGCTCGTGCTGGCCATGGTCACGCGCGGCGAGTTCTCGTGGTGGGGCGCGGCCCTGGCGCTCTTGCTCAGCCTGCCGCTGCTCTTGCTGGTTGCCTTTGCTTACGTGCTCGTCGAGTCGGGAGCCCGGGTCTGGCTCCCCAGGGTCGCGATCAACAGCCTGCAGTTTGTGGCGACCGCTGGCGGTTTGGGCCTGCTGCTGCTGATTCCGACCCACCCACAATGGGTGGAGCCGCTCGCCTCCGTGCCCTGGCCGGTGGTGACTCCGGCGGTCGGCCTTGCGCTTTCCGCCAGCGGCGCGGTGCTCTGGCACTTGACGCGCTACGCGCTCGAGACGGCCGCGCTGCTCGGCGCGGGCTGCCTGCTGCTGCTGCGCATCTCGTCGCACGGCGCCGTGACCGGCGCCG
>JAICTU010000263.1 GCA_025936205.1 Polyangiaceae bacterium | reverse complement strand
TGACGCCGATGGCGAGCAAGAGGCGGCCGTCCACTTTGGGTCCGAGGCGCCCGATCAGGGGCATCATGACGATCGAGATGGAGCCGGCAGCCAGGAAGACTTTGCCGATGTCGAGCGCGCTGTAGTGCAGCACCGAGCCCGCATAGAGGGAGAACATGAAGGAGCCGCTGAACAGGGCGAAGCCGGTGAGGAAGTTGAGGCCGGTGCCGGCGGCGTAGCTGCGCTTCAAAAAGACGCGCAGGTCGACGATCGGTTGCTCGGTCTCGAGCTCGTGGATGATGAAGGTGATCAGGGTGGTCGCGGCGACGCCCGTGAGCACGGCGATCAGTGTGCTGTCGAACCAGCCTTCGCGGTTGCCTTCTTCCAGCACGTATTGCAGGGAGGCCATGCCCACCGCCAGTAGGGCGATGCCGAAGGCGTCGATCTTTGCTTCTTTGCCGGAGGGCGGGACGAAGCCGGGTTGATCGATGAAGCGCAGGGCGAGCAGCGCCACCGCGAGGCCGATGGGCACGTTGACCGTGAAGATCCAGTGCCAGCTGGACCAGTCGATCAGGTAGCCGCCGATGGTCGGCCCGAGCAGGGGGCCCGTGATCGCGCCGAGGCCGAAGAGCGCCGCGGCCATGCCGTGTTCTTTCTGTGGATAGCGCGCGAACAGGATGCTCTGCGCAGTGGGGATGATGGCGCCGCCGCCGAGGCCTTGCAGCGCGCGGAACAGGACCAGGGACGGTAGGTTCCAGGCCAGGCTGCACAGGGCGCTGGCCAGCGTGAACAGGGCGACCGAGCCGGCGAAGTAGCGGCGATAGCCGAAGCGGCGCTGGAACCAGCCCGTCATCGGGATGATCACGATGTTGGCCATCATGTAGCCGGTCGACACCCAGCCGATCTGGTCGATCGGTGTGCCGAAGCTGGCACGGATATCGTTCAGCGCCACGTTGACGATGGTGATGTCGATCATCGCCATCAGCGCCGCGGTCATCACCACCACGGTGACGCCCAGCTTGGACCCAGAGACTTCCTCGCGGCTCATGACGCTCAGCCCTTGGTCTCGACCGTCGCGGTCGCGCTCATGCCCGGGCGCAGCGTCAGGTCAGGATGCGCATCCAGGCGGATCAACACGGGCACGCGCTGCACCACCTTGGTGAAATTGCCGGAGGCATTGTCCGGCGGCAGCAGCGAGAAGCGCGAGCCCGTGCCGCTGGCGAGGCTGTCGACGTGTCCGATCAGCTCCTGACCGTAGGTGTCGATGTGCACGCGGGCGGTCTGGCCCGGGTGCATCTGGGCGATCTGGTCTTCCTTGAAGTTGGCGACGACCCAGGTGTCATCGAGCGGCACCAGCGCCATCAGCGGGCGATCCGGCGACGCCATCTGGCCGACTTCCACCGATCGGCGCGAGACGACGCCCGAGACGCTGGCCAGCACCTTGGTGTGCGAGAGGTTCAGCTCCGCCTGCTCCAGCGCGGCCTGAGCTTGTGCCACTCGGGCGCGGCTCAGCTCCAGCTGGGCTCGCGCGGCCTCGATCTGTGCAGGCCCGGATTCAGCCGCGATCAGGCGGCCGCGCGCGGAGTCGATGGTGCCCGAGGAGTTGCCGATGTTGGCCTGCGCGCTGGCGTACTGCGCGCGCGCCTGGCCCAGCGCTGCATCGGCCTGTTCGAACGCGGAGCGCTTGGCGTCCAGCTCGGCCTGCGAGAGCGCGCCGCCTTCGACCAGCTGCTGGGTGCGCGAGAGCTCGATCTCGGCGAGCTTGCGCCGCGACTCGGCCGCCACGATGTCGGCGCGGGCGCGATCGATACCGGCCTTGGTCGTGCCTTCCACGGCGGCCGCTTGCGCGAGGCCGCCGCGCGCGATCACCAGGTTGGAGTGAGAGGACTTCTCCGTCACCGCGAGCTGCGTCTCGGCGGCGCGGGCCTGCGCTTGCATGGCCGAGAGATCGGCGCGGGCCGCGGCGACCTTGGCCGCGAGGTCGCGATCGTCGAGCACCACCAGCACGTCGCCGGCCTTCACCAGCTGGTTGTCGTTCACGAGCACCTGCTCGACCTGGCCCGCGACGCGCGCGGCGACGCTCGCCACGTGGCCTTCCACCTGCGCGTCGTTGGTGGTCTCGTGACCGCGGCCTAGAAAGTACGCCCCGCCGCCCACGCTCAGACCGATGGCGGCGAGCAGGGGCAGGGCGATCAGCGCGCGCGGTGTGCGGCGGGCGCTCTTGGGGGCAGGGACCGCGGCGGTGTCTGAGTCGGGAGCGGGAGTGGCGCCGGTCTCGGGCTCGGCAGCGACGCGCTGGGAAACGGTAGGAGCGGAGGGCGAGGCCTTTAGGCCGGGAAGCACGGACACATTGCTCATTGCGGTCATGGTGCTCGCTTCAGCAGGAAGCGTGCCGGGCGCCATCCGGTGCTAGTTTGATGTGAAATCAATGAGTTGAAGATTCCTGGCAGGGCTCGGCAAGCCGTGGATGGCCCCAACCGGGCGCGCTGGATGATATCCATGGATGTCATCCGGTTAGTCCATGGCATACTCCAGCTCCATGGAGCAGCTGTCCCCCGAACGCATCCGCGATCTGCGCGGGGCGGCGAGCCGCGCCGCCTTCGCGCGCCGGCTCGGCGTGACCCCGCACACCATTTACCGCTGGGAGCTGCCTGCGGACGCGAGCGAATCGCGGCGGCCTCGCGGCGCCGAGCTGGAGAAGCTGCTGGCGCTGGCGCGCGGTGAGCTGGCGGGCGCCTCGGAGCCAGCGCTTGCCCGAACGCCGGCGTTGCCCCAGCGCGCGCGGCCCGCCGCCGAGGACATCGCGCTGGTGCTGCCCGTATTGCAGCGCGCGTTCAGCTCGGATCTGCAGCGCGGCCACGCCGAGCTGGTGCAGCTGACGATGCGGCGTCCGAGCCTCTCGACCGATGCGCTGGCGCTGGCGCGCTTCGGTGTGGCCGTGCTGGAGCTCTTGCAGCGTTCCGATCCGCGCGCCGCGCTCTTGGTGCTGGCGCCGGCGCTGCAGCAAGCGGAGGCGGGCGAGCTGGCGGAAGAGGTGCAGGGGCGTGTGTATGCAGCCGCGGCCGTGTTGCACTCGCTGCCGGACGGCGCTCTGTACGATCTGGGGCGTGTGCACGCTCATGCCGCGCGGGTCGAGGCGCTCTCCGTGCGCGCGGGCCTCGAGGCGCTGGGGCTGGCGTGCCTGGCGCAGCTGTGCGCGGCCACCGTGGTCGGCGATCGGGAGCTGATCGATCGAGCCTACGCCAAGCTCGATGACGCGGGCTTCGTCAATCTGGTGCCGCTGCTCGAGCTGCACGTGGACGAGTTCAAGGCGTTGCGGCCCGTGTTCTCGGGCAAGACGACCCTCTCCCTGCGCGGCTTCGAGAGCATCGCAGAGCGCGCCGAGCAACTCGGCTGCCAGGTCGCGCAGGCGCGCGCGCTCGGCCACATCGCGCTCGGGTTGCTGGAGAACCTGGCCGATCCGCTGCGCGCGCTGGAGCTGGCGCGGCGCTCGCGCCAGGTCGCGCGGGGCTCGCGCATCGGGCCCGGCATTCACGCGGTCTTCGCGCTGCGCGCGGAGATGGAGGCGCTGGCGCGGCTGGGTCGCATGGACGAGGCCTTCGTCGCGCTGGGCGAGCTCGAGGCCTGGAGCACGGAGACCGGGCTGGTGCCGCTCTCGGCGGTGCCGTTCATGGCGCGGCTGATGTTTCTGGGCGCACGGCACGAGCAGCTCGGTCGCCTCGCCGCGCGGCTCCGGGAGTGCGAGATCTCGGCGCTCAAGCCCGTCTCGCGCGCGTACGCGGCGATGGCCGATGCGGCTGCTTGCATTGCGACAGCCGAGGACATGGCCGCCACCGTGGCCGCGTTCGAGCGCGCCGAGGCCGAGGCGCAGCGCTGGCCGTTGCTGCTGCGCTTCGTGCTCATGCACCGCGTGCTCGCTCACGTCGTGGCCGGGGAGGGCGGCCCGGCGCGGCTCGCGCTGCGGCGCGCTCAGCGTCACGTCGACATGTTCCCGTCTGCCTGGGTCAGCGCCCATCTGCGCCGGCTGGAGGGCATCTTGCTCGGCGCCCAGGGCCAGTGGAGCTCGGGGCGGCAGCTGCTCGAGTCGGCGATCGCCACCTTCGATCTGGCGCATGATCTCTGCGACGCAGCGCTGTGCCGGCACGTTCTGGCCGTGATCGCGGAGGAATATGGCGACGGCACGCGCGCCGACGTGGAGGCGACGCGCGAAGCTTTGAGCCGGCTGGGCGTGACCTCGCCGCGCTCGATCGCGGTGGGCATCGAGCGCCTGCGCGAGAGCCGCAGGTTGGCGACCCATGCCAAGAGCGATGGACAGCGGCTGGCGGTCGAGGATCTGGTGGTGCCGATCCGGAGGCTCTCGGCGCGAGGGGTCGGGCCCGGGCTGGTGTTACGCGAGCTGAGCTCGATCGCGAGCGCCGTGTTCCCGGATCGTGGAGTGCGGCTGGAGGAGATCGATTCGGGTGGCAACGCGCGCGGCGTCGCCGGCTCGGGCGAGCCGGAAGCGCGGCGCGTCGGCGGCGCGAGCGACGCCGGCTACGACTGGGTCGAGTTCAGCGACGGCGCCGGGCGGCTGCTGCGCATCGGAGTGAGCGGTGAGCTCGCCGAGCACCAGCGCTCCGTCCTCGCGGTGCTGACCATGACCGCGTCGCTGGCGCTCGAAGCCGCGACCTTGCGCGCCGTGAACGACCCCTTCGAGGCGCCCTTGAACGAGGACAAGGCACCCGAGATCCCCGGCTTCATCGCGGCCTCGCCCGCGATGCGCAAGCTGCGCGCGGAGCTGGTCCGGCTGGCGCCGTCGCGCGCCACCGTGATCATCAGCGGCGAATCTGGTTCCGGTAAGGAGGTGGTGGCGCGCGCCATCCACACGCTCTCGCAGCGTTCCAACGGCAGCTACGTGCCGTTCAACTGCGCCAGCGTGCCGCGCGACCTGTTCGAGGGGCAGCTGTTCGGCTACCGGCGCGGCGCGTTCACCGGCGCTCACTCGGACCATCCGGGCGTGATCCGCGCCGCCGACGGGGGCACGCTGTTTCTCGATGAAATCGCCGAGCTGCCGCTCGATCTGCAGCCGAAGCTGCTGCGCTTCCTGGAGAACGCCGAGGTGTTTCCGCTGGGCGGGCAGCGCCCGGTCAAGGTCGACGTGCGCGTGCTGGCGGCCACTCACCGCGATCTGATGGAGCTGGTGCGCGAGGGCCGCTTTCGCGAGGATCTCTACTACCGGCTGCAGGTCGTGCCCATCGTCGTGCCCCCCTTGCGCGAGCGCCCCGAAGACATCCCGGTGCTGGCGCGGCACTTCATCCGCCAGCTGACGCACGAGGGCGAGCCCCCGGTGCTCGGCCCCGACGCCCTGGCCGCGCTGCTCGCCCACCCCTGGCGCGGTAACGTACGCGAGCTGCGCAACGTGATCGAGCGCGCGCTGGCCTTTTCGCCGGCGCCGGACGTGCTCCAGGCACGGCACCTGCGCTTCGGAACCTGAACGCTCGTACCGGTTTGGTACGCTCATTTTCTGTGATCACGGAGGGGGCTGCCTTGCCATTAGTCGGACGTGACAGCGAGCAAAGCTCTCCTCGGCAGCGTCCTCTGGGCGGGTTCCATCGTGCTCTCCAGTTCGGCGGCGCAGGCCGCGAGCGCTCGGCTCTCTTACGTGGCCCCCGAGGGCTGCCCCACGGAAGCGGCGTTCGTTTCGGCGGTGGAAGCGCGCGGGGCGTCATTGGAGCGCGCCGCTGAGGCGACGCTCTTCGGGGTGCGCATCGAACGCGGTTCGGGCGGCTTCTCCGGCAGCTTTCAGGTTGGAGAGGGCAGCGAGGCTTCCGGAGCGCGGCGCGTGCATGGCAGCACCTGCGCCGAGGTGAGCGACGCGCTCGCGGTGGTCGCGGCGATCGCGCTCGAAGGTGGCTCGGAACCGAGCCCGGCGGCTTCGCCCAATGGTATTCAGTCGGTGGCCGCTCCCGTGACGGTGAGCGTCGCACCGGCGGCCATCGTCACGGCCACCGCGCTCTCGACGGCCCCCGTCGAGCCGCCCGCGCCCACGCTGAAGACGGTGATGTACAAGGACCAGGTCGAGATCCCCGCGGGGCAGCTGAGCCTCGGCTACATGGCGCGTTACACTTTGTCGGCCGGCGCCGCTTTCGGCGTGATTCCGGGGCTGACCTTGCCGCGACTGGACCTCTCGATCTCGCGTGCCAATCTGGTGTCTGCCCCCGGCGATCAGGACTTCCTGCTCGGCGCCTTGTTCCGCGTGCGCTGGAGCTTTCTGGGGCCGGCAAAGTTTCACGCGTCCGGCTTCGACACGGAGATCTGGGGGCTGAAAGCAGGCGTCGGCTCTTGCGCGCCGCTGACGTACAATCGCGACGGCCTGGTGCTGGAGCTGTGCTCGGAGTTCGCGGTGGGCGTCATGGGCCTGGATACGCGCGATGTTGCTGGGAACAAGACGCAGAGCAAGACGGTGGGTCTCGGCACCGTGAGCCTCGAGGCGCACACGCAATATAGCCTCGGCTCTGCGCTGTATCTGGACCTGAACCTGGGCGGCGAGCTGTGGGTGAGCAAGCTCAGCGCCGAGCGCCCCGACGGCAGCCAGCTGTTTCACTCCAACATGTTCAACGCCTTCGCGCTCGCGGGGCTCGGGTTGCGCTTCTAGTGAGCAGCTACTCCCTGCCCGGCATGTCGCGTGCTGCGACACAGGACGCTCCGAGCGCGACCGACGCCGCGGAAAGCGCGGCGCTCGATCTGCGCGCGCTGTTCCAGGCGTACCACGCGTCCATCTGGCGTCTCTTGCGCCGGCTGGGTGTGCCGATCGCGCAGCTCGATGACGCTGCCCAAGAGGTGTTCTGGGTGGCCGCGCGCAAGCTCGAGCAGATCGAGCCGGGCAAGCAACACGCCTTCCTGTACGGCGTCGCTCTGCGCGTTGCCGCCAACGAGCTGCGCCGCCAGGCGAGCGCGCCTGCGCGCTGCGCCGTCGACGATCTGGAGAGCCTGGTGGACGGCGCACCCACGCCCGAAGAGCGACTGGAGCAAGCGCGCGCCCGCCAGCTGCTCGACGCCGTGCTCGAGCGCCTGCCGCTCGAGCTGCGGGCGGTGCTGGTGCTGTTCGAGCTCGAGGGGCTCGATGTGCGCAGCATCGCCGAGATCGAAGGCATCCCGATCGGCACGGTGGGCTCGCGGCTGCGCCGCGCGCGCGAGGAGTTCAGCGCCATCGCCGGGCGGCTGCGCGCCCGCTCCTTCGCGCAGAGGAAGCCATGACCGGACACGAATCAGAGCAGCTCGCACAGGCCGACTTCGAACGGAGCCTGTTCGAATCCGCGCGCGGCGATGCGCCGCCCCCGGGCGCGACCGAGGGCGCATGGCGGCGCTTTGCGGCGGACGCCGCCTTGCTGGCGCCGCTCGCCTCGGCGAGCGAGCCGCGCGGCTGGTTCGAAAGCGCGACGGTGCGTGCCGCAAAATGGACGCTGATCGGCGCCATCGGCGGCGGCAGTCTGGTGGCGGTCTGGCTGCGTCCGCCGGAGTCGCCTGCTGTACCCGCTGCTGTGCCGGCAGCGCGCGAGGTTCCTGTCGTGGTGACTCCGACGGATAGCGCCGTGCCGTCGCTCGCTGAACGACCCGTGGAACCTACGCCCGCCAGTGCTGCGGCTGCGAGCAACGTCGCTCGCCCACGCAAGCCGCCCACACCTTCGCCGAGCTCGCTCGCGAGCACGCGTTCCGCCGAGTCGTCGCTGGCGCGCGAAGTCGCGGCCCTCGACGCTGCGCGCACGGCGCTCGCGGTGGGTGCCAACGCCAGCGCTCTGCGCCAGATCGAGCAGTATCACCGCGAGTTCCCGCAGGGTGAGCTCGCCGCGGACGCCGACGTGGTGGCGATCGAAGCTCTGGCTGCGCAAGGCGACAGCGCGGCGATGAAGCGCGCCGCGAGCCGCTTCCTCCGGCAGCATCCTCGCGATCCGCACGTCGCGCGCATCCGCGAGCTGGGGCGCTGAGCCGGAAATACGACCTACTCGCTGCAATCTTTGCAGGCGACATCGGCGTTGGCACGGAGTCCTGAAAGGAGAGGACCTATCGGATGTCGCAAAGCTTGGGCCGTCGCGTGCTGATCATCGGAGCCGGTATGGGCGGGCTCAGCGCTGCGCTGGCAACCGCGCCGTACTTCGAGGAAGTCATTCTTCTGGAGCGCGATGCCGCTCCCGAGCCCGACGCGGGTCGGCCCGGCGTGCCGCAGGGGCGTCATCCGCACGTGCTGCTGGCCGCGGGTGAGCGGGCACTGTCCGAGCTCTGCCCGGGCTTCGCTTCAGACCTGATCGCGGCCGGGGCGGTCGCGTACCGGGCCGGGCTCGACATGCGAGTGGAGCGCCAGCACTATGATCCGTTTCCCGCCCGCGACCTGGGTTGGGTGGTGTATTCGCTGACGCGACCGCTGCTCGAGCACACCGTGCGTCGGCGCTGTGTGCTGGGCAACGTGTCGGCTCGAGTGGGGTGCCGCGTCGAGCGCATCGTGACCTCGGAGGACGGCAGTCACGTGAGCGGAGTCGAATACGCCGACGCGGGCGGCCGGCACCGCCTGACGGGCGAGCTGGTGATCGACGCTTCGGGACGCGGCGCGCTGAGCCTGGCGGCGCTGCAGGCCTGCGGTTGCCCGCTGCCGGAGGAGACGCGGATCGGCGTCGATATGGGCTATGCGACGTCGCTGTTCGAGGTGCCCGATGAGCTACCGGAGTGGAAAGCGCTGATGGTCTTTCCCAGCGCGCCGGAGTCGAGCCGCGGGGCGATCCTGCTGCCGTTGGAGGGCCGGCGCTGGATCGTGGGCCTCGCCGGTCGCCATCGCGAAAAGCCGCCGGGCGACGAAGCCGGCTTCCTCGATTTCGTGCGGAATCTGCGCACGCCCACGCTGCAGCGCGCGCTCGCGCCCGCGCGGCGTATCGGCGAGGTGCACCGCTTCGGCTTCGCCGAGAGCGTGTGCCGCCACTTTGATCGTCTGCCCCGGCTGCCGCGCGGCTTGTTGCCCTTCGGCGACGCCATCTGCCGCTTCAATCCCATTTATGGCCAGGGCATGGCCGTCGCCGCGCAGGAGGGCTGCTTGTTGCGGCGCCTGTTGCACAGTGCGGCGGCGTCCGGTGAGGGGCTGGAGCGATTGGGCGCTGAATTCCTCGCGCAGGTGCCGCCCTTGCTCGACTCGCCGTGGGCCCTGGCGGCGCTGCCCGATCTGATTTATCCAGATACACAGGGCGAGCGGCCCGCGGATTTTGTGCAGAGTCTCCGCTTCAGCGCCGCGTTGACCCGGCTTGCTGCCGAAGATGCTGGTGTGCACAGGCTGAGCATGGAGGTGCAGCATTTGCTCCGGCCGCGCGGTGCGCTGCGCTCACCGGAGCTGGTAGCGCGCGTCTCCGAGATCATGGCAAGACTCTGAGCGGGGTGTTCGCTGGGAGGCAGTGAGGATGAGCTCCCGCGCTGGTTTTCGCCGTCGCGCCGGACATCGCTGATCTTGCCCGGTTGCGGCCGCTGGACGCAACAGGAGCGGCCCCACCAGGTGAATGCGGCGTTGATCGAGTTTTTTGCGGGCCCGTCGGGTGCTCGACGAAACCTCGCAGCGCGAGGTGCTCCTTTTCTTGCGCGAAGTGAAGTTCCTCGAGGAACATGACGTTTTCAAGAAAAAGGCACAGCCGCGAGCGGGAACGTCAAAGGGGGGCGAGAGCCCTTGGAAATCACGGGCTCTCTCGCACGGTTCGCGGAGTTCCTCAGGGCCGGACCTGGGCTGGACCTCATCTGCACGGCAATGGGCGAAGCCTCGGAGCGCCGGGTGCGCTGGGGCGGCGCAGACGGTCTCCGTATCGGTCCGCGCAAAGCCCGCGCAGCGCGAGGGTGGCGTGCAGCGGGCACTCCTGGAGGGCTCGGTGCCGCGCGGCTCGAGCCCAACTCCAGGAGTGCCCGGCGTGCGTCCGGCACGCTCGGGATCGATCAGCTCTTCTTCTCGAGGCGGTTGCGCAGCTCTTCCTCTTGCTGGCGGATCTCGCCCGTCGGGTCGAGGTGAGCGAAGTCTTCGGCCTCGTGGATCGGGCGGATCTCGAGCACGCCCTCTTCGTTCGGCATCGGATTGGGGCAGCGCTTGGCCCATTCCACCGCGTCGTCCATCGACTTGACCTCCCAGATCCAGAAGCCCGCCACCAGCTCCTTGGTCTCGCTGAAGGGGCCGTCGATCACGGTGCGCTTGCTGCCGTTGAACGTGACGCGCTTGCCGCGCGAGCTCGGGTGCAAGCCTTCGCCCGCCTTCATGACGCCTGCGTTGACGAGCTCTTCGTTGAACTTGCCCATCTGGCGGAACATCTCTTCCGTCGCCTCGCCCTGCATCAGGCCCGCTTCGGAGTTCTTCGTCGCCTTCACCAACACAATCACTCGCATGTCCGTCTCCTCTGGTTCGGCCGGGGGTTGTTTCTTCCAGCCTCTACCGGGTCGACGAATCAGCGGGGTGGCGATCGACAGCGCGCCTCAACTTTCTTCGACGAACTAGCAAATCCGCGAAATGATGGGCCTTAGGCTGGCGGGTCAGATCTGCTCGAGGCCGCGCTGGGAGAGCCGGGCGTGTTCCAGCAGCAACTCGCCGAGGGCGCGCTGCAGCTCGATCTTGCGCTGCATCCAGCTCACGAAGGCGCCGCGGTCCCACGTCGCCGGGTCGTGCGGCGAGGACGCGAGGCCGGCGGCGGCGCGCATGTGTTCCACGGCACGGGCGGCCGCTTGGGCCAGGGCTCGGTAGTCGGCCGCCACCTCGCGCAGCGCCGCTTGCTCGAGGCGCGCGGCCTCGGACGAGGCACCGACCCACTGCGCGTGGGCCTCCAGGTTTTGTGTGACGTGCAACATCAGCGCGCCAATCAATTCCGGAACAACCGCCGACTGCGCGAGCTCCGCGCCGCAGCTCTGGTTCTCACCCTCGTTGTGATTCTGCATGCAGAGAGATCAACGCGCGACGCAGGCTCCTGGTGACAGGGTCCGTGACAGCACGATGATCCAACGCGTGGTTTCACTTCGCGACTTGACGGAACCCGCCTCGTCGTTCAGAGTGAGCCCAAATCAAGGGAAGGAGGTTGTACGCCAATGAAAAACGCAACTTTGCACCACGGTGGCTGTACCCCTTCCCGACGCGCTATTGGTCGACGCGAGCATTGATTCCGTAGCAGCCGGTTTGCGGCTGTTTTCGCGGCGGTAGCCCTCCGGTTCGTCCGGAGAGTGCTGCACGGTGCTTCATAAAACGCTGCATCATAAAACGGTGCATCACGACAGTGCAGCATAGCGGCTAGCGCGGGCGGAGCCTTCAGGCTCGGCGGCGCGAGGGATGTGGTTCGCCCACCGGTGGTGACGAGCCTCTGGACCGTTCCAGCGTCGTGCTTCGCACGCGCTGACGAGCGGTCCGTGGGCTCCGTTGCTCCGACACCGAACGTGCGCGCGCAGCGCCCGCTCTCACCGGTGATGCGCAGCGCGTGTCGCCTTTCCATTCACCTTCGGCGCTTCGCATCGGCGAGCGCTCGCGGAGTCCGAATTGGGGTCTCCGCGCGTTTCCCTCTCTGAGATCCATGTTTTCACGCTCGTTCTCGCCGGCGCCCCGCACGCGCCGGGATTCACGTTTGAAGTTGTACCGTTCTGCCGGTGGCCCGAGGGGGCCGCCCAGTGAAGCGCGCCGCCGGAAGCGGCAGAGAAGCGACTGTGCTCGCCGCCGATAGATCAGCGCGGTGAGCTCAGCGCGGACCGGAATGAGTGGCGATCACACGCCGCACGGGAGAGGTGTGCCCGCTGAGATCCTGTTTCATCCGAGCGCCGGGGTGAGCAGCACCGCCGAGTAGCCGACGGCGGGCTTCTTGCCCAGGTTCTCGTAAGAGTGACGCTGGTCGCCACGGAACACGACCACGTCACCGGGCTCTAACTCGTAGCGCTCCCCGCTGGCGACCAGCACCAGCGCGCCCGATTCGCAGACCAGGTATTCGCGCGTGCCCGGCGTGTGCGGGATGCCGATCATGCGCGAGCCGGGCGGCAGCTCCAGGCGGTCGAACTCCATGCCGGGCAACGGATCCGGCAGCAGCTTGCGCACGCTGACCGAGCCGCGCTGTTTGGTGGTGAGCGCGGCCGCCGGGTAGTGGCGGGCGCTCGCGCGCGGGGCCGCCAGCAATTCTTCGAGCGAGACCTGCAGCGCCTGGGCGACGCTGTACAGCACCTGGAGCGTCGGGTTGCCCGCGCCCGACTCCAGGTTGCCCCAGGTGGCGCGCGGCAAGCCGGCGAGCTTCGCCAGCTCGGCCTGGGTGGCATTCCTGGCTTCGCGCAGGGCGCGGATGTTCCGAGCCAAACGATCGGCCAGGTCGTCGCTGGAGGGTGTGCTCATCAGATTGGCATTCTGCCAATGGATTGGCGCGATCGCCAGTATACGGGCGGGCGCGGCGCAGGCTGTGGGCTGGAGGTTTTCACTCATGTCATTGACGAACCAAGCCGTGCTCATCACCGGCGCCAGCCGCGGCCTCGGCCGGGCCTTGTTCCAGCAGTTTGCGCGAGCCGGCGCGCGGGTGGTGGGCGTCGCGCGCGATCGGAGCGCGATCGAGGCGGTGGCCAGCGAGCTCTC
>JAICTU010000631.1 GCA_025936205.1 Polyangiaceae bacterium | reverse complement strand
GCCGCGCGCCGGCGCGGCGCGACGCTGGCGCCGCTGGCGCGCGGGATGAGCCGCGCGCCCGCGCAATTTGCGGGTGCCGCGCGAGACAAGGGGCAGCTGCGGGTCGGCGCCGCGGCGGATCTGCTGGTCTGGGATCCGGACGAGAGGTATCGCATCCGCAGCGACCAGCTGTTCTTCAAGCACAAGCTCTCGCCCTATCTGGAGCGCGAGGTGTGCGGGCGCGTGCACCAGACCGTGCTCGCGGGCGAGGTGGTGTTCGACGGCACGGGCCATCCTGGGAGCCCGCGCGGTCGGCAATTGTTGCATCGGACTGGCGTATGAAAGACTCTGGAGCGGCCACCTTCAGTGGCCTGATCGATCTGGCGGCGGCGGCTCTCGGCGGCTACGCGCTCGGCACCAACGACGACTTCTTCGCGGGCATGCAGAACTTGCTGCACCCGGGGCGGGGCACCTTCATCCACGACAAGTACACCGATCGCGGCAAGTGGATGGATGGCTGGGAGAGCCGGCGCAAGCGCGGCCCGGGCCACGACTGGTGCATCATCGAGCTGGGCGCGGCGGGTCGCGTCTACGGCGTAGACATCGACACCAACCACTTCCTCGGCAACCATCCGCCGTTCGCTTCGCTCGACGGCCTGCGTGCGCCACACGGCACCCCGCTGGCGGAGCTCGAGCGCGCGAGCTGGACGGAGCTGCTGCCGCAAGCGCCGCTGCGCCCCGGCTCGCAGAACCTGTTCGCGCCCGAGCGCCACCCGGTGGTGAGCCACGTGCGGCTCAACATCTTCCCGGACGGCGGCGTCGCGCGGCTCCGGATCTACGGCAAGGTCGAGCCCGACTGGTCCGTGCGCGAGATCGACGAAGACACGGCGCCGCGCGTCGGCCCGAGCGACGTCGATCTCGCGGCGGTGAAGAACGGCGCGCTGCCGCTCGCTTGCTCCGACGCTTTCTTCGCCCCCATGGAGCACTTGATCCTACCGGGCCGCGCCGAGACCATGGGCGGCGGCTGGGAGACGCGCCGCAAGCGCATGCCGGGCCACGACTGGATCATCGTGCGCCTCGGAGCGCGCGGCGTGCCGAAGCTGATCGAAGTCGACACCAACCACTACAAAGGCAACTACCCCGACCGCTTCTCGATCGAAGCGCTCGACGCGCCTGCGGACGCGAGGATCACGGAGCTGATCGCGCGCCAGGACTGGGTGAGCTGGCTCCCCGAGACCAAGCTCTCCGCGCACACCCGCCACTTCTTCGACCAATTTCAGGCACAGGGCGCCGTGTCGCACGTCCGGCTCAGCATCTTGCCGGACGGCGGCGTCAGCCGCTTGCGCGTCTGGGGCGAGCGCGCCAACAGCAATGTCTGAGCCCCACGAAATATTGAACGCCCTGCAGCCCGATGCTGCGGCAGCGGCGCTCCGGCGCTGCTGCGGCGCTGAACGCTGGGTCCAAGCCATGGCCGCTGCACGACCATTTTCGTCGACAGCGGCGCTGCACGAGCAGGCGCTACGGATCTGGAACGGCCTTGGCGCGTCGGACTACCTCGAAGCATTCTCGCACCATCCCCAGATCGGAGAAGACCCGGACGAGCTGCGCCGACGCTTTGCGGCGACCCACACCCTCTCCGCGCGCGAACAATCCGGCGTCAGCAACGCCGATGAAAGCACCCTGCTCTCACTGCGCGAGGGAAACCGCGCCTACCGCGAACGCTTCGGCCACATCTTCATCGTCTGCGCCACCGGCAAAACAGCGCTGCAAATGCTCGAGCTCCTGACACAGCGCCTCGACAATGACCCTGCGACCGAGCTCGCCATCGCAGCAGCCGAACAAGCCAAGATCATCCGCCTGCGTCTGGATGGGCTCGGCACGAGCGGCCTCGTGAGCCGCTAGAATGTGCCCACCACACGCTCAGCTGCCCCGATACGTCGAATACCCAAACGGGCTGAGCAACAGCGGAATGTGATAGTGCTCCTCCGCGGAGCTGATCTGAAACGCAACCTCCACGCGTGGGTAAAAGATGGGCTGCCCCTGCCGCGTGAAATACGTCGCCGTATCGAAAACGATCCGGTGCTCACCGGTGGCCACCTGCACGGCAGGCTCAAACCCCGGCACCCGGCCATCGGCGTTGGTGACCGCTTGCCCGAGCGACTGCCAGCCGTGCCCATCGCGCCGCTCCAGCCGCACCAATACGCCGGCTGCAGGGCGACCGATGGAAGTATCGAGGACGTGACAGGTGATGCCGGGCATGGGGGGATTGTAGCGTGAAGCGCGGGGGCTGTCTCGGGATGGCTCCGCGCTGCAGATATGAGCACCGACTCTTTGCGATGGGCGTTGCGAGGTCGGAATGACTCGAGCGTATCGGCGCTGCGCGGATGCCATGCCCCTAGGCACGGAGACGGAGATCGGCGGATCGCGTGAAGCGCGAACGCGCTCGCCGGAGTACGCGGGCGTCGACACCTCGCGCCGCTGGCCCCACCGGTTGGGTTGTATCCGCGCAGCGCGGATCCGCGCGGAGCATCGCCCCGAAGCCGTATCCACGTGGCACCACCGCTCGAAGCCATCCCCGCCCCCTCGCGGCTCCGCGCATCGTTCACCCACGCGCCCCCCTTCCTCGCCGCCCCCAAATGCAAGACCCGCCCCAACCCAAAAGCTGAACACCGCGAGCCCATCGAGCGTGACCGCAACGGCGTGAAGATCAGGAGCGCCGCCGCAGGCGCGAAGCTCCGAGCACCGACCGGCGGTGCGGAGCCCGAAGCACTTGGGAGGCGGCCTTCCGCGGCGTCGAGTTGAGGTTTCCATAGAAACCTCAACTGTGCGGCTCGATGCACCCCTGCCGCCGATGCCTTGCTCCCTCGCATGTGTCCTGGACGTGAACCGCGCTCGAGACTACTCTGCTCGTAAGGCATCAATATGGCGACTCCTCTCCTCGATGTGGCGCCGGACGCCTTGCAGGCGCTCAACGCCGCGAATCGTTCCTTTGCCGCCACGTATCCGGGGCCGAGCGCGCGGCGGCAGCCGGTGCACACGGTGTACGGTGGCGCTCAGCTTTTTCGCGCCGATATCGCTCAGCGGCTCGGCCAAGGCGCGCTGCAGACGTTGTCGACGTACGGTTCCGATCCGCTCGAGTTTGCGCGCGGGGTCGGGATCATCTCCGATCGAGCGCCCACCAACACGGACGAGTTGCGCGCTCGCTTCGAGCGTGAGCCCGAGGCGTTGCGCCACGAGCAGCCGGAGGCCTGGCTCGCCTTCGCCGTGCATCAGCGTGTGGTGCACAAGCTGGAGCGCGAGCCGGTAGAGGACTTTCGCATCGATTTTGAAGACGGCTTCGGCGCTCGTCCGGACGCAGAAGAAGACGCGGCGGCACAGAATGCCGCGCGCGAGGTGGCGCGGGGCATGGTGGCGGGAAGCCTGCCGCCGTTCATCGGTATCCGTATCAAGTCGCTGAACACGGAGTGGACGGCGCGCGCCGCCCGCACGCTGGAGCTGTTCATCAGCACGTTGCTGGCTGAAACGGGGGGCAGGCTGCCTGATCCGTTCCTGATCACGGTGCCCAAGGTCATGCTCGCCGAGCAGCCGCGTACGCTGGCGCGCTGGCTCGCCGCGCTGGAGCAGCGGCACGGGCTCGCGTCGGGGCGCCTGCAGGTGGAGCTGATGGTGGAGCTGACGCAGGCGGTGCTCGGATCCGACGGGCGCTGTCCCTTGCCCGAGTTCTTGCGCGCCTGTGAGGGTCGCTGCTTTGGCGCGCACCTCGGCACGTACGACTTCACGGCATCGTGCGACATCACGGCTTCGTATCAAGCCATGGCCCATCCGCTGTGCGATCTGGCGAAGGGCATGATGGTGCTGGCCTATGCGGGCACCGGGATTTTCCTGTCGGACGGCGCGACCAACGTGCTGCCGGTAGGTCCTCACAAGCTGGAGAACCAGGACGCCAGTGGGCACATACTGACGCCGGAGCAGCTCGCGCAGAACCGAGCCTCCATTTACAACGCCTGGCGGCTGTATCACAGGAACGTGCGGCACTCGCTGGAGGGCGCGTTTTATCAAGGCTGGGATCTGCATCCCGCGCAGCTTCCCGTGCGCTACGCCACGACCTACGCCTTCTTCCTCGAGGGGTTCGCGCAGGCTGCCGAGCGGCTCTCGAACTTCATCGCCAAGGCCGCGCAGGCGACGCTGGTCGGTGACGTGTTCGACGACGCGGCGACGGGGCAGGGGCTGCTCAACTATTTCGTGCGCGCCCTGAACTGTGGCGCGATCTCCGAGGCAGAGCTGGCTCGCACCGGGCTCGCGCCGGCGGAGTTTCGCGTCCGCTCCTTCGCAAGGATTCTGGAAGGTCGGCGCCAGCGCTCGCCCAGTGAATTATAGCGGCCCGCCCAGGATCGTCTTGATGATGCCGCCGAGGATGTTGCTGCCGTCCTCGCGTGCCAGCTC
>JAICTU010000354.1 GCA_025936205.1 Polyangiaceae bacterium | reverse complement strand
CTTCACCACGCAACCCACCACGTTGGAATCCGGCAGGTCGGAACCGCCATTGGAAACGTTGGAGACCGCGCCGTCACGACCAATCACGAAGCGCACGGTGACACGCCCTTCGAGGTTCGGGTTGCGACCCAGGCCCTGCTCGTAGCAGAGGCGGAATCGACCGTAGTTCTGACGCACGATACGACGGATGACTTCCGGAGGCAAGCGACCGCTGACTTTCGTATCGCCCATGCGAACCTGAGGCGTTGCCGTCCGGTGAGAGCCGCCCAGGCGGCCGTGACCGGAACCGAAGCCCTGCCCAGTGCCCGTGCCCGCACCGTGGCCCAGCGTACCGATGTTGCCGAGGCCGATACCCTCGCCGCGGCCACCGCCGCCTTCACCGATGCCCGAGAGACCAAGGCCTCCGGAACCGAACGCTTCGCCGATCTCGTCGCCCCACATGTTACCCATGGCGCTGACCTCGTCAGTGCCGAGGGACGTGTCGCGACCCCAGGGGGCCGTCGGAGCGTTCGGATCGCCGGCAGCCCCGGTGTTCAGCAGGCCGATCATGCCGAACTCCATGGCTTCACGCAGGGCTTGCTGGCGCGCCAGGTGAGGATCCTGATTGTCCTGCGGACCCTGCACCGCATAGCGCTTGTTGGTGTCCTTGCTCGTCTCCTTGCCCATCGAGCCTTCTTCGCCCTTGGCTCGAGTACCCGTTCCGCCTTCTTTGTTGTCGGCGTCGGAGTCGGAGACTTGCTCGGTTTCCTCTTGCTCGAGCTCGCGCTCGGCCGCGGCGTTGAGGAACTGCTGGATCAGATAGAGCTGATCCTGATCGATGCCCTCATCATCGGAGAGCCCCAGCGGCGGCACAAAGAACGCCATTGCCGCGATCAGACCGCCGACCGACAGCATCGACAGACCAAAGTACGCGAGCACGTTCCAGTCGATACCGCTGGCCAGGCCGTGCGCGATCGGCTTGCCCGCGTTCACCGCGGCCACCTGGAACACGATGTCACCCAGCTGGACGCGCGCCTTGGTCCCCACCGTCAGCGGAAGCTGATGTGCACCCGGCAGCTCCGCGCAGGGCTGCGCTTGACGGCGGACTTGATCGAGGCTCAGGCGCTGGCCATCGGCGGTCTCGATTTCACCCGTCGCTTGCTGAGGAATCACCACAGCGATCGTGGACTGGTCGCCGACCACGACGGGGACGCGCGCTGCCCCGAGCTTCTCTGCGGGAATGAAGAAGTCCGGCGAGAACGCCTTGGATTGCTCCTCGCCCACGTAGAAATTGCGAGGCGGCGAGAGGTGCGCCACGTGCAGCACGTTGGTGCCCCAGAGGATCATGACCTCAGCGGCTTGAACATGCGCCAGCTCCACCTCGTCTGGTGTGACGTCGGGGCCGCTCTTCACCATTGCGTAGGTGTAGTTGCCACCGCCTGCATGTCCTCCCGAACCATGCCCACCGAAACCCTGCGCGCCGTATCCGCCTCGTGAATGGCTCGAATTATGTCCCACTGAATTGTGACCCATTGCATGCGACGCCGGCCCCTGAGCGCGCGCCGTCTGCGGCGCCTGGGGAGCCTGGACTCCGCCGACCATCGTACCGTGCGGATTGTACGCTGCCGGAGCTGGCTGGTAGCTCGCGGCGCCCGCGCCTCCGCCAGCGAAGGCGGCCGCCGGCACCGCTTGCTCGGCGTATCCGGCGTGTCCTTGCTCCGTCGCCCGCGCGACAGCTGCGCCCAGCGCCTGGCGTGCATCGAAGCGACCCGCACCGTCCGCTTCGACGTTCTCGAGAATCAGTTGCGTGCTGCCGATGTCGATCCGATCGCCGACGCGCAAGCGGCACTTGTTGATGCGTTCACCGTTGACGTACGTCCCCGGATCGTTCCCCAGATCGATCAGCGTGATCTCCGAGGGGCTCGCCACCTCGATCACAGCGTGCATGCGTGAGGCTGCCGGATCGTCCACTCGCAAGTGGCTCTTCGGATCACGCCCGACCTTCACGATGTCGTGCGTCACCGAGTCACGACTGACGAGTTGACCGCCTTGATAGGTGGCGAACGTTACTACGGCCTTTGCCATATTGGGGGATCCTGACAGCCGATGGTCACCGCGCTCGGTAGAGCCATCCAGCGCTCCCTGATCGGAGCTAGAGGTGAGTCAGAGCTAGAGACTTGGTTCGCGGTCGGGGTGGAGAAGCTGAGCCCCGCGCCCTCGACTCTCCGGGGTGCGGGGCGTTCCCCGCGCAAGTTACATTACCGATGGTTGGGGCGCGCCGGAAACAACGAAAGAGGCCGAACGAAGAAACACAGCCGGAACGAGAGACACAGCGGGACGAGAGACACAGCGGGACGAGAGACACAGCGGGACGAGAGACACAGCGGGACGAGAGACACAGCCGGGAAAGAAACAGCCCGGGGAAGAAACACCGCCCGGCGAAGAAACACCGCCCGGCGAA
This sequence comes from Polyangiaceae bacterium, assembly GCA_025936205.1. The sequence goes on along the minus strand of JAICTU010000354.1, from coordinate 7,243 downwards.
GAAAGACCGCGGGGAGTTGCGGCCGAGGGGCGAAGTCGAGGCTCAGAGATTCTCGACAGACTTGAGCATCTCGGGAACGAACGAGATGCGCGGGCGAATCAGCGTCGTCCGTGCGGCTCGGGCACGCACGCGAATGGTAGCATCATTGGGGCCAAAACCACCGGCGTTCAGCGGATCGTCGTCGAACTGATAGCCGTAGCCATCATCCTGCTTCGATTCCTTCACTTGCGCCGACGAGAGCCCCGCCATCAACAGCAGCGCCACTCCCAGGCCACCACAAACCGTCAGCCGCATCCCGTTACGCATGATCACACCTCATCGATTCCTGTGGCGCGCGGACTCGGGCTCCGCTTGCGCCCTTCGCTGGCTCCACCGCGATTCCAGTGAAATTGTACATGTTCCAGGCCGATCTCGTCAACTCTCGAGCGCGGGATTCGGTCAGCGGCGCGAGCGTCTCGACGAGGCCTCCGCATGAATGGCCCTGGTAATTGTACCAGGTCGATTCGACATTGGCACGAGCGCCCCGATTGTGCACTCCGCCTTTGTCGCGGCCCCGCGCTGTCTCGGCACAGGGCTCGCAATGGTCCAGCCACTCGCGACCCGAGCGAGCGGTCGCAAAGGGCCAGTCCCCGCATCCTTCGACAGCCACCTCGGACGCGGCCCGCGTTGACGCAGCCGTGCGCCTTTCTGGCGCACGGCGTTACCCGGCTATTGCTGCGGAGCACTCGAGTCCCCCGCCGGCGCGCTCCCGTCGGCAGGCTGTCCACCTTGCTTCTGCTGCGCCTCGGCGGCCTTCCTGTCGATCTCGTCCTGCTCCTTCTTCAGCTGCTCGCCTTCCTCGATGAACTTGATCGTGTCCTCGATGTCCTTGGCGCGCTCTCCCGAGCGCTTCACGGCCTCGGCGTACCCGCCCTTGCCCTTGGCCTTGGCGATGAACTCACGATACTTCACCACCGCCTGCTTCAATGCCGGAATGGTCTTGGCGGAGTCGCCGCCCTTGGCCTGGTACTCCTGCGTCAAGATCGCTTCGTTGTAGTAGGCCTCGACGCGATTGGGATCGAGCTGCTTGCACTCGGCGAGATGCTTCTGCGCCTCGGCCAGGGTTGCGTCGTAGTTGGAGTCGTTGATCTCGCCGCGTAAAGCGAGGGCGAGGCCGAGGTGCGCTTCATAGTCCTTCGGCTCGAGGCGCAGCGCATCGCGATAGGCCTTGTCCGCCTCTGCAAAGCCGCGGAACGAAAGGCTCACCGCCGCGTAGTTCATGTGCGCTTCGAAGAAGTTGGGATCCAGCGCACGCGCTCGCCCGAAGCTCTTCACAGCGCCGTTGTAGTCGTGGAGCTCGACCTGGATCAGGCCTGCCGTGTTGTACAGGGGAGCGTACTTGGGATCGATCCTCGCCCCCTGGTTCGTCACCAGCCACGCCAGCTCGAGCTGCTGCCGGTTGGCCCGAGCGTGCGTGGCGCTGGCCACCGCCAGCCCGCCCCGCCGACCACGCCGCTGCGGCTGGTCCTCACCGCCCTCGGCGTTCCGCTTGGCTTGCTCCATGTAATAGATCGCCAGCTGGTTCATGGCGGGCATGAAGCTGTCGTCGATCGCCAGCGCGCGCTGGATGTTCTTCTTGGCGCGCTCGAAATCATTCGCACCGTCTTCGTCCTTGACGTCGTTGCCGCGCTCCATTTGCAGCGCGGCGACGCTGACCAGGGCCTCGACGTTCTGGAACTTCGCATCACGAATGATCTGCTCCAGGCTGGAAATTGCCGCGTTGACGTTGCCCGTCTTCTTGTACTCGAACAGCGCCATCTGGCTGCGCGCGCGGTGGAACCCTTGCCCCGCCTTGCTCGCCGCCTGGAACTGATTGAACGCGTCCTCCTCCATGCCACAGCGCATGTAGGCGAGCCCGGCGTTGTACAGCGCCTCCGGCAGCGGCTTGCCCGCGTCGCTCTCCTGCTTCTTGGAGACGCCGACGAAGGCATCGGCGGACGCTTTGCAGGTCGCCGGCGCCCAGTCGTACGCCTGATCATGCTTCAGGAATTCGTCCAACGCCTGCTTGTAGCCCTGCGCCGCTTGCTTGCTGATCTCGGCACCGCCGGCGCTCGTCTTACCCGAGCGGTCCTGCGCGGGCAGCGTCGACTTGCCGCCCGCTGCGCCCCCCGAGGCCGCCCCGCCGCACGCGCTCAAACCGAGCGCGCCTAGCAGGGTCAGAACCTTCCAACGCATCACACTGTTCACGTTGCTGCTCCCGTTGGTCTGATGCTGCTTCATTGTTCTGCGCTCGCCGTCTTCCCGGGCTTGGCCTCGGGAGCTTTCTTGGGGGCATCCTTGGGCGGAGGGGGCTCCGCGTTCACGCGAGCAGGCTCGCCACCGAGCTGCAGCGGATAGGGGCGCTCTGCGAGCACGCGGTTCACGCGATTCGGATCGCCCTTGAACTCGTCGACCAGGTGGAACTCACTCTTGTAGTTCTCGGCCAGCCACTTTTCGCAGGAGCGGCTGTACTCGTCGAAGTACTGGTACTTCACCGAGTAGTTCAGGCACTCGCCGAAGGCGCTCTTGCCCACGAGCTTCCAGGGCTCGGATCGCTCATCCAGCGAGGCGTAGTAGGCCTGGCTGAGCATGATATCCTTCTTCATGGCCGCCGGAATTGGCGCTGCACGGAACTCCTCGACGAACTGGCCCCACATCGCGCCCACGCGCGCGCCTGCCGCGATCACCCACTGCGGTGACGGCGTCGGCTGCAGGTCGATCACCTTCTTGTACTCGAGCGACGCGTCCTTGATCAGGGGCGTCTTCTTGTCCATCCAAGGCTTGACCTTGTTGTTGAGGTGCTTCAGCACGTCCTCTTTGCTGCCGTTGCCCTTGTAGACGGGGAACTTGAGCGCCTCGAGCTTGTCGCGCTTCTTCTCGGCGAAGTAGAACAAGGCCTCGCCCACCGCAGTGAGCGCCTTTGCCAGGCGCCTGCTCTTGGCGGTGTCGTCCTCGCCCTCGATGCTCATGATGGCTTGCTGGCCCTTCTGCGGGTCCTTCCAGCCGCCGACGACCTTGGCGTACTCGTTCTGCGCCGTGTTGCGGTTCAGCTTGATCGCCGCTTGACCGAGCAGCGCGTGCGCCTGCAGCTTCACGTCGAGCGTCGCTTCGTCGTCAATCTGCTTGATGGCGGCGCTCAGCTTGTCGGCGACGTTCTTCCAGTCTTCTTTTTCGGCATAGTGCGCCGCGATCGCGAAGGCGATCTGGGCCGCTTGCTTCGGCTTGCGGCGCCCGAAGTTCTGGTTGAAGAGCTTGGCGGCTGCGATCGCGTCCTCGTCCTTGCCGAGCCCCAGGTTCAACACGACCGCGTCGCTGATCGCCTTGTCAGCGAACTCGCCGCGGTAGGCGGTTTCGTCGGCGTACTGCTTGTAGAAGGCCGCGGCGGCGTCATAGACGGCGATGGCCTGATAGTTGCCGCCGATCTCATAGATGGCCTTCTTCGCCAGGTCGCTATTGTTCAGCTTGTACTGCGGGTTGAGCAGCAAGCGCTTGGCTGCGATCGACTTCGCCAGCAAGCGCCCTGCCTGATAGGCCTGGCCCGCGTTGTACAGCACCTCATCCATGCGACCGCACTGTGACGCCTCGCCCTTGGAGAGGCGCTCCTCCCCGTAGTCGCGCCACAGCGCGATGTAAGCGTCGCCCGCCTTCTTGTAGAGTTCCAGCGCGTCATCGCCGGCCTTGCCGCTGTCGGCCAGCTCGACCGTCTTCTCCGCCGACAAGCGCCGGATATCGCACTGGATGCGCGTGAAGAGGTCGCAGTTCTCCTTGTCCTGCGCGTACTTGTCGCCCGAGCAGAAGGTGGTGAGAAACTTCGGCACGTCCTTGGTCAGCTCGTCGAAGCAAGCCGGCTTGGGCGGCTCACTCTTGGAGCCGATCACGTTGATCGATTCCAGGTACAGCTGCGCCGCGTACACGGCAGCGTCCTTGTCCGAGTAGTTCAGCGCGATGTCGCGGAAGGCGATGGCGGCCTCCGCCCAGTGTTGCGCCTCGTAGTAGGTGCGCGCGCGGGCGTACTTGACCTCGACGTACTGCTCCTCCGCCTGCTTATTTCCCGCCGGCGGTTGGATGTAACAGACGTAGCGGTTGAACGCGCCGATCATGCCCTTCTGCATCGGCGTGAACTCCTTGGGCTTGAACTTCTCCCAATCGCTCTTCTTGTTGTCCTTGCCCGCTACCTCGTCCTTGGTGGGAGCGAGGCCCTTACCCTTCTTGTCCGACTCGCCCTTGTGCAGCTGGTCGTACATCTTCTGGTAGCAGAGCACGGCTGCGTAAGCGGCTTCAGGCGCCGAATCCGCCTTGGGATCCTCGTCCACCACGGCATCGAATGCCGGACCGCAATCCTCCCAGCGCTGCTGCACGTACAGCAGGTCCGCCATCGAGAGCCGGATCTTGGCGATCGTGGGCCAGTCTTCCTTGATGATGCGCGGGAAGGTGAACTTGGAGAATTCCTCGGTCGTGAAGGTGTCGACCACCTTTTGATAGAGGTACGAGGCCAGATCCATGGTCTTGGGATCGTTCGTACCGCGCGTGCCGCCCGAGCCGACTGACTCCAAGTGCCAGCTCATCGCGGTCTCCGCGAGCAACTCCGCGGTCCGGTTGGCGCATTCCAGCTGAGCCTCCGGCGCGTGCTGCTCCTTCTTGAAGCGGTCGTACACACCCACCATGTTGTCGAGCTCTTTGCGGATCGCGATCTTGTCGGAAGCCGACAAGGCCTGGATCGACTGCGCGATGAAGACCTCGTACTCGCAGAAGTGGTCGCTCTTGTCGCGAGCCATCAGGTCTCGATACAGGGTGATCGCCTCGTCGTAGTGACCCGTGTCGTAGTAGTTGACACCGAGGTCACGCAGCATCTGCAGGGTCTGCTCCTGGCTGTTGCCGCTATCGCCGCTGAGCGGACGGAAGAAATTGTACGCCTTGCTCGGTTTGCCCGCGACCGCGTACACCGGCAAGATGTCGCGCCGCGCTGACTTCTGCAGCAGTTTCGCGCTCGGCAAATCGGCGAACTTGTCGCCGTACTCGATCACGTTCTTGAACTGCTGGATGGCTTGCGCGTAGTCGCCGCTGTTCCAGTAAACGTAGCCGAGCTTGTACTGCGCGTAGCCCCAGACCTTGTTCTGCGGGGGCTTGTACTTGATGACCTCTTTGTAGGCCTGCGCAGCCAGCTCCCACTTGGAGGGGTCGCCCATTGCCTCGACGAAGAAGAGCTCACCGAACGCCAGATAGGCGTTGGGAATATACGGCGAGTTGGGCGCCTTCTCGATCAGCTCCAGGTAGACCGCCCGGGCGTGATCGAGGTCCTTGTTCTGCTCGTACTCGTACGCCAGGTAGTAGAGGATCTCGTCGATCTTCGAGTAACTCGGATAATCCTTCTTCATCCGAGTGTAGTATTTGATGGCGTTGTCGCGCGACTTGACGACGATCTGCTGCGCGTTGGAGGCCTCTTTGGTCGCTGCGTCGTACTTGGCCTTGTTCTTGGCCTTCTTCGCCTCATCCGCGTCGATGTCGGCCTTGATCTTGTCGCGCGCTGCCGCGGACTCGAGCTCGACGTAGCCTTCTGCCAAGCGGCGCACCAGCTGCGCGCGATCCGGCGACTGGCGGGGCGTGGCCTTGTATAGACGCTCGAGACCGGAGATCTCCGTGATCAGCAGCTGACGGCCGCGCGCCTGCAGGCGCGTCGTGCGCAAGTCGCGCTGTCCAGCAGACATCTCTTCCGATGCCTGCTTCTTCTCCAGCGTGTCCTTCTGTGCCTTCTTCTCGCGCGGCGGTGGCGCGCTCTTGAAGGCCGTCGAGTGACGAGAGTTCACCTCGAACTTGGTCGGCCCCGCGGGACAAGTCTCGATGGCCGTGTAAGCCTCTTCAGGCAGACACTGTGCATTCAGGCGTTCGAGCCCGGCAGCGCGCGCCGAGCTGCCCAGCAGCCCCAGGGCGAGCAGCGAAGCGAGGGCAGCCCAGCCACGAACGGAACAGCCACGAACGGAACAGCCACTCACAGGACGAGAGACGTGGCGCGCACGGTCACTGGGCGCGAGCGAGGCAGGGCGACAGCTACGGATGTTTCGAATCTGCATGACCTTCACTACCTTCCGCACGCGGACTCGACGACCTGGCGATAAAAGCCGAGCTCGTCGCGCCAGTACTCGCCGTCAAACGGCCACAACATGTGCTCTTCGTCAGGCTTCACCACGCCGAAGATCTTCGACTCCTGCTGGGTGACCTGTTCCTTCGCGATCGCTTGATCGAGCTCGTTGCGTTGTGCCGCCGTGATGTCGATCAAAATCTTCTCGCCGTTTCTCAGGTGCTCGGCGAGCTCCTCGAGGTTGCGCTGATAGCGCGAGCGGGCCAGATCACCGGCGTCCTGCACGGCCAGGTCACGTGCGATCTTCAGCACCTCGGACACCTGATTTCCGAGCGGCGAGCTCTTGAAAGCGGGCGCGGTCTGCTGGAACCTGGCCATCTCCTCGTCCAGCACGCGCACGTATTCAATGCCGCGCAGCAGCTGGCGATCCGACATCGACTCCTTCACGATGCCGGAAATGTTCGGCGGCAAGTCGGCAGTGCCGTCGCGCACGCTGAGCAAGAACTTGAAGAACGGCTCCGCCTGCTGTTCGCCCTTGAAGCGCGCGAGCACCTTCTGCAGCTCTGCCTGAATCGGCACGTAGTGCTTGTTGAAGCGTGCGACGACGGTCGTGGCTGCTTCGTAGTTGCAGTTAGAGAAGTAAATGACCGCCTTCAGAATCTCGCCTTCAGGATAGAAGGCGCCGGGGAAGTACGGCGACTGCAGCGTGTGGATGTTGCCCAGCGCCTTCGGATACTGGCCCGCCATGAAGTAGGCCCACGACTCCTCGAACAGCGCCTGCAACCAGTACTCGCTGGAAGGCTCGATCTGGTTCCAGTTCTTGACTGCGGCGCTCAGCTTCTGCGCGTTCACGGTCGGAGCGTTCGTCTCACGGTCGAGTTGAATCGACGCCGAGTAGTAGGTGCGCGCCATCGACAGGAACGCCAGGTCCCGGATGCGGTCCTCATCCTCGATGCCTTCCACGCTGCTGCGCGCCGCGGTCTCGATGCGCTGGAAGGCCTGCACCGCGGGCACCGACTTCTTCAGCTGCACATAGCTGGTGCCAGCGAAGAACTGCGCCTGAATGTAATACTGGCTGCTGTCCTCCACCTTGTTGAACAGGCGGATCGCCTCTTCAAACTGGCGGTTGCGGTACTTGTAGCGACCGAG
>JAICTU010000625.1 GCA_025936205.1 Polyangiaceae bacterium | reverse complement strand
CGAGGTCATCGGCATGGTCGCGCCGCGCGGCCTGCTGGTGCTCGGGAACCCGGGGATCGCGAACCTCGTGCCGCGCGGGGAGAACATCACCGTGCAGGCCGGGCGCGAGATCTACTCGGCGCTGGGCGCGGCCGAGAACATCAGCTACACGTCCACCACCACCAACACGACCCACTGCTCGTTCCGGCAAGAGTACGTGCCCTTGCTGCAGCAGAACCTGCGCAAGTTCTTGAAGGGCGATGCCAGCGCGACCACGGGCGCCCTGCAGCCGAACCCCAGCCTGGCGGCGAACCTCGCCGACAACATCGCCTGGCAGACGCCCACGCTCAGCGAGTGACACCGCGCCCGGCGCAGCGGTTTTAGCGCGAGGCCTGGGTCGGGCCGCTCGCGGCTGCCTTGGCGGCCGCCGGCGCCGGCGCGGGCCGCTGCGCGAGTTCGACGAAATCGCGTCCGAGCACGTGGCCATACTGGTCTTCCACCTCGACCCGCACGATCCACGGGCCTTCCCCACCCTGCGGCGGGATCTCGGTGACGAAGGTGTCGCCTTGCTGGCTCCAGGTCACCGGCAGCTCGTCGATGCCGAGCTGAACGCGGAAGCGCGGCGTGATCCAGGGCGGCGGAGTGCCCGGCGTCGGGCCCGCGATCTTCACCTCGACGTGCACGCTATCGCCCGGCCAGACCGCGAACTTGGGCCCCACGAACACGCTGGTCTCGACGCGCGGCGGTAAAATGCGCGCGCTCACCAGGCGCGTGTCCCCTGCCTGCCGCAGGTGCAGGTTCATCGGCTCGCCCGAGGGCAGCACGATCTCCTCCGGCAACGGGCCCCACTCGTGCTGGCCCTTCATCAGCAAGCCGTCGGCGTACGTCAGATGCACGCTGCGATCGTAGCCGGCGATGATGTTGCCCTGCGCGTCGACGTAGCCGCCGTCGCTGCTGCGCACCCCCATCACGCTGAAGGGCTCGGCCGCCGAAAATTGTCCGTTGATGCCGAAGCGATCGACGGCCTGCACCGAGAGCGCGTAGCGCCCCGGCCCGAGCCGCGGGGGCGATGGTAGGGTCGCGACCGCGGTCTCCAGATTGCTCACGCGCCGGCGCTCCGGCTCCAGCTGCTCCACGCTCACGCGATAGCGCACCGCGCCCGGCACGGGCTCCCAGCTCACGCCCGAGAGCGCGGCCCCCTGCGGGTCGAAGCCGCCGAACAGGTTATTTTCGAGCTGCACCGTGGGGGGTGGCAAAATCGCGCTCTCCGCCTCCGTGTCCTTCGCGATGCTGTGCACCTTGCCGGCGGCGAGCGGATTGAACTTCCACGACTTGACCGCCCAGCTCACGTTGCCGTCGAGGTTGACGATGCTGACTTGATCGGGCTCGGCCGCGATGTGCATGCGCCCGCCGCGCACGAAGCTGGTCACCGCGAGCGGTGCGCTGACCATCACGGCCAGATCCGGATCGCTGCACTCGACGTCCACGCGCCCGCTGGCCAGCGCGAGCAGGTGGGTCAGCGTGCGCCCTCGGTTGCCCAGCCAGAGCCGCGTCTGCTTGTGCACGCGGTACAGCTTGGTGCCCGGCTCGAGTCGCAAGCTAGCGCCCTTGGCGAGTCGTACGGTGGCCCCACCCTCGGCGGCCACGACGCCATCGGGGCGCGTCTCGAGCCGCCCCGCGACCACCTGAAAACTGTCGGCGGCGTAGCCGCGAGTGCTCAGGGCGAGTACCCCCGCACACATCCAGGCAAAAAGCCAACTGCGCCGCGCTCGCATCGGGATTCATTCCCTGAAACGGACCCGGATGGAGCAGGCTTGAGTCCGTGAACGGGAGCCGTTAGACCCGCTCTCCGAAATGGACCAGTGCGCGCCGGGCCACGGCAAAGAGCGCTCCGAAGCGAGCCGCGAGAAAGGCCGCCAAAAGCGCGAATTGCACACATTTCGGGGCAACTTGCAGAGCAGCCGGCACGGTTGGTTAAGACTGACCCCGGCCTACTCGGTGAAGCTGGTGCAGGCGCTGCTCGCTTCGCGCGCGGGCATCGAACCCCCGTTCCTCGACCCGTTCTGCGGCACCGGGACCACCCTGCTCTCCTGCGCGGAGCAGGGCCTCGACTGCGACACGGCCGACATCAACCCGTTCCTGCTCTGGCTCGCGCGTGCCAAAGTCGGCAGCTACTCGCTGCGCCAGCGCGACGAAGCACGCGTCGGCTTCGAACGCATGAGCTGCGCAGCGCTGCGCGCTCGCGGCGCCGAGGCCTGGGTGCCGCCGATTCATCGCATCGAGCGCTGGTGGAGCCCCGCCGCGCTCGGCGCGCTGGGCCAGAGCTTCGCGGCCCTGTGTTCCTTCGCTGAGACGGGCTCGCGCCCGGCCGCCAATCTATTGCGCATCGCCTTCTGCCGCGCGCTGATCGAATCTTCGAGCGCGCACTTCGGCCACCAGTCGATGTCCTTCGCGCCGCAAACCGGCGAACCGACGAACGGCACCGCGCAGCGCGCGGCGGTCGCGCGCGCGCTGCAGGCCGCCTTCGAACGCGTGCTCGCCAGCGCCGAGCGACCCTTGCCCGCGACCCGGCGCCGGCTCTTTCTCGCCGACGCGCGCCGGTTGCACGAGAAGCTCCCCACCGCCCACTACGGCTGCGTGATCACCTCGCCGCCGTACGCCAACCGCATGAGCTACATCCGTGAGCTGCGCCCGTACATGTACTGGCTCGGCTACCTCGCGGATCGATCGCGCGCGGGCGTGCTCGACTGGCGCGCGATCGGCGGCACCTGGGGCAGCGCCACCAGCAACCTCGCGAGCTGGCTGCCCGACCCCGGCGTGCCCGATCTGGGCGCCGACACCGAGGCGCGACTGAGCGCCATCGACGGGCGCAGCACGCTGCTCTCGAGCTACGTGCGCAAGTACTTCCACGACATGTTCCGCCACTTCGAGGCGCTCGGGCGGGTGCTGCGCCCGGGCGGCAGCGCCTTCTTCGTGGTGGGCAACTCCAAGTTCTACGACGTGGTCGTGCCCGTCGAGCAAGTGCTGGCGCGCCAGTTCGAGCAAGCGGGCTTCCGCGGCGTGGCGATCGAGACGCTGCGGAAACGCAGCAGCAAGAAAGAGTTGTACGAATATCTGATCGTCGCCCGGCGCTGAGGGGCTCGGCTTCTCAGGACGGCGTGCGTCGCCAGAATGTGCCCGCCGAACGGCGAGCCATGCAGAGCTGGTGCGCTCAGGGATCGAGCGAGTTCGGGGCTACGCGCGCGGGAGCTCGGCGCTCCACGCTTCTGCCGGCGGGCGCTGGGGCTCCGCCTCCGAGGCCCTGGACCCCTGGACCCCTGGGCCCCTGGACCCCCTCTTCCGCCAGGGCCTGCCCTTCTTCGATGGCGTGGCGCCGCTCGAGATCCCCCTGCAAGGCGATCACGCGCTCTTCGAGCAGGTCGCGCTCGTCGTCGCGCAGGGCGCCCGGATGGCGCTGCTCCCACTGTTGCGCGTAGGCGAGCCAGTGCTGCGCGCCGTCGAGATCACCGAGGCGCAGCAGTGTTGCTCCGCGGTACAGGCCGTATTCGGCGTGCTCGTCCGGAGCTTCGCTGCGCTCCAGCCGGTACTCCGTCTGTTCCAGCACCTGAGCCGCCTCGATGTAGCGGCCTTGATTGTAGAGGTCGCTACCGCGGCTGACGAAGTAGGTACACGCCACCAGCGGCACGGCCAGCAACGGGCGCAAAACGCGGGCTGCGGCCGAACGGAGCTTCATTCTCGCTCAATCTAGCGCCTCCGCGCCGCCAGAGCCAGCGAGCGTGCCACCCGAGGGGGTGGCGACGGCCGCTGCAAGCGCCGGGGGCGCATTTCTGCCGTCTGCATGTGACAGCGCGGCGAAACACTGGCGAACGCACAGTGCGCGAGTTGGCAGGTGCGAGCTTCCCCCACTCAGCCCGTGGATGCCGCGGAACGATCGCGCTCGGCCGCGGCGCGACGCAGCGTCGCGGACATCCAGATCAACAGCGCGAGCGTCGCGAGCTTCTGCACGCTCGGCTGCAACAGCGTCTCTGGCCCTCCTGCATACGCCACGTAGACGTAGAGCGCGGCGTTGAGCGCGGCGAGCAGCAGCGTCGCGACGGCCGCCAGCCGGCGGGCGCCGTACCGCGCTTCCGTGCCGCAGCGAACCGAGCACGCGGCCGCGCAGGCCATGCCGAGCCCACCGCCCGCCAGGGCGACCACGCCATGCCAGAGCGGATGCGCATCCGAGGGCAGGACCGCCATGCCGATCAGCCCCAGCGTGGAGAGCCTTCCCAGCGCGCTGACTCGCGCGCCGCGCGCGGGCCGCAGCAGCGAGCCGGCGATCGGCCAGAACCACCAGAGCGCGAGCGCCAGCGCCACGAAGGCGACGCACGAGATGCGCCGGCTCGCGCTGTTATCGGCGCCGTTGATGGCCTGCGTGCGCACCAGATCGCACCAGAAGTTGCGCAGCAGCGAGAAGCCCTCGCTCCCCGGCTCCGTCCAGCTGCCGCCTGGATAGCTCCAGGCCGCGCCAGCGAT
>JAICTU010000306.1 GCA_025936205.1 Polyangiaceae bacterium | reverse complement strand
CTCGACGCGCGCGGCATCGATCTGGCTCAGCTGCGCAGTGCCTTCGCCCTGGAACCCACCCTTGCCGGCGTGCTGGAGCTGCACGCCAGCGCGCGCGGCTCGCTCGCGGCGCCCGTCCTCGGGCTGTCCTTGCGCGGCCGCGAGCTGCGCTACGGAGAGGGGCCGGCGCTAGCGCTCGAGGCGGACGCGGAGCTCGATGCCGGGCGGGGCCGGGCCCGGGTCGATGCGCACGCCGACAGCGCCGCGGGGCGCCTGCTGAGGGGGCAGGCGAAGACGAGCTTTCCCGCCGCGCCGCGCGCGAGCTGGGGCCAGCGCCTGCGCAGCGCGCAGCTGGAGGCGGAGGCCGCGCTCGAACGCCTCGACACGAAGGACCTGAGCGCCTGGTTGGGGCGGCCGCTGCCCGTGGAAGGCGCGGGCTCGCTGCGCCTACTGCTGCGCGGGCCCGCGCGCGAGCCCCGGCTGGAGAGCGACCTGCGCGCCCGGTTGCGGCAGCTCGGGCCGGGACGCGATGCCGAGCTCGCACTGCAGGTTCGCTACGCGCAGGGCGAAGCCCGCGCGGACGCGACGCTCTCCGATCGCGATGGCCCGTGGCTCGAAGCGCGCGCGCATCTGGCGCACCCGGAGGCGAACAGCGAGGCGCTGCTGCGCGACGCCGCGCAGCTCTTGCAGCGGGCGGCCTGGGACGCGCAACTGCAGCTGAAGGAACGGCGCCTCGCGCAGGCGCCGATCCCACGCGCCTTGCCGCCCGCGGCCGGGCGCCTCGAGCTCGCCGCGCAGCTCAGCGCTTCACACCAGCCGCTGGCCGAGCCGCAGGCGGAGCTGAAGCTCCAGCTGCGCCAGCCGGGCGACACGGCCGGCAGCGATTGCAACAGCCTGCAGGCAGAGCTCGCCGTGCTGGCACGGCTCGACGCGGGCCAGCTGCAGGGCGAGCTCGAGCTCTCCCGCCGAGCGCAACAGCTGGCATCGATCCACACCCGGACTCGAGTCGAGCTCGGCCCCCTGCTGGCGCGCTTGGGGCCAGCGCGGCTCGCCGGGCTGGAGCTCGATCTGGCGCTGAACGAGCTCGACCTCGCCACACTGCCGCTGGTCTGCAACCGTGTGCACGGGCGGATCAGCGGCAACGCGCACGGCCGTTCGCTGCTCGAGGCGGCACCGCAGCTGGAGCTCGCGCTGCGCGCGCAGCAACTCAGCGTCAATCGCGTGGACTTCATGGATGCGACGCTCGACGCCCAGCTGCGCACGCCCGCGGCCAGTGTCGAGCTCGGACTGGTCCACGGCGCGACGCGTTCCAGCCTCACGGCGCGCGTGCCATTGGAGCTGCGTGCCGGCAGTCTCAGCCTGCCGCGCGATCAGCCGCTGTCGGCGGAGCTGCGCCTCGATCGGCTGCCCGTGGGCGCGCTGGTGCCCGCGGGGGGAGCCATCAGCCGCGCGACGGGCACCCTCAGCGGACGCATCACGCTGGCCGGCACGCGCGCCGCGCCCGAGCTGGGCGGTTTCCTGGCGCCCGAGGGCGTGGGCTTCACGGCGACGGCGCTCGCTCAACCGCTCGCCGACATCAACGGCCGTATCGCGATCCAGCAGCACGGCATCGAGATCGAGCAGCTCCGCGCGCGGGACGGCGACGGCCAGCTGCAGCTCGACGGTCGGATTGACTTGCGGCCACCGACCCAGGCGGTGGAGGCGGCACTGACGCTACTCGCCAAGAGATTTCCGCTGCGCCAGCAGGGGCGCGTCGCCGGCACGCTCGACGCTGCGCTGCGCGTGCGCGCCGCTCTGGACGAACAGGCTGCGCGCGTCGCTGTGCAGATGCAGGACGCTTCGCTCTGGTTGCGCAGTGAAGACCTGCGGCAGGGCATCAACCTCGAGCCGCATCCAGACGTGCTCGATCCGCGCGTGCCGCAGGCCCGCCTCGTTGGCGAGCCGCCGCCGGTGAAGGCCGCGCTGCCGCTCGAGCTGTCGATCGAGGCGCACGACTCGTTCTGGGTGCGCCGGGAGGACTTCGCGGTCAAGCTCTCGGCCCAGCTCACGGCGAGCAGCAAGCAAGGCCAGCTGCGCATCCGCGGCCCGGTCACGCTGCAACGGGGCTATCTGCAGCTGCTGGGCAAAGTCTTCGAGCTGCAGGGCCACAACACCCTGGAGTTCGTCGGCAGCGACGTGCCCGATCCGGTGCTCGACATCACCGCCCAGGCGCGCAGCCGAGGCGGCAGCAAGGTCGTCACGGTGAAGATCAGCGGGCGTGCCCGCGCACCGGTGCTGGAGTTTCAGGTCGACCAGCAGAATGCCAGCGCGGTGGAAGCGGCGCAGGCACTCTTCGTGAGCGGCGCCACGAGCGGCAGCGCCAAGGACCAGGCGCGCTCCTTTGTCAGTGGCCTGAGCAGCGGCCTGCTCGCCCTCTCGGCGCGCAGCGAGCTCGGGGAAGTGATGCCGATCCTGCTGGTCGAGCCGGGGAGTGAGAACACGGCTTCACGGGTGCGCGCCGGTTTCGAGCTCGACTCGCTGGTGCCGAGCTTCCTGGCTGGGGTCATCCGCGGCGTGTACGTGGAGGGCATTTTTGCCAGTGGTGGCGGTCAGCAACAGCAGGACACGGGGGGAGGGGTGCTGATCGAGCTCTTTCTCCCGCACGATTTCGTGACCTCCGGTGCGTATGGACCCGGGGAGACCTGGAGCCTGGATTTCGGCTGGGAACCGTGAGCACTCGATCAGGGGCTCGCGCGCGGCGCCGCGGCGACTTATGTTGGGGTCCATGGCTCATCTACATGTGGACGTCTGGTCGGATATCGCCTGCCCCTGGTGCTACGTGGGCAAGCGCCGCCTGGAAGCCGCGCTGAAGCAATTTCCGGATCGGGACAGCGTGCAGGTTCGCTGGCACTCCTTCGAGCTCAATCCCGGCGCGCCGCGGCGCACCGAGGCCGGCGGCAACTATGCCGATCGCCTGGCAAAGAAGTACGGCATGTCGGTGCGTCAGGCCGAGGAGCGCATCCAGCAGCTGACGGACGTGGCGCGGGCGGACGGCATCCCGATGGACTTCCAGCACATTCAGCCAGGCAACACCTTCGATGCGCACCGCGTGGTGCACCTGGCGGCGGAGCAAGGGCGTCAGGACGAGATGAAGGAGCGCTTCCTGCGCGGCTACCTGTGCGAAGGAGAGGCGATCGGCGAGCCGGAGGTACTGGTGCGCCTGGCCACCGAGATCGGGCTCGACGAGGAGCAGGTGCGCGCGACGCTCTCCAGCGACTCTTTTGCGCGTGAAGTGCGCAGCGATGAGGCTCAGGCCCGGGAGATCGGCATCCAGGGGGTACCCTTCTTCGTACTGGGCGGGCGCTACGCCGTCTCCGGAGCCCAACCCGTGGAGCTGCTGCTGCGCGCGCTCCAGCAAACGCAGCAGGAGCTCGCCCAGAAGCCCGACGAGTTTGCCGAAGGCGCCGCGTGCGGTCCGGACGGATGCTGATCTCCCGGTTATGATTCCCCTATCGGTCCTGGACCTCTCGCCGATCATCGAGGGCGGTGATGCCGCCCAGTCGTTCCGCAATAGCCGCGAGCTCGCGCAGCATGCCGAGCGCTGGGGTTATCGCCGCTACTGGCTGGCGGAGCACCACAACATGCCCGGCGTCGCGAGCGCGGCCACCGCGCTCTTGATCTCGCACGTGGCGGCGGCCACCAGCACGCTGCGCGTCGGAGCCGGCGGCATCATGCTGCCCAACCACGCGCCGCTGGTGATCGCGGAGCAGTTTGGCACGCTCGAGTCTCTCTATCCGGGGCGCATCGAGCTCGGGCTGGGCCGTGCCCCGGGCAGCGATCCGCTGACCATGCGCGCGCTGAGGCGCACCCTGGACGGCAACGTCGATCATTTCCCCAACGACGTGCTGGAGCTGATGCGCTACTTCGGCCCGCCGCAGCCGGGGCAGCGCGTGCACGCCGTGCCCGGCAGCGGGCTGCGCGTGCCGATCTGGATCCTCGGCTCGAGCCTGTTCGGCGCGGAGCTCGCGGGCGCGCTCGGTCTGCCGTTTGCGTTCGCCTCTCACTTCGCGCCCGCGCTGCTGCGCGAGGCCAGCGCGCTCTACCGCGAGCGCTTCAAGCCCTCCGAACAGCTGTCGGAGCCGCACCTGATGCTGGGGGTGCAGGTGTGCGCCGCCGATACCGACGCGGCGGCGCTGGAGTGCTTCTCTTCGATCGAACAGGCCTTCATCAACCTGCGGCGCGGGCGGCCGAGCCCGCTCCCTCCGCCGCGCGCGGGGTTTCGCGACACGCTCGTGCCCGCGGAGCGGCAGCTGCTGGAGCAGACGCTGTCGTGTCGCGTGGTCGGCTCGCTGGAGACGGTGCGCAACGGTCTGGAGGCGCTGGTGAAGCGCACGGGGGCGGACGAGCTGATCGTCACCTCGATGATCTACGACCACGCTGCGCGCCTGCGCTCCTACGAGCTCACCGCGCGAGCGCGCGACCAGCTAGCACCGCTCCGCCCGAAGGTTATCCCGTGATATCGGGTCCCCAAAGCGGGTGAGGGACCTGCTATCACGGGACAACCTTCGGGCTGCTCCGCGGTCCTTCCTTGTTTTCTGGGCGCCCTCCGGGCGCTAGCACTTCACTCCAGCGCAGCCGCCCCGTGAGCTGCATCACCATGGCCAGGGTGAGCACGGCGAGCACCGTCACCGTCAACCCGGTCAGCCCCTGCCAGAAGTGGGCGAGCGAGAAGCCGACCAGATACACCAGCTGAGCCAGTGCTGCCTCCACGAACGCGAAGCGGTTCGAGACCACCAGCCGCAAGTAGCTCACGACGAGCACGATGCTCACGCCGCTCGCCAGCGCAAAGGCGGCCTCCACCGGCAAGCGGTCCGCCGTGTACGCGAACAGCAGGTGAAAGGCGAAGAAGGCCCCGGCCAGCAGTAGATAGTTCAGCGGATGGATTTCGATCTGACGCAGCGTGGCCAGCAGGAAGATCACCGCGAAGAAGAAGCCGAGCGAGATCGGCGCGGACAGTGCCAGCTCGCCCGCGAGCTGTCCCGGTTGCAGCCGCTGCGGCGTGACCATGCCGATCGACTGACCCGTGACCAGATGCGCGAAGCGCCAGACCAGCGCGTGGCCCGAACCAGCGCGCGCTCGTTCCGAGGGTGACAGGGACTGCGGGGGGAAGTCGATGTCCGGAAAGTCGGTGCGCAGCTGCAACGCGAAGTCCTGCAGCACGGCCACGCCATCCGCGGGCGCATATGCCCAGCGATCGCGCCCGCGGCTCTGATAGCTGACCGCGATCTGCACTTCTTGACCGGGCTTGACCGGCACCAGGGCGCGCACCGCGCCCTTGTCAACGGTGCTCGTGGTCGCGAATTCTTTCCCGTCCACCAGGAAGCTGAAGTTGTCATAGACCCCGGCCGCATCCGGGAAGCGAAACTCCACAGCGAGCTGCGTCGGCAGGTCGAGCCGGTGCTGGTAGCGCCACACGCCACGAAACTTCACATCGTAGAGCGAGAACCAGATCAAGCCCTTGCGGCGCAGATCGGAGCGCAGCTCCACGTCCACGTTGGTCGAGTCGAGACTCACCGGTTGGGAGTGGGGCACGGCCTCGATCCGCACCACATCGACCTGTTTGCCGTTCTGTTGCTCCGTGCTGCGCACCCTCTCGTTGCTGGTCCACTCCGCGCTGAGTACAGGCGGCGTCTGGGTCTGGGCATTGCCCCAGAGCCCGCCCACGCGCTCGTCGAGCACGGAGCTCTGCTCGCTCGAGCGATGCTCGGTCACGCCCGCCAAGATCAGCCAGGCGATACTGGCCAGCACAAACACCGCGAAAATCATGCCGATCCGCACTGCACCCGCCATCTGTTGCTCCGTGTAAGGGTTCAACACAAAGTCTAGCGGGGGCGATCCAGGGCTCCCGTGGAGAAGCCCAGGAAGCTCCGTGCAGAACTCGTGCAAACGTGCCGACCTGGTACGGAACTCGAAGATCAGGGCTCGGTCCCTCACGTCCCCATGCACATCAGGACAGCCCACCGACGACTCGCTGAGCGGACCGCGTTCGTTTTCAAGCTCGCGCTGCGAGGAGCTCGTGGGTTTTTCGCGCGAAGTGAAGTTCCACATGGAACATGACGATCGACAAAAAAAGAAGACCGCCGCGAGCGGAAGAGTTGGAGGTAAGCCCTCGAGAGGGCGGGCGCTCGCGCCCGGTTCGCAGCGATTCCTCAGGCCGGGCCTCTGCCGTACGCGCGGAGCGGAGCCGCGCAGGGGTATGGCCGTGAGGCGCCCCGAGGGGTCGTCGTTGCCGCGCGGCGGAGGCCCGGCCCTGAAAATTCCACAGAAAAGCCTGGCGGCCCCACCCGTGCTCACGGTCGAGGCCCGTGGCGCTCGAGCTCGCGTGCCGCCGCGCCGGCGGCTACAGGCTCTCGCTGGGCTCGGGCAGCTCGCCGCCGGCGCGCACGTAGTCGACCACGGCCTTGATCAGCGACTTCTCTTGCTCGACGCACTTGCGCGTGACGCTGCCGAGCGTGATGCCACGGCACTCCTTGCGGCGCGCGATCAGGGCACGGCTGACGAACTCGTCTTCACGCAGAGTGTCTTGCACGCGGTCGCCGAGCGCTCGCCAGTCGACGCGCGCGTGGGCTGCCCGGCGGCGCGGCGGCTTGCGGCTGAACTCGCCGTCGTGCAGCGTCACGCAGCTGCCGTTCCAGCGCAGCAGATCGTAGCCCGCGGTGTCGCCCACGCTCATCTCGCCGGCGTTCGAACGCTTGGCGTCGCTGTTGCGGCGCAGCGCGATCAGCTCTTCCCCTCGCTGTACGCGCTCGTCCGAGAGCGATGGCCCGCCGGTTCCGTTGAAGGCGGGCGCCGTGGCGCGCGAGTACAGGCGCTTCCACGGCGAGCCGCCGCGGAACATGTGCAGCGCCAGCTCCGGGTGGACGCCGCCGCACAGCTTGTCGACCCACTGCTGCGGCGGCAGGCAGTCTTGCTCGCCGTCCCCGCACCCCTCGGGCAACATCGCCTCGGCAGCGCTCACCTCGTCGACCACCTGCGCGTGCGCCTTGCGCTCCCGGCGCTCCGGCGTGGTGTCTGCCTTGCGCTTGGAACGGGCGGCGAGCACTTCCGAGTCCGCCTCCGCGCTTTCGTGATCGACGTCGCGCGCGGACGCCGCGTGCTTCGCTGCCGGATCCGAGCCGCAGCCCGCGAGCGACAAGACTCCCGCAAACGACAGGGCCGTCAGCGAGATGGCTGCTAGCGACATCGACAGCCATGCGCGGGTCCGAGCCGTCTGCATGACCGATAGAAACCGCGTCCCGCGCTGCCTTGTCAATGGTGTGATCTTGCCTACACCCTGGCGGGTTACTCGAGCTTGCAGCGCGCACGTTCTTTTCCAATCGCAGCCTTTCAGCAGGCATTTTCGCGATCGGTTCGCGCGAAGTGTTGCCGGAAAGTTTTGCAGCCAGCGAGCGCGGCGATCTGTCACATCGCAGTGATCCGGGTGTTTCACACGCCCTTGTTCACGGGGTCGCGTTTGCCGTCGCGCGGCTCGGCGACTGCGGCGGGCAGGGAGCCGCGCGCACGCACCGAGCGCGCCACGCGCTCCTCCAGCGTCGCGAACAAGGCATACGCTTCTCGCCAGTGTGGCGAGCGGGTTTCCACCCGTCGGCTGATCCAGCGACGGGTCTCCTCGAGCACCTGGCGGCGCACGGTCCGCTGCGCGAGCGCGTTCGAGAGCGCTGGCAAGAGCTCGGGATCCACCTCGGGCGGCGCTCCGCTCAGGCAGCGGCCGACGCTGTCGGCGTCGTGCGCTTCGATGCGCGTGAGCAGCTGAGCCAGCATGCCGCGCGGCGCGCGGCGCCAGAGGATCGCCGACAGGCGCGGGCTCAAAGGAGCGCCGGCGCCCCACAGCTGGTTGTCGCCGAGCACGCGCTCCAGGCTGGGCTCGTCCAGTCGCTCGAGCGCCAGCGCCCAGTTCGGTGAAGCCGGGTGGCGCGGGTACTGCCGCGGCCAGCGTTCGGCAAAGGCGAGCCACTGCACGGAGCCCCAGCGATGCAGCGGCCAGGGCTCATCGCCCCAGCGTGACCAGACCGCATCCAGCACGTCGGGCGGCAAGTGCGGCCAGAGCAACTCGCTGCACGGGCTGTTCGGAGCAAACCAGCCCTCCGCCGCCGGCGAGCAGCCGCGGCGGCGCCAGTCGCGCCAGGCGGCTTCCGCGAGCTGCGGCCAGTCCACGGCGCGGGTCTCGCCTTCATGGCGCAGCGCGCGCGCCTCGAGCGCGTGCGGCCCCAGCAACTCCACCGCCACCGTCTGGCGGTCATTCAGGAACTGCCGGACCACGAACGCCGGCTTGGCCAGCGCGTGCACGTTCGACACGTCGTGCTTGCCCGGAGCCGTGTTGTACAACCTGCCGATCAGCGCGAAGGCGCGCACGCTCCACTCGAAGCAGGCGATTTCCGGACGCAGCAGGCAAGCGTGGATCGCGTCCAGCAAGCGCAGCAGCTTGGGGTTCGTCAGCTCCTGCGCCCAGGGGCGCAGCACGGCGTGGCGCCCGCCCTGGGCCGCGCCCAGGCGCTCGGAGATCGCGAGCGCGGCCAGGCTCCATACCAGGGGATTGGCGAGGATCGAGGCGCGCGAGCTACCTTCCCAGCACAGGAGGCGCGGCTTCGGCAGCTCGGCTTCGCCCTCCAGATCGACGATCCAGCTGAGCTGCTCGTTCCAGATCTGGGTCAGGTAGTCGCGCGGCACCTTCGCGCCGTCCAGCACCTGCAAGCCCAGACAGACGAACACCGCCTCAGCGGCGGCGACCAGGGCGGGCTGCGCGGAGAGCTCGAGATCGAACAGGCTCTCGGCGAGGATGAAGTCGTCCTCCGCCAGGCGCGCGTCCAGGGCCTCCAGGATGCCTGCCGCCGCGTGCGGCCGCAGCAACGCCTCGCCCCAGCTGAACGGCGAGGCCTCGCGCACCAGTTGCTCGCGGGCGCGCCGCAGGGCGGCGTGGCGCAGAAACGAGGGCGCGATCGCGAGCCCTCCCTGGGCGCCGCGCGCGCGCAGCAGCCGCGCGTCCGCCAGCGCCCGCACGATGCGATAGGCACCCGGCCCCTTGTCGCGCAGGTCGGCCGGGACCAGCGCGATCCACTCGTCTTGCGTGCGCGCGACGTCCCAGGGCTGCTCGCCGCGGGTCAGCACCTCCTCCGCGAGCTGGACCAGCACGTTGAAGCCGGCGTGCTTCAGCCATTGCGCTTCGGCGCTGCCCTTGCCGCTGGCCTGCTCGAGCCGCTCGTGCACGAAGGCCGCGGCCAGCTCCAGCAGGCTCTTGTCCTTGCAGGCGCGCAGGCCCTGCGCGTCGAGCAGCCCGCACACCCCGAGCAGCGCTCCCAGGCTCGGCAGCAGGCCTTCGCCCAGCGGTCCCTCCAGCCAGTCGCGCGCGGCGGCCGCGTCGAACGCCCCGTCTTCCGGCAGCCGGGCTTGAACCCACTCCAGGAGCGGGCTGAGGAACTGCTCCGGAGACGGAGACTCGATCACGCGCCAGGGCTCCCGCTTCGAGCCATCCGGGGGCGAGGGGGGAAGGGCCGGAGCGGCGATCAGCACGTCGGCACGCAGCGGCCGCGCCTCGAAGCTGGGCAGGCTATCGGCTCGCTCCAGCTCCACGAACGTGGCGCCGGCCTCGGGAAGCTTCGCCGCCGCCTCCGCCCAGGTGCGCGCGCACACATGCACCGCCAGACCGCGCGTCGCCAGCCAGCGGCCGGTCAGTGTCCGCCCGCTGCCGGACGGCGCCAGCCACCAGGTGCGATTCCAGGCCGAGGGGCGGGTGGCCAGCTCCGGAATGCCCGGCGGCAGTTGCTCCTCGAGGAAGTCGAAGGGTCTGGCGAAGGGGAGGTCCTCGAGCCGCAGCCGGCGGGTCTCGGGCGTCTCCAGCACCGCCTCCAGCGGGCCGCGCACCGCCTCCAGCGAGCAGCCGAGGGTGAGCGCGAGGGCACGCTGCACGGCGTCCCGCTCGGCGAGCCACTCCAGCTCCTGGCTCCGGTCGAGCTTGCTGAAGAGAGCTGCCAGGGAGCGCGGCTGGGGCCGCGTGTCGTCGGGCCAATCGGGGTGTTGCAGGGTCCGCCGGGCGAGCTCGCCGTAGCCCGTCACCGGGGGCTCTGCAGAGCTCATCAGCTCGCGCAGCCAGCCCACGAGCCCTCCACAGACAGAGCGCCTCGCGAGCGCAATTCAACGTGCATACCAGAGCAGTATGCACGCATTATTGAGAGGGCTGCACAAACCAGCCGCGAAATGGTTCGCTTAATGAAGCAAACGCGGACTCAGGCTTCGCGGAACAGCCCTCAGGGGATCGAGCGCAGGATCTGGTCCAGCGCTTTGCGCCGCCGGGGCTTCGGCGCCTCGGCTCGCGCATCCAAACCCACCCACAGGAAGCCGACGATCTCCTGCTGGGCGGGGTCCACCCCCAGACAAGCATACGTGCGCTCGTCCGTGGTGACGTCCCCCGTGCTCCACTTGGAGCCGATGCCCTCGCTCCAAAGGGATAGCATGGCCGCGTACGCCGCGCAGGCGACCGCGGCGTAATCTTCTTTGGCGACGTCCGGGTCCTCTGCCTTGGCCTGGCAGAGCACCAGCAGCTCTGTCGGCACCAGCATCTTGGCGGCGAGCCGATCGCGCGCCGCCCCGGCCAGCGGAGCTCCCGGCGCGCTCTTGAGGTCCGCGCTGATCTCGAACAGCGCTTGGCGACCCTGTGGCCCCACCTGCACGAAGCGCCAGGGCTCCGTCATACGATGGTTGGGCGCCGAGGTCGCCGCCTCGAGCGCCCGCGTCAGCGCGCCCTCCGGCAGGGAGCCCTGCCGGTAATCCTGGACGGTGCGGCGCGCGCGAATGAGCTTCTGTAAGTCCGAAGATCCTGCGCTCACATGAAGCTCTTGAGCTCTTTGGAGCGGCTCGGATGCTGCAGCTTACGGAGCGCCTTGGCCTCGATCTGGCGGATGCGCTCGCGGGTCACCTCGAAGTCCTGACCCACCTCTTCCAGGGTGTGGTCGCTCTTCTCGCCGATGCCGAAGCGCATGCGCAGCACCTTCTCCTCACGCGGGGTCAGCGTCTTCAGCACCTTCCGGGTCTGCTCGGAGAGGTTCATGTTCACCGCCGCGTCCGCGGGGCTGACCGCGCCCTTGTCCTCGATGAAGTCGCCGAGGTGGCTGTCGCCCTCCTCGCCGATCGGGGTCTCGAGGCTGAGCGGCTCCTTCGCGATCTTCAGCACCTTGCGCACCTTGTCGAGCGGCAGTTCCATCTTCTCCGCGATCTCCTCGGGCGTCGGCTCGCGGCCGATCTCCTGCACCAGGTAGCGGCTGGTGCGGATGAG
>JAICTU010000579.1 GCA_025936205.1 Polyangiaceae bacterium | reverse complement strand
CAGGGTGAGCGCTACATCGTCGACCAGCAGAACTTCCGCATCCGGCGCATCGACAGCAAGGGTGTCATCGACACGATCGCGGGCAGCGGCGTGCAGGGCGACGGCGGCGTGCAAGGCGACGGCGGCCCTGCCAAGGCGGCCAACCTGAGCCTGGAAGCGGGCTCCAATCCCGAGCCCTCCGGCGGCATCGCGCTGGCAGGCAACAAGCTCTACTTCTCCGACACGCTCGCCAACCGCGTGCGCGTGATCGACCTCGACACCGGCATCATCGACGCCTTCGCGGGCACGGGTGAAGCGGGCTTTTCGGGTGACGGCGGTCCCGCCACCGAAGCCACGCTCTATCATCCCCAGGATCTGGAGATCGGTCCCGACGGCGACGTGTACGTGGCCGATACCTACAACAGCGCGATCCGCGCCATCAGCACCAGCGACGGCAGCATTCGCACCGTGGCCGGCACCGGCGAGCAAGGCCTCGACAAGGAAGAAGGCAAGCTAGCGACCGAGACCCGGCTGTATCGTCCCTTCGGCATCGACTTCGACCTGGAGGGTAACTTGTTCATCTCCGACACGCGCAACAGCCGCATCCTGAGGGTTCAGCAATGAAACAGCTGCTCGATGGGCCCCTGCGGGGGGCACTGGGGCTCGCGCTGGGCGCCGCGGCGGCGCTTGGCTGCGGCGGCGACGAGCGCGGCTGCGACCCGACGACGCCCGGCGTGCTGTGCACGATCGTGGGGGCGGGCGACTTCCAGCACAACGGTTACTCCGGAGATGATGGTCCGGCGACCGAGGCGATGCTGTCGTTTCCGCAGGACACGCTGACCGCATCGGACGGCAGCATGTACCTGCTGGACTGGAACAATCACCGGATCCGCAAGGTCGTAGACGGCACCATCTATCACGTCGCAGGCCGCGGAGAGCTGGGCGGCAACCTCGACGATCCGGCCAACGGAGATTTCAATCATCCAACCGCCATGCTGTTCAGCCCGGACGAGAGCCGGCTGCTGATCGCCGCCTGGCATAACAGCAAGGTCCGCACGCTCGATCTGGCGAGCGGAGAAATCGTCGACACCTGCGGAGACGGGCGGCGGGCGTACTGGGGGGACAATGGCCCCGCGGTCAGCTCCTCGCTCGATCTGCCGACGAGCATCGCCTGGGATCCGCAGGGCAACCTGGTGATCATGGACCAGGCCAATCAGGTGCTGCGTAGCGTCGACGGCTCCGGCAACATCCACGCGCTCTACGGGCAATGCGTGATCGACGCGCCGCCGCCCTCGGGTCCTGGCGCTTGCGGCGAGGGCCAAGCGGCGGTCGCTTGCCCCGTCATGGGCAGCTCCGCTTCGGGCAAGCACAGCTGCGGCGACCCGGCGCTGACCTGCACCAACCCCTGCACGCCCGGCTACAACGGTGACGATGTGCCGGCGGCCACCATGCGCCTCGCGCAGCCCTTCGGGCAGAGCGCCGACCCCGGCGGGCGCATCGCCTACGACGCCAACGGCTCGCTCTATTTCGCGGACTCGGGCAACTCCGTGATCCGCCGCGTCGATCCCGACGGCATGGTGCACCGCATCGCGGGCCTCGCGCCGGTGAACGGGATCGCTCAACGCGGCTATTCGGGCGACGGCGGCCCTGCGAGCGAAGCCGAGCTGAACAACCCCGTCGACCTCGCCTTCGGTCCCGAAGGCACGCTCTACTTCACCGACACGTATAACCACTGCGTGCGCAGCATCGACAGCGAAGGCACCATCGCCACCGTGGTCGGGCAATGCGGCGTCGCGGGTGACACCGGTGATGGCGGTTCCCCCACGCAGGCGCTCCTGCGCCGTCCCTATGGCATCGAGCTCGTGGGCAAGACGCTGATCATCAGCGACACCGGCAACAACCGCATCCGTTCGGTGCGCCTGTATTATTGAGCGCGGGATCGGCATGAAGAGGTCGCTCTGCACGGCGTCGCTCCCGGCGCTGCTGTTTGCTTTCGGCAGCGCAGCGCTGGTGGCCGCCTGCGGCGGCTCGCAGCAGGCCGCGTCCCCCGCGTGGCAGATGGTCGAGCCGCACCTCGACTCCGCGCTGCTCTCGGTGTGGGGCACGAGCGCCAGCGACGTGTGGGCGGCGGGCTCCGATGCCCGGGACGGCCACGGGCCGCTGGTTTTGCATTTCGACGGCGCGAGCTGGCAACGCTTGCCGACGGGACAGAACGGAGACCTGTGGTGGGCCTTCGGCTTCGAATCGGGCCCCGTGTATCTGGGCGGCGTCGGCGGCACGATCTTGCGCTACCAGGACGGTGCCTTCACCCGCATGCAGACCCCGGGCACCGGCACGGTGTTCGGAATCTGGGGTTCGGCGCCCGACGATCTGTGGGCGGTCGGCGGCGCGCAGGGGGGCGCGCAGGGCGCGTTCGCGTGGCGCAACACGGGCGGGGACAGCTGGCAGCCGGTCGCTGACTTCCCCGCGCAGCTGGCGGCGAGCGACGCGCTCTGGAAAGTGTTCGGGCACGGCTCGGATGACGTGTGGCTGGTGGGCACCGGGGGCAAGGTGTTGCACTGGAACGGCTCCGCGCTGTCGCAGACGTTCATCGGCATCTCGGAATCCCTGTTCACCGTACACGCCAACTCGCAACGCTTCGCGGCCGTGGGCGGCTACGGCTCCGGCCTGATCCTGGAGCGCGACATCTCCGCGCCTGCGGGCGCGCCCTGGGAAAACCAGAGCCCCCAGGGCAGCCAGGGTCTGGTCGGCGTGTGCCTGACCGACCAGGGCGGTTACGCCGTCGGGCAGTTTGGCTACATCGCACGGCGCGACGCGACGGGCTGGCGCACGGAAGACACCGGCTTGCCGCCGGATGCCGACAATCGTTCGCTGCACTCGGTCTGGGTGGATCCGGACGGCGGTGTCTGGGCCGTCGGGGGGCAGGTCCTCGTCGAGCCCCTGGTCGACGGCTGGCTGCTGCACAAGGGCGCGAGCGTCCCCGCCCTCGAGTGAGGCTCCGACGATGAAATCGCCATGGACGGTGGGCACCGTGCGAGGACCTGCCGAGCTCGAGCAAATCCTCGCCCTGCAACGCGCCAACCTGGCGGCGAACGTCAGCGCCGACGAGGCGAACGCGCAGGGCTTCCTCACCGCCGTGCACGACCTCGAAACCCTGCGGCGCATGCACGAGCTCGCGCCGAGCATCGTGGCCCGAAGCGACGATGGGCTCGCCGGCTACGCTCTCACCATGCGCGTCGAAGCGCGCGCCGATGTGCCGATCCTGGAGCCCATGTTCCAGCTCTTCGAGACACTCTCCTGGCGCGGACGCCCGCTGCCCGAGACGCGCTTCTACGTGATGGGCCAGGTGTGCGTGGCCAAGCCCTTCCGCGGCCAGGGCGTGTTTGATGCGCTCTATCGAGGCCACCGCGATCACTACCGCGACCGCTTCGAGCTGCTGCTGACCGAAGTCTCGCAGCGCAACCCCCGCTCCTTGCGCGCCCACGAGCGCGTGGGCTTCGAGCCCCTGCACCGCTATCGAGACAGCGTCGACGATTGGGTCATTTTGGGATGGAATTGGGAGCCTAGCGCAAGAATTCTACCCGACGCGTAACAGCACCCGGAAGCCGCACGGCGGCGCTGTGCAGGCAGCAAGGGTGTTTCATCGAGAATGGATGACCCTCTGCCGGCCCTTGGATACCATGGCACCGTGAATCATCCCCTGCGCTCGGGTGCCTTTCTCTTCTTGTCCCTCGCCGCTGCTGCCTGCTCCTCGGAGCCCGACAGCGGCTCGGAAAACAACACTGCCTCCCTGCCGGCCTTCCAGGGCTCCGGGACCACCACGGCTCCGGCGACGAACACCATGGGCGCTGCGCCTGCGCCGACGGGCGCGGCTGCGCCCAACAGCGAATCGACCCAGGTGAACCAGCTCGCGCCGACGCCGACCAGCGGCACGAATGCGACGCCCCCCGCCAATCCGGGGACCAACACCCAGCAGCCGACGCAACCGGCGCAGCCCACCGATCAGCAGATGCAGCAGCCGATGCAACCGGCGCCGATGCAGCCGGCACCGAACCCGACCCCCGCGGCGGGCACGGCGAGCGCGGGCTGCGGAGTGTCGCAGGGCATGCCGGCGAACCCGACGACGATCGCCGACCCCAATACGATCCTGACGTTCCCGCAGGGGTATGATGGGAGCAAGCCGTTTCCGATCGTGTTTGCGTTCCATGGTGCCAATCGAACCAATGCGGAAATGCGCACGGTCGATTCACGTACGCCCGGCACCGTGCTGGAGAACAACTACGTGATGGCGTTCGTGAAGAGCCAGGGCACTGCCTGGGATCTGGGCACCGATTACCCGCGGTTCCAACGCGTGATCACGCAGGTTCTTGCAGAGCGCTGTATTGACACGTCGCACATCTTTGCCATGGGCCACAGCTCTGGAGCGCAGTTCATCGCCGGCATGCTAGGTGACAGCCGCGCGCGGGAGAGCCGCTTTGCCGCGGTCGTCCCGGTGTCATCGAACAACTTGAACAACCCATCGTGGACGCCCGTGCCAACAATGTTGATTCACGGCCTGATGGATCAGGAGCGTCAGAACGACCTGAACGGCGCGCAGGACATCACGCAGTACACCAAGGCCAACCAGTGCAGCGGCGGTACCACGCAAGTCAATATCGGCACCTGCAGCTCGATCGCGAACCAGGCCACGGTCAACCCGGGCTGCGTCTCGTACAACGGCTGCGCGGCGACCACGCTGTTCTGCAACCACAACGACCCGAATTACCTTCAGGACGGCAATCCCACGAACCACGGCTGGCCCTGCTTCGCGAATAATCAGATCTTCTCGTTCTTTGAAGCGACGCGCTGAGGCAGGCGCTGCTCACCGACACGCCGAGCGTGATTCGCCGCCGCTGATGGCGGTGCAGTTGAAGCCATCCAACGAACCGCAAAATGTGGCTCCGCCCGCGATTCCACAGTCGGGCGGAGCTATGCCAACCGCGCCGGTTCCATCCGTCCAGAGCTTCCCGTCGCAGTTCGAATCCTACTTCGAGTCGAGCGAGTGATGCCCACGTGGGCGCAGCCGTCGCTCTCCTGCCGGCGGCGCTGTCACGCGCTTCATGGCAATGGATCCGCGCGGCGCGGATACCGCTCGCTCACAGACGCTCAGCTCACCTGATCAGCGTTGAGCCGTCGGGGAGGGGGGCGCCCTTTTTTCGCGCGTGGGAGGGGTCCCTGTGTTTGAGCGCGCGCTGCGCGCGCGAGT
>JAICTU010000703.1 GCA_025936205.1 Polyangiaceae bacterium | reverse complement strand
GTGGTCGTGGTGGTCGTGGTCGTGGTGTTTGCCGGCGGCTTGTACACGATGCACGAGTGATTGAACTCCCAGCCCCAACCATCGCCGTCGGGATCGGACCACGCGCCGTACATGCAGTACGGATACGAAAGCGCTTCCCACGACGTGCCGAGTTCGACGCCTTCACCTTGCTGCGAGTCGCTCGGATCGGAGGTCGGAGGAGCGGCGTCGTCAACCGAAGGAGCGCCGCTGCACCCCGCGAGCAGTGCCGCACCGGACAAGGACAACAGGATTGCTCGACCGAAACGCATGAAAGAATTACCTCCGCCCGTTAGGTGGGAACAGCACGCGAGCCGCGGTGTCCCTTTACGATGATTAACCACAGACGCGGGCTTGAGTGCAGCTCGCGTGCCAAGCGTCAGGCCTATCCGTCACCCCAGGGGCGGGCTTTAGTGCGATTCGCGTCGGGTCGCCTTCGTGTTGCACTGGAGCAACAACTTGTGCTTGCACTGGACGCGCAAAATCGCCTCAGTCTGTGAGGACACAAGCTGTGCAACACGTCTTGCACAGCCTGTGCAGTCGGCGCGCACAGACCGTGCAGATCGCGCGCGAATTGCCCGGCGCGGAGGGTCACGTAGTGCAATGCGCCCGCCCGGGCGGCGTCGTCCCACTCAGCGCCGTACCAGCTCGAGCCAGCGGCGATAGATGAAGTCGCCGCTCTCGTCACTCTCCGGGTGCCACTCGACGCCGATCAGCGACCCGCATTCGATGGCCTCGACGACGCCGTCCGGCGCCCACGCGCTCGCGACGAAGCCAGGTGCGACCTCGGCAACCGCTTGCCGGTGAGAGGAGCTGACCTGAGCGGGCGCTGCCCAGCCAGCCAGAAAGCGGGCACTCGTGGCGACGCGCAGCGCGTGCGGTACCGAAACCCCTCCTCCTCCATGATCCAGGCCGGGGGTCGCGCGGCTCCCCAGATCGAGCTGCAGCGTGCCGCCGAAATGCAGGTTCATCAGCTGCATGCCGAAGCACACGCCGAGCACGGGCCGCCCGCTGTCGGCGAAGGCCTGGAGCAGGCGCCGTTCCCAGTCGATACGCTCCGGAGACTCGGCCTCGCCCGGTACACGCGCGCGCCAGTCCGCGTCGGCGTCAGCCGCGCGCGCGAAGCTCTCCGGCAAGTCGCCGCCGCCCGAAAGCACGAGGCCCTCGCACTGCGCCAGGCAAGCTTCGATCGGAGTGTCGGCACAGAGCAGCACCGGTGCCGCGCCGGCGGCCGCCCGCGCGCGGGTGTAGTTGCGATTGAGGTACCAGTAGTCGGAGCCGGCGCGCAGGCGCTGGCCCCGGTCGAGGCTCGGCGTGACGCCGATCACAGGGCCGCCGGCAACAGGGCCGCTGGCATTCAGGCTCGAGGGGACCGACGGCGTCGCAGCCATGCCAGGCACGGTATCAGAAGCGACGTCCAGAGCACGGGCTTCGCGCCCCCGCCGTGCGCGGCGGCCAGGCTGCAACTGCTATCCGAGCTCGCTTCAGCGCTCGCGGACTCGGGGGAGGGCGCCGGTACTTCGGGGCCATCGGTCCAGGCAGCGGGGGCATAGCCACCGAGCTCGGCCGCCTCGCGCGCGGTGTCGATGATGAACGGCGCCCAGCTCGACACGTCACCGTACACGGCGATCTTGCAGCCGAGGTCGCCGCGCGAGGCCACGCCGATCACTCGGCCCTCTTCGTCGAGCGCGGGGCCGCCGGAGTCTCCGGAGCAGATCGGCGCATCGACGCTGGCCCACTCGGAGTCGCGGATCGCGCCGTCGGAGAGCGCCACGCAGTCCTCGCGGCTGCAGCGCACCACACTGCCGTCCGCGCGCTGGCGAGTGCCGTCGGAGCGCGGGTTGTTGGGATCGGTCAGGCCGAAGCCGACGGTCGAGAACTTCTCGCGCGGGATGGGCGCCTCCTCCAGGCGCGGGTCGATCGGGCGGATGTCGGGGATGTCACCGTCCAGGATGATCAGCGCGACGTCGAACCCGCACACGTCCGGGGCGCTCAGGGTGCGGATCTCCTTGCCGCGCACGTAGCTGGGATCGTTCACATCGGTGGGGCGCACCGCCGAGGGCGAGACGAGCACCAGGCTCGCCGGCAACGGGTCGTTGAACTGCGCGTTCGCGCATTCGACCACGCCCTGCGCGTCTTCGTCGTCGGTGAATGCTACGCAGTGCCGGGCGGTGAGCACCAGGTTCGGCGCGATCAGGGTGCCGCTGCAGTGGCCGGCCGCGCCTCGGCGGCCCAGGTCGAGAGCCAGGCCGACCACACCGGCGGTGCTCTCGTCGAGCTCGCCACCGATGATCGCCTGCTGGGTCTGGCCGATCGCGACCGGCGCCTCGGGTGCGGCATCTGCGGAGCTGCAGGCAGCTGCCAGCAGCACAGCTACTGCAGCGAAACGTCCGGTCCCCCAGGGCGACGTGGAAGGCGTGGGTCGCATATGGACGCCACAGTAGGACAACCCCCCTGAACGCGCCCGCGATTATTGGTAAGAGCGGGACTTACACTGCCCCTTAACAACTCCGTTCCACCTCGTGCTAGTTTCTGCACCGACATGAGCCACTTGCTCGAAGACCTGCGTTACCGAGGACTGTTCCATCAAGTGTCGGGTGATCCCGACGGTACCGAGTTGGGCCGCCATCTCGCGACTCCGGGTCGCTCCGTCTATGCGGGCTTCGACCCGACGCGCGACTCGCTCACCATCGGCAACCTGCTGCCCATCATCTTGCTGCGGCGCTTTCAGCGCGCCGGGCATCGCCCCGTGGTGGTGATGGGCGGAGGCACCGGCTTGATCGGCGATCCGTCGGGCAAGGAGAGCGAGCGCCCGGTGCTGTCGCGCGAGCAGATCGCGCACAACGTCGAAGGCCAGCGCCGCGTCATGGAGAAGCTGCTCGACTTCGGCGGCGCGCAGCCCACGCTGTTGCTCGACAATGCGAGCTGGCTCGCGCCGGTCTCCTATCTGGAGATGCTGCGCGACGTGGGCAAGCACTTCTCCGTCAACATGATGATCCAGAAGGACTCGGTGCGAGAGCGCTTGAACAGTCGAGAGCAGGGCATCAGCTACACCGAGTTCAGCTACATGCTGCTCCAGGCCTATGACTTCCTGCACCTGTTCGACAGCCACGGGGTCACCGTGCAGGTGGGCGGCTCCGATCAGTGGGGCAACATCGTTGCCGGCGTGGAGCTGATCCGAAAGAAGCGTCAGGCGGAAGCGTTCGCCTGGACCATCCCGCTGCTCACCAAGAGCGACGGGGGCAAGTTCGGCAAGACGGAGTCAGGCGCGATCTGGCTCACCGCCGAGCGCACGTCCCCGTACGCTTTCTACCAGTTCTGGTTGAATACCGGCGACGCGGACGTAATCGCGTGGCTCAAGAGCTTCACCTTCCTGGATCGCGAGCAGATCGAAGCGCTGGCGGCCGAGCACGCAGCGGCGCCCGAGCGCCGCGTTGCGCAGCGCGCGCTGGCGGAGCAGGTCACGCTCTTGGTGCACGGGCAGAGCGCGCTCGAGCAAGCCAAGCGCGCGTCGGAGGCGCTGTTCTCCGGCGATG
>JAICTU010000710.1 GCA_025936205.1 Polyangiaceae bacterium | reverse complement strand
CCGCTCGGCCGTCTGCCGATCCAGCTCTGCCAGGCTGCGCAAAAAAACTGGCTTCCGGTTGCCACCGATGCCACATGAATTGCCTCCGTTCTGTTTGATCACAGACGGAGGCAGCCCTCTCGGAGCCTTGATGGTCAAGTTATCCGAGGGGGCTTCTCTATTGTCCCTCAGCGAGCGTGCTCAGAAGCTGCCGGAAAGCCATCGGGTATCGTGGCGCTGGTCAGCTACGAATCCGAAGTTCTCTCGGGTTAGATCCGTCAAGCCCTCGGTTGCACAGATGCCGGCTCCGCGCCGGCTCGAGGCAGGTTTCGGATCAGTGGGGCCGCGCTGGGCCGCTCAGCGCCGGTCGTCGAGGGGGGGGACATGCTAGGGTCGGTGGGTGCCGTGTGGGGCCGAGCCCACTCGATCTCGCGCCCCGCCCAGCGCTCCCTGTTGCAGGATCAGCCCCAGCCGGGGCCCCTCGAGCCGCTCGGAGGTCCTGGAGCGGAAGTAGCGTGGCCCGTACGCCTCGACCAGCAGCAGGTACGTGTTGGTCAGCGCGTAGACGTTGCTCGCCTCGAGCAGGCCGCCGAAGGCGCCCGCATCACGAGCTCATGGTGGCTGAAGTTGGGGAATTTCTCGATCGCGGTCTTGGACTGTAGAGCCGATCAGCCAGAAATCGAGCGCATTGGTGGGCTCTCCGGCGAGCAGCGCGCGCGGCGCGCTCCAGCCGTTGGGGATTGTTGATGCTTGCCACCAAGTCGCAGGTCACTGCGCACGAGCGTGGCCGGCGCCTTGCTCGCTGCCGAGCCCGCCGGGCGGCCCTACGCAATCGCGAAGAGCTGCGTGACGCACTTCGAAGTCGCGGCCGGCGCCGCGCCCCGCGCTGCCGCCACGCCTCATCAGTAGTGCGGCGGCCGCTCTTGCGGCAGCTCGCGCTCTTCGCCGCTTGCTTGCAGCTGGCGCTCTAGACGACCCAGACGCCCGACGAGCTCGTCGATCAACTGCGCTTGCGCCACGACGACGTCGTTCAGATCCGCCGTCAGCTTCTCCAGGTACGCCGCCTTGATCTCCAGGCGCGTGAATCGCTCTTCGTTCGCGGTCCGGTCGTTCATGGCGGGGGAGGCTCGCATATCGCAGCGGGGCGGCATAGGCCGCCGGCACACCGTGATCTCTCATCTTGACCCCCTACTCAACGCGAAAGTAAGCGCATCCACGGGGACGCGGAACCAACAACCGGCCGCTCGGCGAGGCCGATATGGGGCGGATCGCAAGCAGCACGGGAGGGGTGCCCGTTTGCACCGCAGTTGACCACGCATTTGCACTGAAGTTGACCACCGCCGTGATCCGGGGCGGGCTCCAGCGGAGCGTAGCGACGCGGGTACCGAACTTACGAAATCTGGTTTAGGAAAGCGGGCCTGGGGAGGCCAAATTTTGCAGTGGTCAACTTCGGAGCGTAGCGACGCTCAGGCGGGCTTCTTGGTAAGGCGCTCTCGATACGAGCCGCCCTTGAGCACGACGCGCTGGCTGGGGTGCAGCAGGCGATCGACGATGGCCTCGCCGACTACGGCGTCTTCGAAGAGCTTGAGCCAGCCGCGGGGATCGACCTGCGAAGTGACGATCACGACGCCACGCTGGTAGCGGTCCTCCAGCAGATCGACCAGAGCGGTGGCTTCCTCGTGTGTGTACGAGCGGAGCCCGAAGTCATCCAGAACGATCACCTTCGACTTGTTGAGCTGTCGGAGCAGTGGGAGGTACTTGCCTGCCGCCTTCGCGGCAGCGATCTCCTCGAAGAGCAGATTGACGGGCAGGAACGTGGTCTGGAGCCCCTCGGCACACAGCCGCCTTCCGAGTGCGACGGCGAGGTGTGACTTGCCTTCGCCCGTTTTGCCGAGCAGCAGCAAGTTTTCCTGATTCAGGAAGAAGCTCAGG
Source organism: Polyangiaceae bacterium (assembly GCA_025936205.1). The sequence continues at coordinate 1,615 of JAICTU010000710.1, read as the reverse complement.
CCCGCGAGCTCTTTCAGCTTGGCCTTTGGGATGCCGCGATCGTAGGTGCCGTCCCAGTCATCGATCTCGGCAGACGACCGAAAGCGAGCGCGAGTGGCAAGGATCTTGGCGACCCGGTCCTTCCTGAACAGAGCCTCATCCTCCAGCAGGAGGCGTAAGAACTCCAGCGGGTGCATCTGGGATGCGAGCGCCTCTGAAGCGCGGCGTTCGAGATGAGCATGGATCCCAAACAGTCGCAGCTGGTGCGCCAGTTGCCTGGTTTGATCGGGGATCATGCTTCACCTCCGCGGGCAAACGAGTCGCCGCCCTCGCTGTGCAGAAAGACTTCGGAATCAGCGCGCCTGGGTTTGACGAGGACCAGGCGAGCGCCGTTGGCTTCGTAGTGCTCGGCGCAGGCCTTGATGTAGTTGAGCGTGGGCTTCCGAAAGAGAAGTGCCTTGTCAGCAGCGTACTCGAGAGCAGTGCCGGAGACGCGGCCGCTTTGGTGCAGCCGCAGGATCCCTTGCACGCGCCGGAGATGGCGCAGCGGATGGCTCGACGCGAACAGGGACTGCACCAGCTCGGACAGCTTGGGCCCGACCCGCTCCGCCTCGGCCTGAGCCGAGCGGACCTCAAAGCGCCGAATGCTGAGCTTGCCGTCCGGGTAGTGCTGCTCGTCGGTCGAGAACTTTCCGAGGCCGGATAGGCGAGCGTGCGCGGTCAGGCGTTGGTGATCAGCTGTGAACACCTCGACGAGCTTGTCGCTCAACCGCACTCGCACAGTCTGACCGATCATGCTGTAGGGCACCGAGTAGAAGTTTTTGTCGACCTGCACGTGGCAATCCGGATGCACCTTCGCCGAGCGCCAGTCGAAGAGTTCGAAGCGAGCAGTCGGCAGGGGCTTGAGCAGGGGCTGCTCGTGCACGAATCGCTCGGCGCGGCTCTGGCCGTAGTCTTTCATGATGCCGGAGTTGAATCGCGCCAAGTACAGCCGGAACGCCGTGTTGAGATCCGCCAGGCTGTAGAAGGTCTGATTGCGAACCTCCTGGAAGAAGCCGCGTTGAATGGCACCGATGGTCGCCTCGACGCAGGCCTTGTCTCGTGGCTTGTACGGACGCGCCGGCAGCACGGCGAAGCCTTGGTGGTTGCCGTACTCGCAGTAGGTTGGATTGATGTCGGGATCGTAGCGATGCGCGCTCTTGACGCCCGCCTTCAAATTGTCGATGACCACGTAGGGCGTGACTCCGCCGAAGAATGCCCACATGCGCTCGTGCGAGGCGATGAACGACGGCAGTTTCTGGCTCCAGGCGAACTCCCCGAAGGCGTACGAGCTGAACGGCAACACGCCGCAGAACAGATGCGTCTTCTTGCACTCGCCCGTGGTCCGCTCGACGATGTCGATGCCATCGCAGTAGTCGATTTGGGCTTGCTCGCCCGGCTTGTGCTCGAGCCGCACGGTCGCCGCGATCGGTCGGGGCACACTCGCGAGCAGCCGACGCCGAAAGCTCGCGTACGTGACCTCCGGAGCGAGCTCCTAGTCTCGTGTTGAGCACTTTTTGAAGGGGTTGCCCACCCCGCGCCATGCTCGGCGGCTGCGCCGCCTGCGCGTGGCGCCGCCCCTCCCCGATGTCGTGCT
>JAICTU010000277.1 GCA_025936205.1 Polyangiaceae bacterium | reverse complement strand
GGGAGCCGGCTCCTCCAGAGCAGGGAGATGGGTCCGACACAATATCTCGAGGGGCGGCATCTCCAGTGGCGGCATCTCCAGACGTCGCGGCGCCGCGCTCCGTCCTGCCGCCGCCGTTGCCGCGCTCGGAGCGCGAGACGCCGAGCACGGTTGCGGATGTGGTCCTGAGCGCGGCGGGCGAAATGGTGCAGGGCAGGGGCGCCGCCACGGAAGAGCTGGCGGCGCGGGTGGCCTACGCCGCACGGCTCGCCGAGCTGATCGGCAAAGCGATTCGTTCCGGTACACCGCGCGCAGTGGAGCTGCGCGGGAAGACCACGCAGACGCTGGTGCGTTGGCAGGGAGATGGCAATCTGTCTGCCTCGCTGGACCTGCCACAGCCGTCACGCCGTTGAGGGAAGGCTCGTCGGGGCCGAAGGGAGCTCGAAATTGGCAGTGTTATCCTCAGACGTCCTCAGTTCGCTGAAGGATATCGACGGCGTGTACGGCAGCTTCGTCGTCGACGCCACGGGCGGCCTCGTGCTGCGCGATGTCCCCGGCGTGATCGACAACGCCGGCTTGCGCGAGGCGGGGCCGCGCATCGCGCGCCTGTGGGGTGCCTTTCCCGAGGATGACCCGCCGGACTACGTGCTGCTCGAGTTCGCGGCGCACCAGGTCTTCATCAAAAAATTCGAGCTGGGCAGCCTGTGCATCTTCGTACCGCCCAGCGTCAACCGGCCGGCGCTGCGCATGGCGGCCAATTTTCTCGGGCGCTGGCTCGACAAGCAGATGGCCAGCGCGCCCGAAGCCCCGCCGCCCGTCTCCGAGCCGGTGCCCGAGCCCGCCCACTCGGTGCCGCCCGGCAAAAAGCGCACGTATATTTTCCGCGGTCAACGCTACGAGGTCTGAAGAAGGGGTCCAGGGCCGGACAGAGAGAGCTCGGATCTTCGCGTCATCCGCAGGCTCCAGGAGAGCCCACTGCGCGCAGCAGCGAGACGTTTTGGTCATCGGCGCGGCGTGTGCTCCGGATCATCCCTCGACCCCTCGACCCCTCGACCCCTATAATCCGCGCCTGATGAGCAAATTGACCGGAAAATGGGCTCTCGTCACGGGAGCGAGTCGAGGCGTCGGCAAACAGGTAGCGCTGGGGCTGGCGGAGCAGGGCTGTCGCCTGATCCTACATGCGCGGCAGCTGGGGCATCTGGAGCCGCTGCTGAAGGAGCTGCGAGCGCGCGGCGTGGAGGCACGTGGCGTCGCGGCCGAGCTGTCCAATGGGGCGCAGGTGGACGCGCTGATCGACAGCGTGCTGCGCGATCCCGGCGGCGTGGACATTCTGTACAACAACGCCGCCATCATGAGCCCGTGGCGCGACCCGCACACCACTCCGGGCGATGATTACCGCCAGTCGTTCGAGGTGAACGTGATCGCCCTCTCGCGGCTCTGCGATCGGCTGCTGCCGCCGATGCTGAAGCGGCGCTGGGGCCGTATCGTGAACGTGACCAGCGGCATCGAGAACATCCGCGAGCTCTTGCCTTACAGCATGTCGAAGGCGGCCGTTGATCGCTACGTGCGCGATGTCACTCCCTCGCTCGAAGGCACCGGCGTGATCATGAGTCTGCTCGATCCGGGCTGGCTGCGCACCGACCTGGGCGGGGACAAGGCGCCCAACGCGGTCGAGACGTGCCTGCCGGGAGCGCTCGTGCCGGTGTTGCTCGAAGATGGGGCGCCCAGCGGGCGCTTCTATCGCGCTCAGGATTATCGCACCGACAGTGCGAAGGCCTGATGCCGTCCGGAGCCGCAGCCGAGCCATGCTAGGCCCCACGGGGAAGTCCCCGACGGCGCTGGCTCTGCACGGCGGCGCCGGCGCTTTTTCCTCGGCGCGCATCCCCAAGGAGCGCGTCGAGGAGATGCGGCGCGACCTGGCGGCGGCGCTGGAAGCCGGAGCGAGCGTGCTCGAGCGCGGCGGCCCCGCGCTCGACGCGGTGGTCGCCTCCGTGCAGATGCTGGAGGACTCGCGCGTGTTCAACGCCGCGCGCGGCGCGGTGCTGCGGCGCGACGGCAGCGTGCGTCTCGACGCGAGCGTGATGTGCGGAGCGACGCAGCGAGCCGCCGGGGTGTGCCTGGTGCGCCGGGTGCAGAATCCCGTGCGGCTGGCGCGCGCGCTGCTCGATCGCGAGCAGGAGGTGCTGTTGTGCGGGGAGGAAGCGGACGAGCTCGCTGCGCAGCTGGGCTTGCCGCTGCAGCCGCCCGAATACTTCATCACCGACTACCGGCGCGAGCAGCTGGCGCGTCTGCAGCAGCGCGAAGAAGAAGGCCAGACCGTCGGCGCGGTCGCGCTCGACGCCGCGGGCCATCTGGCTGCGGCCACCTCGACGGGGGGCACGACGAACGCCCGCGCCGGCCGCATCGGCGACAGCCCGATCCTGGGCGCGGGCACCTGGGCGAGCGACGCCAGCTGCGCGGTCTCGGCCACCGGCGCGGGGGAGTACTTCCTGCGCGCGGCCTTTGCTCATGATGTGCACGCGCGTCGGCTCTGGCAGGGCACGAGCCTGGAAGCTGCAGCGCGCGAGGCGCTGGCCAGCGTCGCGCGGCTCGGCGGGCACGGCGGCTGCGTCGCGATCGACCCTCAGGGCAACATCGCCGCGCCGTTCGACACGCTGGCCATGCCGCGCGCCTGGCTGGACGGCTCCGGACAGCGCCAGGTCTGGGTGCTGGAGCCCGGCTCCCACACCACGAGCTGAGCGGATCCGTTGGAGTATCACTTCCTCCAGGATCTGCTGGTCGTCTTCGCGCTCGGCGGCCTGGTCGTCTACGCCGTCCGCAAGATCAAGCTGCCCGCGATCGCGGGCCTGCTGATCACCGGTGCGGTGATCGGCCCGCACGGGCTGAGCCTGATCGAAGACGCCGGGCGCGTGGAGTTGCTCGCCGAGATCGGCGTGGTGCTGCTGCTGTTCACGATCGGTCTCGAATCCTCGCTGGCGCGCTTGCTGGAGATGTGGCGCACGCTGCTGTTCGGCGGCGGCGGTCAGATCGTGCTGTGCATCGGCCTGGTCGCGCTGTGCAGCTGGCGCGCGGGGCACGGGCTCGGTCAGCCGCTGTTCTTCGGCTTCCTCGCTGCGCTCTCCAGCACGGCCAGCGTCCTGCGGCTGCTCGGAGAGCGCGCCGAGCTGGGCACGCCGATGGGGCGCATCGTGCTCGGCGTGCTCTTGTTTCAGGACCTGTGCATCGTGCCCTTGATGCTGCTCACGCCGATCCTGGCGGGGCAGGGCTCCGGCGCCGGCAACGTGGCCTGGACGCTGCTGCGCTCGCTGGGGCTGGTCGTGGCCGTGGTGGTCGGTGCCCGGCGCGTGCTGCCGCCGGTCTTGTCCGGGGTCGTGCGCACGCGCAGCCGCGAGCTATTCCTGACCTTCCTGCTGGTGCTGTGCCTGGGCACCGCGTACCTGACTTCCCTGGCGGGTCTATCGCTCGCGCTGGGGGCGTTCCTGGCTGGCCTGGCGGTGAGCGAGAGCGAGTACAGCCATCAGGCGCTGGCCGAGGCGATTCCCTTCCGGGACGCCTTCGGCAGCCTGTTCTTCGTGTCGATCGGCATGCTCGTCGACGTTGGCTTTCTCGCGCGGCATCCGCTCTGGGTGCTGAGCGTGCTGATCGCGCTGTGGGTGATCAAGACCGTTACGGCATCGCTGCCGGTGCTCCTGCTCGGCTATCCTCTGCAGCTGGCGCTGCCGGTGGGCCTGGCTCTGGCTCAGGTGGGGGAGTTCGCCTTCGTGCTGTCGCGCTCGGGTCTGACGCTGGGCTTGATCGGTGCCGAGCACAATCAGGTGTTTCTGGCGGTCTCCGTGGCCAGCATGCTCTCCACGCCGCTGCTGCTCGAGGTCGGCTCGCGCCTGCGCCGTCGCGTCCCGGACGAGCGCCTGGCGCGCGGCGCTGCCGCCGTCTCGGAGGCCCCGACCGGAGAGTTGCGGGGACACGTCGTGATCGCCGGTTACGGCATCAACGGGCAGAACCTGGCCAAGGCGCTCGGCTCGGCGCAGATCCCGTACGCGATTTTGGAGATGAACCCCGAGACGGTGCGCGCGGCGCGAGCTCGTCATGAACCCATCTACTACGGCGACTGCACGCGGGCCGCGGTGCTGGAATCGATGGGCATCGCGCAGGCCCGCATGTACGTGATCGCGATCTCCGACGCTGCCTCGACGCGTCAATCGACGAGCCTCGCCCGCAGCCTGAACGACCAGCTCGAGATCCTGGTGCGGACGCGCTTCGTCGCGGAAGTGGAAGAGCTGCGGCGGCTCGGGGCGAACGAAGTGATTCCGGAGGAATTCGAGACCTCGATCGAGATCTTTGCGCGCGTGCTGCAGCACTTCGACGTGCCCAAGAACCTGATCCTCGACGCGGTGTCCCAGGTGCGGGGTGGCATGTACGACATGTTGCGCGGACCCAGCCGGCCCAGCACTCCGCTCACGGGCGAGTTGTCGGCGTTTCACGGGATCGAGGTCGAGCGCGTGCAGATCCGCGAAGGCGCAGCGGCCGTCGGCCGCTCGCTGCTGGAGCTCGAGCTGCGCCGCAGCACGGGCGCAACGGTGCTGGCCGTGCAGCGGGGCACGGAGGTGCATGCCAACCCCGCCGGCGACTTTCGCCTGGAGCTGGGTGACATCGCGCTCGTCGTGGGGCCGCCCGCGGCCATTGATCGCGTCGTGGCACAGCTCGATCCGCGCGTGGCGGTCGCCTAGTGCCTCCTGCCCCCAAGCAGATGCGGCACTCTGCACTCGGTACTGCCGGGGAAAGGCGCACGCCTGGCGCTAATTTGGTGACTCGGCGGCGGGTCTGGGTTTTAGTGACGCTCGTGGTTTCGATGAGCGGCCCACGGAACGGCAGTCGGTAGGGGGGCAGGGGCTGTGTTCGAGGTGCGTGCGGGTCGAGCCTGGCCTCTGGGGGCTCACTTCGACGGCAAGGGCACCAACTTCTGCGTGTTCTCCGAGGCGGGCAAGCTGGTCGAGCTGTGCCTGTTCGACGAAGACGGGGTCGAAGAGCGGCTGGAGCTCACGGGCCGCGAAGGACCGTACTGGTACGGTCACGTCGGCGGAGTGCAGCCGGGCCAGCGCTATGGCTTCCGCGTGCACGGCCCGTACGAGCCGATGGCAGGCCACCGCTGCAACCCGCACAAGCTCTTGCTCGATCCCTACGCGCGGGCGATCGAAGGGCGCGTGCGCTGGGACCCCGCCGTGTTCGGGCATGTGGGCGCGGATCCGTTCGGAGCATTGTCCACGCTCGACAGCGCGCCGTTCGTGCCGCGTAGCGTGGTCGTCGATCCGCAGTTCGACTGGGCGGGGGATCAGAGCCCGCGGCACGACTGGCAAGACACGGTCATTTACGAGCTGCACGTGAAGGGCTTCACCGCGCAGCACCCCGACGTACCGCCCGAGGAGCGCGGCAGCTATGCGGGCCTGGCTCACCCCAGCGTGCTCACGTACCTGCAGCGTCTGGGCGTCACGGCGGTGGAGCTGCTGCCCGTGCATCAGTTTGATGACGACGCGATCGTGCGCAGCCGCGGCTTGAGCAACTACTGGGGCTACGCCACGCTCGGTTACTTCGCGCCGCACAACCAGTTCGCGAGCTCCGGCCAGCGCGGCCAGCAGGTGGCTGAGTTCAAGCGCATGGTGGCGGCGTTGCACGGCGCCGGCATCGAGGTCTTGCTCGACGTCGTCTACAACCATACGGGCGAGGGCAACGAGTCGGGGACCACGCTCTGTTTCCGTGGCCTCGACAACTATGCCTACTACAAGCACGCTCCCGAGGCTCCGGGGCGCTATCTGGATCACACGGGCTGCGGCAACACCTTGCAGACCCGCCATCCCCAGGTGCTGCAGCTGTTGATGGACTCGCTGCGCTACTGGGTCGAGGAGATGCACGTCGACGGCTTTCGCTTCGACCTGGCTCCGGCGCTGCTGCGCACCGCGCAGTGGGTGGATCCGTTCAGCGCATTTCTCGGTGCTCTGCAGCAAGACCCGGTGCTGCAGCGCGTGAAGCTGATCGCCGAGCCCTGGGATCTGGGTTCCGGTGGCTACCAGGTGGGCAGGTTTCCCACGCCCTTCAGCGAGTGGAACGGCAAGTACCGCGACTCGATGCGCGAGTTCTGGTGCCGGGGCGGCGCGGGGGTAGGGGAGTTCGCGCGGCGTTTCACCGGCAGCGCCGACCTGTATCGCTCCGGCGGTCGGCACCCGCGCGCCAGCGTCAACTTCGTCACCTGCCACGACGGCTTCACGCTGCTCGACTTGCTCAGCTACGAGAAGAAGCGCAACGAGGCCAACGGAGAATACAACCGCGACGGGGAGAGCCACAATCGCGGCTGGAACTGCGGGAGCGAGGGGCCGTCGTCGGATCCGGTGGTGCTGGCGCTGCGCCGGCGCCAGCAGCGCAACCTGCTCCTGACGCTGCTCTGCTCGCAGGGCGTGCCGATGCTCCTGGCCGGCGATGAGCTGGGCCGCAGCCAGCAAGGCAACAACAACGCTTACTGCCAGGACGGCCCGATCAGCTGGGTCGACTGGAACACCATCGACGCGGGCTTGCTCGAGTTCACGCGGCGCATGGTCCACTTCGTGCGCGGCGTGCCCGGTCTACGCCTCGCGCGCTGGCTCGACGGGCGCCCCAGCGAGCTCTCCCCCGAGAAGGACGTGAGCTGGTTTGGCCCGGACGGAATCGAGTTCGGCGTTCTCGACTGGGACCGTGCCGCGCGCCGGGCCTTGTGCGTGCACATCGCCTGCCATCCCGAGTCTCCCTTCGAGCCGGTGGCGCGCGAGCTGGACCGCTGCCTGTTCCTGTTCAACGCCGACGCGGAGGCGGTTCCCTTCACCATCCCCACGGCGGTGGCCGGGCCCTGGCGCCTGGCGTTCGACACCGCCAGTTCCGAGGGCGCCGATTCCGAGCGCACCGGTACCGAGCGGCGCGCCGGTGAAGTGATGCTGCTGCCGCCGTACAGCGCGCAGCTCTATCACGCGGGACCCGCCCGCTTCGAAAGCTGAGTTTGGGGCCCCGGCCCGGAGGAATTCCAGCGAGTCAGTCGCCGGGTGGGCGAGCACTCGCCGTTCCACGCACGCCGATGCCTCCAGAGCACGTCAACGAGAATCGCCGCGCGCGCGGACGCGCGCGGCGCGGAGCGACCACAGCGCGCCAAAGGTCGCCAGGTGGGTGCCTTTTCATCGCGCGCGAATACAAACGGATGGCCGCGAGAAAAACCGCAGTTTCACCCGGGAACGGCTGCGCGCGATCGTCGCGGCGCGTTTGACGAAGTCGCGCGGCGCCCCTACGCTGAACGAAGCATCGTCGTTGCCGTGCGCTGCGCGCGCTGCGTGACTGGCGCTGCGCTTTGCTTCGCTCGCTTCGTTGGTTCCCCTGCGCCCGAAGACACCAGAAGAGGCCGCGGCATTTCATGAGTCTGTCGAGTCGTGGCGAGCGCTCGCTCGTCCGCAGTGCGTTCCGTTCCGTTGGGCTCGTCCTGGTGTGTGCCGCGTGCGGCGGCGCCCAGCCACCCTCCGCGCTGGAGCTCGCGCCCGCGCGCGCGACCAGTCCGCAGAGCGCCGAGCCGAGCTCCATGAGCAGCTTCTACTCGGAGCCCGCGCCCGCCGCGGCGCCCGGCAGCTGTCGCAAGATCGACTTCTTGTTCGTGATCGACAACTCGGTCTCGATGGCGCGCGAGCAGAGCGCCCTGGCGCGCAGTTTCCCCGGTTTCCTGTCGGTGATCGCGCGCGAGCTTCGCGCGTTCGACTATCACGTGATGGTGGTCGACACCGATGCCATGACGCCGGGCGAGGTGGTGGCCGCGGAGACGCACGAGCCGAGCACCCCCGACGAGGTATGCGACGGCACGCTGGGCGCCGGCCGCCGCAGCGCTCAGCACGGCGGCGAGGATTGCGCGCTCGCGAGCGGTGAGCGCTTCATGGGGGCGGAGCAACCGGATCTGGCCGCGACTTTCGCCTGCATGGCCCGGGTGGGCACCGGCGGCAGCTCCTATGAGCAACCGGTGGGCGCCCTGCTGGGCGCCACCTCGGCGACTCTGGAAGCTCCGGGAGGTTGCAACGATGCCTTCCTGCGCGATGACGCCGTGCTGGTCGCGACCATCGTCACCGATGAAGACGACACGGCGACCACCGGTCGACCCGAGGCCTGGCGCGACAGCTTGCTGCGGGTGAAGCACGGGGATGAGAGCGCGCTCGTGCTGCTGGGCCTGGTCGCGGACGAGAATCGCCCGCAGGGGCTGCCCGGCGGCCCCTGCGCGGATCTGGGGTCCGGCGGCGCTCCGCGCTTGCAAGCGTTCGTCGAGGGCTTCGCCTTCGGCTCGCTCGGCGCCATCTGCGCCGACGACTACGCGCCGTTCTTCGAGCAGGCCGTCAGCGTGATCGGCGACGCATGCCAGCAGTTCGTGCCGCCCGCCATCCGCTGACTCACGCTCGACGCTTCAGAGCTACTGCGTCGGGCTGGCGCGCCGGATCTGGAAGTTGTCGCACGGGGAGCTGACGACCAGCGGGATCGGTGGGGCGCTCAGCTGCTCGAACTGGTGAAGGTCGCTCACGTCGTTGATGACCTTGCGCAGATCGCTGCACGCCTGTCCGCAGATGCGCACGCGGCCGCCCTCGTCGCTGTTCCAGCCGGAGACATCGGCGCCGGAGCTGGCTGAGCACGCCGAGTTGAAGGGGATGTCGACTGCCTTGGGGCCTGCTGCGGCGTTGACGGGGTCTACGGGGTTCACGTACGAGACATACGAGCCCTGCGGCAGCGCCGCAGCTCCGTCATCGCCCAGGTCCAGCCGGTTCACCGTGTACACGCAGGAGCCGACGTCGGTCAGGACCCGGCTCACGGCCGTAGCGCCTTGGAGTGCGTCCTCCACGCCGTTGAAGACCCGGGTTTTACCGGCCTGGGCCAGCGCGGTTGCGCTCGCCACCGTGCTGGCGTCGGCGGTCGGATTGTCTTCGTTTGGGTCGCCGAGGGCGACCGCATAGGTCGCGATCGGCGTCGGGCCCTGGGCCGCTTGTTGCGCCAGCTCCAGCGCCGAGGAGACGCCCATGCAGGCGCCGACCGCGATGTCGCGGTTGCTGATCACGACCACCGCACGCTGCGCGAAGGTGTCATCGCCGACCAATGGAGCGGTGCGGACCGCCTGGTAGGCGCCCTGCAAGGCTGCCTCGAGCGCGACCTGCGGTGGATCGGGCTGGTTTTGCGGAAGGTTCGTGCCGAGGATGGTTCCGATCGGGCCGCGCACGTCGTCCACGCCGCCGAAGGCGACCTCCGGCGTCGCATACGCGTTGGTGCCACACTGCGCGGGATTCGCCGGGAACTGGCTGAAGGCGATGCGCGCCCGCTTGGCGATCGGGCTCGCGAGCGGCAGACCGATCGCGAACTGCAGGCCGCCTGCCCCGTAGAACGGATACATGCGGAAGGAGTTGTCCATCAGCACGTACACCACGCTCTGCACCGGCGTCAGCTGGGCGATGCTGCACAACCCGGCGCCACCGTTCGGGGCGGCATTCGCGCCAGAGTTGCTGCGCGGGTTGGGCGGAGTGTAGGTGTCGCAGAGCGGCTGAAAGCCGCGCTTGGCGGTGCAGTACGGGCCGGCCTCGACCGCGACGATGCGGTCGGTGTTGTAGTTCGTGGCGCAGAGATTCGGCGCGAGGCGGAACCTCGTCGCGTCATTCGGATCGGTGAAGCTGAAGCCTTCCTGCTGCTCCAGAGCCGTCCCCGTCAGGTCGGAGTCGAGCACCTCGGAGCCGAACGAATTGTAAAAAGCGCGTACGTTCAGCTCACCGGGGCTCGGCTTGGGCTGACTGGGTGGAACGTCGATATGAAAACTGCAAGTCGACGCATCGTCGAGGATCGCGGGATAGGTGGCGCCCTGGGGCAAGCACAGCTCCGCGTTGAAGCAGGTGTTGGTGGTGCCGAAGGCGAGCCGCGGGTTGTAGTCGGGCAGCGTCTTTGGATCGAGGTCGAGCGGCACGCACGCGCCCGCGACGCAGGTCTGATCCGGAGCGCAGGCGACGTCCGTGCACGACTCCTTCAGCGGCAGGGGCAGGTACAGGATGCGCCCGTCGACAAAGCCGAGCCGCCGGCGCCGGATCACCAGCACCTCGCGGTTGTTCATTTCATTCGGTTCGGGCCGCGTGGTGATGCAGTCCGTGTCGAAATCCGTGGTGTCCGAGCGCAGGCCGAGCACCTGCACCGTCACGGTCTTGCTCGGATCGATGCCGCTCGAGCCGAGCACGCCCAGCGTCGCCGGCAAGGTCGTGCTGCCGTTCGTCACCGGATAGGCGTCGCAGAACTTCACCTCTCCGCCGACCTGTACCGTGATCCCGACGGAGCGCAGGTAGTCGGGGACTTTGATCTGCGTCGTGACGCCGCCGACGATCTCGGTGGGATCGGTCGACGTGCAAGCCAGCGCCAGCGGAAAAAGCGCGGAAGTCAGGCGGGGGCGCCGGGCGCGGGGTTTTGCGAGAGGAGACATTGCGGTGCGGCCTGTCAGAATGCGCGGCTCTCAAAAGGCGCGGAATGTGGCGAAGGTGCCGTTGACGGGCGTGGTTTCGCTCGGGCGCGAGACCATGTAGGCGGCGAAGGAGGCGCCGCCGACGACGGCGACGGCGCTGACCGTCCAGAAGAGCCAGGATTTTTCGGGGCTGAGCGCGACCTCGATCGTGCGTTCCTGCTCCGGATTGAGAGTAACCTCCAGGCGCTGCGTAGAGTAGCCCGACTTGCTCACTTCCAGCTGATGCCCGCCGGCCGCCACGAGGCCCTCCCAGGCGCCTCTGCCGACGACCGAGCCATCCATGCGAATCTCCGCGTCGGGGTGCTCGGTGACGACGCGCAGCTTGCCCTCGCTCTTGGCCTCGGCCAGCGACAGGGTCACGCTCAGCGAGTCCTTGTACACGACCTCGACGCTTTGCTGCACGGTGGCATAGCCAGTGGCGCGCGCTTCGAAGGTGTGCGGACCCGCCGGTACCGGGCCCTTGAACGGCGCCGGTCCGAGCTCACGTCCGTCCATGTACACGTCGGCGGACGCCGGGCCTTCCACCGTGATGTTCACCGTGCCCGTCTTGTTCAGATGCTGCAGGTCGAACTCGACCGACGCGGTCTTACCGCGCACCACGTCGACGGTCTTTTCAGCGGGCTCGAAGCCCTCCTTCAAGAGGCGCAGCTGGCGACGCCCCACGTCGATGCGGATCGGCTCGAGGAACGGAGTGACACCGACCTCGAGACCATCCACGACCAGACGCGCTCCGGCTTCCCCCGCCTTGACCTCGATGGTGGACACGAACTGCTGCAAGGCGCGGATCGCCGTCTCGGCCTTCTGGATATCTTCTCTCGGCAGCTTCTTGCGGAAGGTCAGCTGCTTTTCCCAGGTCTTGATCGCCTCGGAGTACTTGGTCAGGTCCTTCCAGCACACGCCCACGTTGAACAGCGTGCGGGGGTTGTTGCTCAGCTCGTAGGCGCGATTGAAGTAGACCAGCGCGCTCTTGAAGTCGCCCGCGTCGTGCAGCTCGCGCGCGGAGTCCCACTGCTCGCGCGCTTCGCGCGGCAGCTCGTCGCGGATCGGCTTGGCGTGAGCCGCCCGCCCCAGTGACAGCAGCGCCACCAGCGCGCAGACGAGGAGGAGGAAGGAGCGATGGAGCGGGAGGGGTGGGTTCATTGCTCGATACCGATTTGCTTCAGAGAAGGTCTGCGCCGCTTGGGAGCCTTGCCGCGGGCGGGGTGCGGGTCGGACGGCGGCGGCTCGGCGCGCACCGCCGGCTGCGAAGCAGGGGATGGCTGCGCAGCAGGGGGCGCCGCCTGGGGATGGACCCCTGCGGACTGCGTGGGCACCGGCTGCACGGGCTGCACGGGTAACGGCTGCACGGGTAACGGCTGCGCAGGTAACGGCTGTACCGGCGCGACCGTTGGAGGAGTGAGCGCCTGCGGGGCGGGGACCGAAGGAGCCACCGGTGCTGGCGTGGTATCGAGATGCTGGACGGGGATGACCTCGTCCACGGGCGCAGCGGCGCTATGCGGGGCCGAGCCACGCAGCACCTTGAACAGCACGGCAGCCAGCACCAGGGCCGCCAGCAGTGGCAAGCCGATCTTGAGCTCGGTCTGGCGCCGCCGCAGGAAGGTGGGCAGCGTGGT
>JAICTU010000296.1 GCA_025936205.1 Polyangiaceae bacterium | reverse complement strand
GCCTCAACTTCACGACACGGTCCGAAGCCTCGGGACGCGACCAGGCGCAGCGGCTCGAGCTCACCCGCTCTTTCGCGCAGGCGCTGTCCGCATTGCCGTCGACGGCGGTCTACCTGGACGCCGGGCATTCGAGCTGGATCCCAGCGGACGTCATGGCCGAGCGCCTGCTCGCGGCGGGCATCGCCGGAGTGCGTGGCTTCTCGCTCAACGTCTCCAACTATCAGCGCGACGAGGACCTCGTGCGCTACGGACATGACCTGATCACCCGGCTCGGGCTGGACACGCACTTCGTCATCGACTCGAGCCGCAACGGCAATGGCCCAGCAACAGGCCCGGAGAGCTGGTGCAACCCGACGGGCCGCGCCCTGGGCCGAGTGCCCACGGCCGACACGGGCGACCCCGCGCTCGACGCCTACCTGTGGGTGAAGCGGCCCGGCGAGTCCGATGGTCAGTGCGCCGGCGGCCCCGCGCCGGGCCTCTGGTTCGCGGATCGCGCGTACGAGCTCGCGCGCAACGCGAGCTGGTGAGCTGCGCGCAGTGGGCATATTCTAGGGTCGCCGGGGGACGGGCGGTGCCGAGCCTGGCCACATTGCGCAGGGAGGGTCCTCCGCGCTAAAGGTCAGGGTGGCATGCCAGTGCCGCTCACTGCCGCTCAGATCGAGGCGCTTGCGCCGGATGCGGCTGCCGCGGCGGCGGGGAAGAAGCTGGCCCAGTCCGGTGCCTGGAAGAATCTGGGGCAGAGCGCCGCGGCCCTCTGGGGCGAGTGTCGGGGCAGCGCCGTGTATCAGACGCGGGTCGCGCTGTCGGACCTGGCAGCGAAGTGCTCGTGCCCGAGCCGCAAGTTTCCTTGCAAGCATGCGCTCGGTCTGTTGTTGCTCGCGTTGAACGAGCCGGCAAGGCTCGCGAGCAGCGCGCAGCCGGAGTGGGTGACGAGCTGGCTCGAGCAGCGCACCGCCGCGCAGGCGAAGCAGGCGGCGCGAGCGCAGGCCGGAGAAAAGCCGGTCGATGCCGCCGCCAGGGCCAAGCGCGCCGAGAAGCGGCAGGACAATATCCTCGCGGGGCTGGACCAGCTGGATGCCTGGATGAAGGATCTGGTCCGTCAGGGGCTGGCGCGCGTGCAGAGCGAGTCGTGGTCGTTCTGGGACGAGCAAGCGCGGCGGCTGGTGGATGCGCAAGCACCCGGGCTCGCGGCGCGCGTGCGTTCGCTCGGTGGGCGCGCGAGCAGCAGCGAGCAATGGGCGCCGAGGCTGCTCGACGATCTGGGGCAGCTGGCGTTGCTCACGCATGCGGCTCGTCGAGTCGATCAGCTGGAGCCGAAGGTCGCGGCGGATGTGCGGCGCCTGATCGGGCTCACGCTCGATCAGAGCGAGGTGATCGCGCAGGGGGATCTGGTCGAGGACGTGTGGCAGGTGCTCGCGGAGCGCGTCGACGAGGGGGAGCGCGTGACCACTCAGCGGGCGTGGTTGCGCGGCAAATCGAGCGGACGCAGCGCGCTGGTGCTGCAATTCTCGCAGGGCACGCAGTTCGAGCACGCGCTGGCGACAGGCCTGCAACTGCGCGCGCGGCTGGCGTTCTGGCCCAGCGCGGCGCCGCAGCGCGCGTTGATCGTCGAGCAGCAGTCTGCCGCGGAAGCTTTCTCCGAGGTGCCCGCGGGCGACACCATCGCGGCCGCGCTGGATCGCTTCTGCGCCCTGCTGGCGGGGTGTCCCTGGCTGGATGCGACGTTGCTGGTGCTCGTGGACGTGATCCCGGTCGCGTCGCAGCCCGTGCTGATCGCGGACGCCACGGGCTCGGCGCTGCCGCTCGCGCGGGGTGAGCACGACGTGCTGTTCGCGCTGAGCGGGGGGCACGGGCTGACGCTGGCAGGGGAGTGGGACGGCTATCGGCTGCTGCCGCGCTGCGCGTGGGCGGAAGGTCGCAGGGTCGTGCTGGAGAGGGACTTTTGAGCGATTTCGTGCGCGCGGCCATCGTCGGTACGGCGCAGCTCGGCGATCTGGCGTCGCTGCGCACGGGCTCGCCCGCCGACGAGCTCGTCACCCAGCTCGGCGAGGGCGATCGCGAGCGGGCGTTCCTGCTGCGGGTGGGAGCGTACACCGTGTTGCGGCGCGCCGCCCGTGTGCCGGTTCGGCCGGAGGCGCAGGCCGAGCCGGCGGCGGCCGATGCGCGACCTCCGATGAGCGCGCGCCTCACGGAGATCTTGCGCACGCTGTTTGCTGAAATGGAGCCCGAGCTGCTGGCAGAAGCTCTGGAGCGCAGCGCGCGGGCTCAGCTGCGGCTCGCGCCGGAGCTCTTGCCGCTGGCGCTGGAGCAGACGGCGCCGGCGCGGCGCGCGTTGCTCGCGCCGTTGCTCGGTGAGCGCGGGCTGTGGCTGGCGCAGCGGCGCCCGGAATGGAGCTGGGGCCTCGCCCTGGGCGCGCTGGACGCGTTGCCGGCGGAGTTCGAGCAGCGCTGGGCGGAAGGCAGTGCCGTCGAACGCAAGGTGTGGCTCGGGCGGTTGCGCCGGAGCGCGCCGGAGCTGGCGCGCGAGCTGGTGGCGGAGGCCTGGAAGCAGGAGAAGCTCGAGCAGCGTCAGGCCTGGTTGGAGGTCATCGCCAGCCGGGTGGACGCCGAGGACGAGCCGTGGCTCGCCAGCCTGGCCAGCGAACGGAGCGCGAGTCTGCGCATCGCCGGCGCGCGCCTGCTCTGGCGGCTGCCGGGCAGTGAAGTGGCCCGGCGCGTCGCTGCGCGCGCGCACAGTTGGGTCTCGTTTCAGGGCGGCGCGTGGCGCGTGACGCTGCCGCCGGAGCCGTATGATCCTGCCTGGGAGCGCGACGGCATCGCGGAATCCCCCCCGCCGGGGCAGAGCATCGGCAAGCGGCAGTGGTGGTTGCTGCAGACGCTCTGGGCCGTGTCGCCCGATGGCTGGTTGGCGGCCCCGGACGTGACGCGTGAGTCGCTGCTCGCGGCCGCGCTGGGGCAGGAATTTGGCGGCGTGTTGCTCGATGGGATCGCGGGCGCCGCGCTCTCGCTGGGCAGCACGGCCTGGTTCGCGCCGCTCTGGGATGCCTGGTTCCAGGTGGACTGGCCTTCGGCGCTGCCCGAGCCTCCGCTGGCGACGCTCACTCGGCGTCTCGACGCGGAAGCGGCGTGCAGCCGGGGCCTGGCATTGCTGCAGCACGACGCGCGCAGCGCGCTCTTGGCATACCTGCCGCGCCCCTGGCCGGAGCCCGTCGCGCTGGGCTTTCTCGCCGGGTTGAAGGGCGGGCGTGCCTTTGCTGCGGAGGTGCTGAACGCGGCGGCCCTGGGCATTGCCGTGGAGCTGCTTCCCGAGAACATCGCGCTGCCGGAACCGGCCGTGCTCGATTCTCTTCGGCTCGATGCTGCCGCGCGCGCCCAGCTGCGCGCGCTCGATCGCTTCCGCACCGTCGCTGCCGTGCGCCGCGAGATCGCCCAGGAGACAGTACCATGAGTGAGACGACAGAGAGCGCGACCGCCCTGCGCGCACACGCCGAAGAGCAGTTCGAGGCCGAGCTGGCGGAGCTCGTTCGTTCCGATGGGCGTCCCCGCCCGCCGAGCTGGAAGCTCTCGCCCTGGGCCGTGCGGACCTATCTGATGGGCGGCAAGCTGGACAGCGGTTTCGAGGTCACTCCGAAGTACGTGGGCAACGCCCGGCTGATGGAGATCGCCATCGCGACGCTGGCGACGGACCGCGCGCTCTTGCTGTACGGCTTGCCCGGCACGGCGAAGAGCTGGGTCAGCGAGCATTTGAGCGCGGCCATCTCCGGTGACTCGACCTTGCTCGTCCAGGGCACGGCCGGCACCGATGAGACGTCGCTGCGCTACGGCTGGAACTACGCGCAGCTGCTCGCGCGTGGCCCTTCACTCGACGCGATCGTGCCGAGCCCGATGCTGCGCGCGATGCGCGAGGGCAAGCTGGCCCGCGTCGAAGAGCTCACGCGCATCCCGAGCGAGGTGCAGGACACGTTGATCACCTTGCTCTCCGAGAAGACGCTGCCCATCCCGGAGCTCGCGACGGAGGTGCAGGCGCAGCGCGGCTTCAACGTGATCGCCACCGCCAACAACCGGGACAAGGGCGTGAACGATCTGTCGAGCGCGCTCACGCGGCGCTTCAACACGGTCATCCTGCCGCTGCCGGAGAGCATCGACGAGGAGATCGCCATCGTCGAACGCCGGGTGGGCGATCTGGGGCGCGCGCTGGCCTTGCCGATCGAGAAGCCGGCGCTGGAGGAGATCCGGCGCGTGGTGACCGTGTTCCGCGAGCTGCGCGACGGCAAGACGCTGGACGGCAAGACCAAGCTCAAGAGCCCCAGCGGCACGCTCTCGACCGCCGAGGCGATCAGCGTGGTGACCAGCGGTCTGGCCATGGCGGCCTTCTATGGCGATGGCGCGCTGAGCGCCAACGATCTCGCCTCCAGCCTGACCGGTGCGATCGTCAAGGATCCGATCGCGGACAAGCTGGTGTGGCAGGAGTATTTGCAGACGGTCGTCAAGGAGCGCGACGGCTGGAAAGACCTGTACCGCGCCAGCCGCGAGGTGCTGTGAGCTCGACCTGACATGAGCCACCATGTCTTCGGCATCCGGCACCACGGTCCGGGCTCGGCGCGCGCGCTGCGAACGGCGCTGAGCGCGCTCGGTCCGGACGTGTTGCTCGTCGAAGGGCCGCCGGACGCGAACGGCGTGCTCTCGCTGCTCAGCGACGAGCGCCTGGTGCCGCCGGTCGCGCTCCTGGTGCACGCGCTCGACAACCCTCAGCGCGCCGTCTTCTATCCCTTTGCCATCTTCTCGCCCGAATGGCAGGCGCTGCAATACGCGGCGCGCAGCGGCATCCCGGCGCGCTTCATCGATCTGCCCTGCGCCCACACGCTCGCGGCGCGCGCGCCCGGGGCTCGGGGCGAGGACCAAACGGACGAAGCACCCGAGGAGGAGCCGCTCGACGCCGAGGAGCAGGCGCTGCGCGACGATCCGATCGGCATGCTCGCCGAGGCCGCCGGCTACCGCGACCGCGAGCGCTGGTGGGATCTGCAGGTCGAGCAGCGCGTGGACGCGACCGGCTTGTTCGAGGGGTTGCTCGAGGCCATGAGCGCGCTGCGCGAACAGCACGAGGAGAAGGCGCGGCGTGAGCTGCAGCGAGAAGCCCACATGCGCTCGATGATCCGCGCGGCGCACAAGGAGGGGTTCGCGCGCATCGCCGTGGTCTGTGGCGCCTGGCACGCACCCCGGCTGGTCGAACTCGGGCCTGCCAGGGCGGATCAGCAGCTCTTGAAGGGGCTGCCCAAGACCAAGGTCGGCGCCACCTGGGTGCCCTGGACCTACTCCCGTCTCTCTTACCGCAGCGGCTACGGCGCGGGCGTCGACTCGCCCGGCTGGTACGCCCACCTCTGGCAGCACGGGCACAAGGCCGACGTGGTCTGGGCGACGCGGGCAGCGCGCCTGCTCCGCGAGCAAGATCTGGACGCCTCGTCTGCGAACGTGATCGAGACCGTGCGCCTGGCGAGCGCCCTGGCGGCCTTGCGCGACGCGCCGGTGCCGGGCCTGGGCGAGCTGCGGGAGTCGATCGCGGCCGTGCTCGCCGGGGGCCAGCCGGCGCGCCTCGCGCTGATCCGCAAGCAGCTCGAGATCGGCGAGGCGCTGGGCGAGGTGCCGGAGCACGCCGGCCAAGTGCCGATCTGGCGCGACTTCGAACAGCAGAGCAAGCGGCTGCGCCTGCCGCGCTCCGCCGAGCTGAAGACGCTGGCGCTGGATCTGCGCAAGGACACGGATCGCGAGCGCAGCCACCTGTTGCATCGGCTGGCGGTGCTCGACGTCGAATGGGGCAGCTCGCCCGAGAGCGGGCAGGGCGCCGGCACCTTTCGCGAGACGTTCCAGCTCTGCTGGCAGCCCGAGCTCGCCGTCGAGCTGATCGCGGCCAACTCGTACGGCAATACGATCGAGGTCGCGGCGGCCAACAAGCTCTCCGAGCGCGCGCGCAACGCCGAGCTGCCCGAGCTCACGCGCCTCACGGAGCTCGCGTTGCAGGCTGCGCTGCCCCGCGCCCTCGACGCGCTGCTCGCCGAGCTCGACGCGCGCGCCGCCAGCTCGAGCGATGTGCGCGCGCAGATGGAAGCCGTCGAGCCGCTGGCGCGCGTCGCGCGCTACGGCGACGTGCGCGGCACCCGCGCCGAGCATGTGTTGCCCGTGCTGCGCGCCCTGTTCGAGCGCATCGTCGTGGGGCTGTTTCCCGCGTGCACGCAGCTCGATGACGAGGCCGCGGCGGCCCTCGTGCGCGCCATCGGAACCGCGCACCGCGCGTGCCTGCTGCTCGAGGAGCCGGCGCTGCGCAGCGACTGGCTGGAGGCGTTGTCGCGCCTGGCGGACGGCGCCCCCGTCCATCCGCGCGTGCGCGGGCGCACCGCTCGGCTCTTGCTCGAGCAGCGGGTGCTCACTGCCGAGGAGCTCGCGCGCCGCGCCAGCCTCGCGCTCGGCGCCGCCGTGGAGCCGGCGCACGCGGCGCAGTGGATCGAGGGGCTGGTGGAAGGGGAAGGCGTGCTGCTGGTGCATCAGGAAGAGCTGCTGGCCGTCCTCGATCGCTGGCTGGAGAGCCTCGGCGAGGACCAGTTCCAGGCGCAGCTCCCGCTGCTGCGGCGCGGCTTTTCGGGCCTCGCGCCCGCGGAGCGCCGATCCGTGGCTCGACAGATGAAGGCGGCAGCGCCGGGGCGAGCGCCGAAGCCTGCCCACGCTGCCGAACCCCTCGACCCGGAGCGCGTCGCGCGCGTGGTGCCGGTGCTCGCGCAGCTGCTGGGAGTGGATCATGCCTGATCGCCTCGCACGCTGGCGGCTCGTCCTGGGAAAGGAAGCGGACTCCGAGCTCGGCGTCGAGCTCGCGCTGGAGGCGACCGCCATGGATCGCACGCTGCAGGCTCTCTACGACTCCGAGCGCGCCGGCGGGCTTGGAGCCTCGAGCCCCAACGTCGCGCGCTGGCTCGGCGATATTCGCAGTTACTTCCCGACGTCGGTGGTCCAGGTCATGCAGCGAGACGCGCTCGATCGGCTCGGCCTGCGCCAGATGCTGCTCGAGCCCGAGCTGCTCGAGCAGGTCGAGCCCGACGTCCACCTGGTCGCCAGCCTGGTCTCGCTGGGCAGCGTGATCCCCGCGCGCACCCGGGACACGGCGCGCCAGGTCGTGCGCAAGGTGGTCGGCGAGCTCGAGAAGCGCTTGCGAGGACCGATGCAACAGGCCGTACGCGGCGCGCTGCAGCGCGTCCAGCGCACGTCGCGCCCCCGCCCCAACGAGATCGACTGGGATCGCACCATCCGCAAGAACCTGCGTCACTACAGCGCCGAGCACCGGACCATCGTCGCCGAGCGCGTCGTCGGCTTCGCACGCCGCCGTTCCGCTCTGCGCGACATCGTGCTGTGCATCGATCAGAGTGGCTCGATGGCGAGCTCGGTCGTGTACTCCAGCATCTTCGGCGCCGTGCTCGCCTCGTTGCGCAGCGTCTCCACGCGCTTCGTGCTGTTTGACACCGCCGTGGTCGACCGCTCCGACGAGCTGCGCGACCCGGTCGAGTTGCTGTTCGGCACGCAGCTCGGCGGGGGCACCGACATCAATGCGGCTCTGGCCCACTGCCAGCAGGTCATCACGCGCCCGGCGCAGACCATCCTCGTGCTGATCACCGACCTGTTCGAGGGCGGCGACGCCGAGGAGATGCTGGCTCGCGCCGCTGCGCTGAAACAGAGCGGCGTCCAGGTCGTGTGCTTGCTGGCGCTCGACGATCAGGGCGCGCCGTCCTACGACCACAACCACGCGCGCGCCTTCGCGAACCTGGACATCCCCGCCTTCGCGTGCACCCCGGATCTATTTCCGGAGCTGATGGCGGCCGCGATTTTGAAGCAGGACGTCGCGGCCTGGGCGGCGAGGCATGAGATTGTGACGGCGCGTTGAGCCGGGTGCTCCATTTCGGAATGCGAAAATCGACGCGGTAGCGCCTCACATCGCGGGGATGTCCTCTCTACCTGGACATCCCGCGTCAGCAGGCCAGACCCTCGGGGGCGGGGCGGTGACGTGCGCGCGGCACCAAGACGGAGGACACGATGAAGAAAGATACGGTCGCAATTCGCTCGGATCGCGCGAGCTGGTGCTCGATCGCCGCGCTCTCGTTGGCGACGCTGTGGGGTGGCGTCGGCTGCGGTGGTGAGTCGGCCGGAGAGGAACCCGCGCTGGAGCTGGGGACTCAGGACCTGGCAGCGAGCGAATGGGTCAATGGCTGGAACCAGCTGAGCCGCGCCGACGGCAGCGCCGTGGTGGTCGAGGGCCAGGCCGTGGGTTGTGAGACGCGTTACGGCGAGGCAGGCGGTCAGACGATCTTCAAGAAGGATGCCTCGAATCATATCGTGCTGGCGTCGAAATCGTGGTCTCCCTTCACGCCCTGGACGCAGGTCGGCAGCAGCAGCTTCACCTTCTCGACGGAGGGGGCGTGCGCGACCTTCGACGGCGCCGTCGATGGCTCCAATCCCAGCCGGCAATTCGCGGTGGTCGCCAAGGGGAGCGGCTCCGCGAATCGCTACTGGTACGCGACCTGGCAGCAGGGCCAGATCTCGACGAACTTTGGCGAGCCGCCCAGCGCCGGCAACCTGGTGCGCGATTGGCAGCAGGTCGGCAGCGATGCATTTGCCAGCGCTCCTGCCGCGACCGTGCACAACGGCAAGCTGCTGGTGCTGGGCAGAAAGTCGGACAACCAGCTGATGATGCGCAGCTATCCGCTGAACCTCGGCAACTCCGGGGATCCCACCGCGTTCGGCGGGCCCTGGACCTCGACCAACCTGCCGATCTTGCCCAGCGGCTGGGGCGCCATCGGCGATCCGGCGATGATTCACGCGCCGCTGCCGGGCGCCGCCATGATCGTCGTGCGCGCCGGGAACAACGTCACGACGAAGCTGTTCCGCACCACGACCTCGAACGGAACCAGCTTCAACAACTGGACCGAGATCAACACCGGCACGGTCGGCGCGAGCAACACCATCGTCTCGGATCCCTCGATCGAGATCGGCCGCGATCGCGGGTCGTCGACGTTCCGTTACACGGTCTACGTGCGCGCCCAGGACGGGAAGGTCTGGCAAGCCTCGACGAACCTGGGCACGACCACGTTCCAGAGCTTCGTCAAGATCCCCTGGCCCGACACCCTCAGCGAGGGTCCGTTCGCGATCGGTGGCAATCTCGGCGGCGACAGCGCGCACGTCGTGTTCGCGAAGAAGTCGGGCAGCGGCAACAACCTGTTCCAGACGGCGACGGTTCCGAACGTGGAGTGAGAAGCGGGGGGATCTCGCGCAGCGGGCGTATCCTGGTGACGCTCGCTGCGCGCTGTGCCGAGCCCTCTCCGCGCGCCAGCCAGAAAGAGCCGTGTCTCGAGCTGCAGCTCCGAGAGCGGCCTGCAAGAGCCGTCTCCTGGCTCTCCCGGCACGCGCCGCTGTGCTACCATCGCCGCATGCTGCGGGAAGCGGGGCGATGGGGCGCGACTGGGTCAGAGAGGAAGGGGGCCGATGACCAGGCGAGTCCCGCCGCGGCATTTGTCGGCCGTGAGCAGGAGCTCGCGACGCTGTCCCAGATGCTGACGGACTCCGACCTGCGCTTCGTGAGCATCCTGGGTCCGGGAGGGGTGGGAAAGAGCCGGTTGCTGCAGGAGCTCGGGCGCTGTGTGGCCGGCGCCGGGGCGTTCAGCGCGCGTTTCGAACAAGGCATCCGCTACGTCGACCTGGGTCGCAGCACCTGCGGTGAAGCCTTCGCTTGTGCGCTGGCCGAAGCGGTGGGCTATCGCTTTCACGCCGGTGAGCCCGAGGTAATGCAGCTGACTCGCCATTTGCGCCCCCAGGGCCTGCTGCTCCTGGTCGACAGCGCGGAACAGATCGCGGGGCGCGCGCGGCTCCTGGCCGCCCTGCTCGAAGGTTGCCCACGGCTGAAGATCGTGGCCGCATCGCGCGAGGCGCTGGGCGTGTCCGCGGAGATCCAGTTCCTGCTGGGCGGCTTGGCTGTGCCGGCCGCCGGCGAGAGCGCCAAGGGACTGGAGTTCGATGCTCCCCGGCTCTTCGTCGAAGTGGCGGCTCGCGCGGGCTTCGGCGAAGCGAGCCACCCGCATCATCTGACGGAGATCGTCGAGATCTGCGATCGCGTGCAGGGTATGCCGCTCGCCATCGTGCTCGCCGCCTCCTGGAGCGCGCTGCTCACGCCCCGCGATATCCTGGGCGAGATTGTCAAGGACGTGGACTTCTTGCAGGATGCTACGGCGTCCATTCCTGCCCGGCAGAGGAGCATCCGCGCCGTCTTCGAGAGCTCCTGGAAGACGCTCCAGCCGGCAGAGCGCCGGACCTTCGCCAGGCTCAGTGTCTTTCGCGGCGGCTTCACGCGAGCGGCCGCAGAAGCGGTGGCCGATGCCACGCCGGAGGCACTGGACAGCCTGTTGCGCAAATCGCTGTTGACCCGCGATGCGCAGACCGGTCGCCTGCAGATGCACGATCTCTTGCGGCAATACGCGGGGCAGCAGCTGGCACAGCAGGGGCCCGAGCAGCTGGCGACCCGGGAACGGCACGCGGCGTACCATTGCGAGCTCCTGCGCCAGGGTTGGTCGCCGCTGAGGTGTGCCGACCAGGGGGTAACGCTGCGCGAATTGGATCGAGAGAAGGCGAACCTCCACGCAGCCTGGGGCTTTGTCGTGGCTCAGTATGACTTTGCCCGGATGGAACAGGCGATCGAAGGCCTGTGCTGGTATCACGAGCGTCGCTGCTGGCGGTCCGAGGGGGAAGCCGCGGCGCGGCAAGTGGTCGATGCCTGTCGCTCTACCCGTGGCCGGGAGCTAGTGGGTGAATCGCGGCTCCTGGGCTTGGCGCTGGCGCTGCGGGCCGCCTTCTGCTCGGAACAAGGGCGCATGGGGGAGGCCCGTGAGCTCCTGGAAGAAGCGCTCTCATTGCCGGCCTCCACCCGCTATCCTCGCGAGCGAGCCCTGGCGCTGGTCGCGTCGGCAAATATGGTCGGTGTGCGCGGCCCGCGCGAGAGCGCTGCCCTGGCAGAGGACGCGATCTCGCTATTCCGGGCCAGTGCCGATCTTTCGGGGTTGGCCTGGGCGCTCGTGGTGCTGGGCCGCATCTACATGGACGACCACGGGGACTTTGCCAGCGCAGAGAAGTGCTTTGCCGAGAGCGTCGAGGTGCAGCAGCGACAATGCCGCTGCGTCTTCATTCCCTTCAGCCTGGGTGGCCTCGGATTCATCCGGAGCTTACGTGGCCAGCTCGCGAGCGGAAACGAGCTGATCCAGCGGGGCCTGGCCGCGGCGGAGCGCGCTGAGGACAGCTGGGGGCTCGAGATTTGCCTGCGCTTCGCCGCTCAGGTGCAACGGCAGCTCGGGCAGTTTGCCGCGGCGCGAGCGCTGGCGCAGCGCTCGCTGGCGCTGGGGACCGACCCGGGG
>JAICTU010000697.1 GCA_025936205.1 Polyangiaceae bacterium | reverse complement strand
TCGCGCAGGCTTTGCTTGAAGGTTCGCACCTCGTCCAGCAGCTTGTCGACCGCGTCGATCACCAGGTGCGTGCCGGGGCTGAACTCGGCAGTGAGCAGGCTCTCGTTCACCAGCTCGAGGCGGGCCTTGATCGCGCTTCGCTCCTGATCCAGGCGGTGCGACAGCAACGTCAGGTTTTGATCGCTCTGCTCTCGCAGGAGCTCGAGGAAGCGCTCTTCGTAGCGCGGCAGTCCGTCGGTCTCGAGCCGCGTCAGCTTCACGAAGTAGTCCTCGGCGCTCGCCAGGGTCGCGTCGAGCCCGCCGCTCTCGGCCGGCCACAGCCGATTGAAGTCGGCGAAGCGCCGTTCGATCTGGTTCTTCAGCTCCAGCATCGCGAGCTCGATCGTCTTCACCTCGCTCGCGAGCCGGCGGAGCAGCTCCGCCTTCAGCGCGTCGACCGTCTCCAGTGTGAGCGGCTTGGTCGCCTGCTGGATGCGCTGCTCGAGCCCTTCGCGCTGGATCGTCGTCAGCCGGATCGAAAGGTGCTCGGGCCCGAGGCCTTCGAGGGTGCGCTGGTAGCGCTCGATGCGCTCGCGCGCTGCGTGGCGCCGTCCGTCGGCGTGGCGCAGGCTCTCGACCGCCTCGCCATGCACTCGCTTCTGCGCCTCGAGCTCCGCGTCGAGCTCGGCGAGCTCGGGCCGTGCGCGCGTCTCGCGCTCGATCGCGCCCCGAATGCCCTCGAGCTGTGCGAGCAGCGCCCCCAGGTCGATCTCGTCCCAGCTCAGGTTCGAGAGCGTCTGGCAATGGAACAATTGCTGTTGCTGCCGGTCCCCCTCGTCGCGCAGCTCGTCGAGCTCGAGTCCCAGCTGCGCCAGCTGGCCGCCGAGTTCGGCGGCGCGCGCTTTGTACAGCTCGAGCTTCTCCTTGTTGTCGAAGCCGAGCACCCAGCGCGAGCGGTCATCGACCCGCCGCCGGTCGTCCTTCTCATGCCGCGCGCCGCTGTGCTTGATCTGGCCCTCGCGCGTGATCGCGCGCGATGAGTTGCGCAGCTGCATCAGCGTGTCGGCGCACTCGTAGTCGAAGTGGAGGGCCAGCTCGTCGCGCAGCCAGCCCGAGTGAGCACCGGGCGCGATGTCCAGCTTGCGGAACAGCGAGCTCGGTCCCGGCGTCCGCCGCTCAGCGTGCGGCAGCATGCGAAAGTACACCAGTCGTTCGCCGATGTGGTGCTCGTTCAGGTAGCTCGACACGGCCGCGTACTGCCGGTCGTCGACCAGGAGCGACTGCGCGAACCCGTGTAGCACGCGCTCGATCGCACCGCGCCAGTCCGATGCCGCCTTCTCGACCTCGATCAGCTCGCCGGCGAACGGCAGCAGCTCCTCCGCGATGCCGAGCGCCTCCGCCATGGCCGCGCGCACCGCCAACATGCGGGCGGGGATGTTCGAGCGCTGCCGCTCCATGGCCGCGATCTCGGAGCGTACCTCGGCGAATGCCAGCTCCGTCTCGCGCTGGCGCTCCTTCAGCACGTCACGGCGGCTCACCAGCTCTGCCGCCGAATCGCGGCCTGTCAGCAGCCGCGCCCGCGCGTCGGAGAGGCGCTGGGCGAACGCGCCCGCGCTGTCGGGAAAGGCCCAGCCCAGCGCATGGCAAGCAGCCTCCACCTGAGACCGTTTGCTCTCGCGCCGCGGCCGCTCCGCCTCGCTCTGCCGCAGCTGGTGCTCGAGCTGCTCGAGCAAGCCGCCGCCGAGCCCCTGGCGCCGCAGATCCAGCTCGATCAGCTTCTGCCGCTCGCGCTCCTCGGCGCCACGCAGCACCGCGGCCTCGGCGTCGAGCCCCTCCGCCTGTGCAGTCAGCTCCTCGATGCGCCGCCCCAGCAGCGCCGCCCGCTGCTGCTCGCAGTAGGCGTCGAGCCCCAGGCCCAGCTCGTCCAGCACGGACTTCTGATGCCGTTGCCGGTCGAGCTGATCGTGGGCCTCGCGCGCGGGCTGGAGCGTCTCGATCTGTCGCTTCGCAGCCACCACCGCCTGGTGCGCGGCGTTCAGCTCACCAAACTCGCTCACCAGCCGGTCGGCGATCAGGAACGTCTCCGGCGGGTCGAGCATGAAGTCGCGCAAGAACACGTTCAGGTCACCCAGGTTCTTGGCCGACTGCGTCTTGTGCAAAAGCCGTAGAGCCCGCTCGCTGTCGATGCCGAGCAGCGACCGGAAGCGCTCCTGATAGGGGCTGAACTCGTCGCGCACGAACGCATCCGGGAGCTCGCTCTTGAAGCGGCGCACCTCGAAGTCGTTCTTCGCGAAGAACTCCAGCTCGCGCAGATCGAACGAGCGCGTGAGCACCAGATACAGCTTGCGCACGTCGCTCGCCGCGCTCGAGTTGCCGCGCACCCACAGCACCTGCGCCAGCACCACCACGTCGCCGCGCGCGTTGCCGTACGTCTCGGCGATGGCCGACCACGTCGTCCCCGAGCGCAGGTACTGCGCGACGTGCTCGCCCTCCTCGCTCGTCTGCTGAGCCCAGGCGCCGCGCACATACGTCATCACGTTGCGGTCCTTGCCGTGCCGCTCGGCCTCGCGCGCTGCCACGTTGAAGTCGACCCAGCGCGGCGGCGTCAACAGCGCCGCGTGCGCGTCGAGCAACGTCGACTTGCCCGAGCCCGAAGGGCCCACGAACAGATAGCCCGACGACGCCACGCTCACGTCGACGCGCCCGTCGAACGTGCCCCAGTTGTAGGCCTGGATGCGCAGCAGCCGGAACTGCTCGTCGGAGCCGTCGCGCTGCGGGGCCATCAGGTCTCCTCCTCGCCGGCGGCGTCGGTGACGCCAGCCTCGTCCTCGAGCGCTTCTCCGGCACCGCGCTGCGAGAGCCGCAGGTACGTCTCCGTCAGCGCCTGGATCTCCTCCGCCGGGAACAACAGCTTCAGGGCGGGCGACACTTCGTAGCGCGCCTCTTCACCGCGCAGGCGCCGGATCAAGTTCAGCTGTGCTGCCTTCTCCACGGCGTTGTTGGCCTGCCGCTCGAACTTCGCCCGGTCCACATTCTGGTCCTGCTCGAACACGCGCAGGTGCTCGCGCATCTCTTCGTGCGACACCACGGCGCGCTCACCCCGCGCGTCGGCCTGCGTCAGCTGCTGGCGCAGGAACAGCACCAGCGCCGACTGCACGTACGTCAGAGCCGCCTTCCGCAGCAGCACCGGCACATCGGCGGCCTCATCGACCACCTGCCGCGTGAACGCCACCTGCTGCTCGCGGTCTACCACCAGCTCCAGAAACAGCTCGTGCAGCCGTGAGCGCAGCACCCGCTCGTCCCGCAGCAGCACGGGCCACAGCTTCGTCTGGCGATGTGCGTCGAGCGCGGGGCCGAGCAGCAGGTGCACCAGCACCCGCCGCGTGTCCATCGGCAGCGCACCCGTATCGCCGGAGAACAAGCCGGCGTCGTTGGGCGGGCTCGTCACCTCCGTGGAGGGCGGATCTTCAATCGGCGAGCTCATGACGTCGCTCTTTCGCAAAATAGATGGTCGGGACCTTCGCGCGCCGCTGCTGCTCGTCTCGGCCGAGCCAGCTCACGATCTCCAGCCCCTCGGTCACTTCGCCATGCTTCACGCCCAGCGCCACATAGCCCACCACGCTGCCCAGGCCCTGCTCGGCGGGATAACGCTCC
>JAICTU010000823.1 GCA_025936205.1 Polyangiaceae bacterium | reverse complement strand
CGTCTTGACCGCCAGCTCGCGCGTGCGCTCCTGGACCCGCCGCTCCAGGTGGGCATAGAGCTCGGCGTTGGCGATGGAGATGGCAGCCTGGCCCGCGATCACACGCAAGGCCTCGACCCGCGCCGCCGTGAAGGCGTGCGTCGTGGCGTTGTTTTCCAGATACAGCACGCCCGTGACGCGGCTCTGATGCAGCACGGGAACGCACAGCACACTCTTGATGCCCTGCGCGCGCACGTGCCGGTCGCGCGCAAAGCGCGGGTCGGATTGGGCATCGTCGATCACCAGCACCTCTCGCGAGCGCGCCACGGCGCGCACGGCGCCGGCGCAGAGTTGCGCCTGCTCGTCGAGCGGCGTCGCCTCCAGCACCGCCGGCGCGTCGGCCTCCACGCGAGCCCGTAGCACCAGCCGCTCGCTGCCGTCGTCCACGAGCAGCAGGCAGCCGCGCTGCGCGGCGGCATTCTCGAGCATCGCCGCCATCAGCCGTGTGTAGAGCCGATCCGGCTTTACCTCGCTGGAGATGGCATGCACCGCCTTGAGCACGCTGCTGCTATCGAGAGCATTTGCGCGCAGATGGCCCGTCAACTCGGCGCGAGGCGGGCGCGATCCAACACTCAGCGTGCTGCGCCAGCTCGCCGGCGCCGCCGTGCCGAACAGGCGCGGATGTTCTGCCTCGAGCCGCGCCAGCTTGGCGCCCGCCCCCCAGTGCGCGTACAGCTCGTAGGCGCGCTCGAGCGGGGCATCGGCGAGCGGCGCGAAGCCCTTGTCGCGCAGGTAAGCGCTCTGCAGCTCCCGCGCGAGTGCGCACAGGTAAATCAGGCCACCCTCGAGCGCGGCCTGCTCGTAGTGCGCCAGCACTCGATCCATGGCTTCCTCGCTGAGGATGCCCAGGGCGGCTTCGGCCAGCGCGCAGAGCTGGGCGTGATTCTCCGGGCAGCCCTGGGCCCAGCCCCGGAGCTGAGCGGCGCGTGCCTGGCAATCCGCCAGCAACGCGAGGCGCTCGCTCTCGCTGGCGCGCGGCCAGCGCGCGTGGGCATCGAGCAAGCACTCGAGCAGGTGGTACTCGGGCACGGTCTGGTTGGTCGTGGCCGAGATCAGGCTCTCGCGCGTGAAGGCCGACCAGTACTCGGCGCGCGGCCAGTCTCCGAGCAGCACGCTCGCGAACATCTGCACTTGCCCGTACTGATAGACCCATTGCTGGTTGCCGCTGGCGCAGATCTCCTCCTCCAGCGCGGCGTCGGCCAGCTCCGAGGCCTGCTTGCTCAGCGTGGGATCGGAGAGCCGGGTCAGCGCGCGCGTGCAGAGCCGAACGCCGAGCAACTGCATGCTACCCCGCGTGCGATCGACGAACGACAGCGCCGTCTGACCCTCGGCCTGGCACTCCGCCAACGGCCGCCCCATGAGCAGCAGCAGGCGCGGGTGCAGTACGTTGAAGTAGCCGAGGTACAGCAGATTGCCGGTTTCCGCCGCCAGCTTCATGCCGAGCCGGCACGACGCCAGCGCCTCCGCGTGCGGCGCTCGCCAGCTCGACACGAAGGCCGCAAACACGAAATGCACGGGGCTCGCGAGCGCGCGGGTTCCGTAGCGCTCCAGCACGCGGAACGCCGCCTGGCCCAGCCGGTAGGCGCGGTCGAAGTCACCCAGGAACTGGCCCTGGATCATGCCGCAGTCCACGAAGTTCTTGGCGCTGAACGGCGACAGGCCGTGGGTCAGCGCTGCATCGAACATGAGCAGCTCCGCCAGCACGAACAGCGGCGGGTAGATCATGATCGCGGCGGGCACGACATGGTAGAGCAGCTCCAGCGCGACGGCCACTTCCGGATCCGCCACGGCAGGCAGCT
>JAICTU010000802.1 GCA_025936205.1 Polyangiaceae bacterium | reverse complement strand
TGGACAGCGGCACGCCCTGCTGGCGCGCAGCGCGCAACGTATCGCGCAGCAGCCCGAGCGCGAGGCCCTGGCCCCGAGCTTCGGGCGCGATCGCCACCCCCGCCAGGCCGAGCGTGGGCACGCTCTGCGCGCCGAACCACTGCCCCATCGGGATCTCGACCAGGCCGCCGATCACCCGGCGCTCGAGCCTCGCCACGCGCACGTGCGACGCGCCCGCAGCGCGCAACCAGTCGAGCGCACGGCTGATGCCGCCGCCGAAGGCCCAGCCCACGATCGGAGCTAGCGCTTCGAGCTCATCGGGCTCGGCACGACGTGTTTCGAGCGGCATCTTGCCTCCATCTTAACACGAGGCCGTTTTCCGCGATTGTTACTTCCGAGACGCAACACTAGGCTGCGTGACGATGGCACGTCCCAACGACGCGGCGCCCCACCGGACGCAGCATGCTCAGAACCTGGTCTGGCTCGACCTGGAAATGACCGGGCTGGAGGTGGAGTCACACGTGATCTTGCAGGCGGCGCTGATCATCACGGACGCGGAGCTGCGCCCGCTGGAGGAGTTCTGCTGCGATATCTGGCAGCCCGAGGCGGAGCTGGCGAAGATGAGCCCGTTCGTGCGCGACATGCACGAGAAGACGGGCCTGCTCGCGCGCTTGCGCCAGTCGCTGACGGACACGCGCCGCGCGGAGCAGCAGCTGCTCGAGATCGTGACCGGCTGGTGCCCCTACGGCGCGGTGCTCTGCGGCAACAGCATCTGGCAAGATCGCAGGTTCGTCGATCGCTACATGCCGGGCCTGGCTGCTTATCTGACGTACCGACTGCTGGACGTGAGCTCGGTGAAGGTACTGGCGCGCACCTGGTATGGGCAGTCCGCGGTGTACGTGAAGCCCACGGCGGGCGAGCACGACGCGCTGGTCGACATCCGCAACTCGATCGCGGAGCTGGCGCACTATCGCCGGACGCTGTTCCGCGGCAGCTGAGCGCCGCGCGCTAGCGAAACAGATAGGCGCGATCCCCGCTGGCGGCTGACTGGCCGGCAAGCCGCGGCCGCGGCGATCCGCTGTTGCGAGCGCTCCACGCTGCTCGAGGTTGCCGCGTCTTCGGCGTTCGCGGCCGTAACGCCCGGCGCAGCGCGTGCCGCAGCGCGCAAAAAAAAGCCGCGCGCGAGCGGACGAAATGCCGACTGTGACGGCATTGGCAGTGGAATGGGCGCGGATCGAAATGTAGAAGCGCGAGACGTCGTCGTGTGTGACGTCGCGCGCTTCGTCACGGAGTCTCGTTTGATCGAATTCAAGCCTATTCGCCGCCTCGCCATCGCCAACCGTGGAGAAGCAGCCATGCGCTGCATTCGAGCGGTCAAGTCTCTCGGCGCGCTGGAGTCGAGCGGGATTCAAGTGATCGCGCTGTATACGGACGTCGATCGCACGGCGCCGTTCGTGCGCCACGCCGACGTCGCGCTGCGGCTGCCGACTCAGGCCGGCGCCACCGCGGTCAGCGCTTACCTCAACCATGATCTCTTGATCTCGGTGCTGACGCGCGCGGGCGCGGACGCGGTGTGGCCCGGCTGGGGCTTCGTGTCCGAGAATCCGGCGTTCGTACGGCGCGTGCTCGACGCGGGCATGCGCTTCCTCGGCCCCCCGCCGGACGTGATGCAGGAGCTGGGCGACAAGATCAGCTCCAAGCACCTGGCAGAGCGCGCGGACGTGCCGGTCAGCCCCTGGAGCAAGGGCGTGGTCGCGAACGAGGAAGAAGCGCGCGTCCATGGTCGCGCCATCGGCTATCCGCTGTTGATCAAGGCCTCGGCGGGAGGCGGCGGGCGCGGCATCCGCGTGGTGCGCCGCGAAGAGGAGCTGGCTGAGCTGTTTCGCTCGGCGTCCGCCGAGGCGCGCGGCGCGTTCGGCGACGATCGCTGCTTCATGGAGAAGATGGTCCAGGGCGGCCGGCACATCGAGGTGCAGATCGTCGCGGACCAGCACGGCACGGTGATCGCGCTCGGTTGTCGCGATTGCTCGGTGCAACGGCGCCATCAGAAGGTGCTCGAAGAGGCGCCGCCCTCGGGCTTGCCGCCGCTGATGATCCGCGCGTTGAAGGAGAGCGCGGCCAGCCTGGCGCGCACGGCGGGCTACGTGGGCGCGGGCACGGTGGAGTTCCTGGTGCAGGGTGCCGACTACTTCTTCCTGGAGATGAATCCGCGCCTGCAGGTCGAGCACGGCATCACCGAAGAGAT
>JAICTU010000529.1 GCA_025936205.1 Polyangiaceae bacterium | reverse complement strand
TCGCCGGCTGCCGCGCGGCGCCGCTCGAGCGGCGCGCTCACGCTGATCTCCAGCCAGCGCTCGCTGCCGAGCGCCCTTTGCCCCAGTGTGCGACCCACTGCGCTCGGCGCCGCGTAGGCGAGCAATACGACCAGGCCCGCATCGGCCGCGCGCCGGCAGAGCTCCAGGGCGGACTCCGACGGCTGTGCAGATTCGGCAGGCGCCGCGCTGCCGGCAGGGCGGTCCGCGGCATCCACGACCAGCGCGACGTGGCCACGGTCATAGAGCAGCCGCTCGGCCGCATACGCGACCTCGGTCTTGCCCGCTCCGGGCAGACCACTGAGCAGCACCACCGTTCCGCGCTGCCCGAGCCGCTCCTGGCGCTCGCGCGGGCTGACCATGCTGTGCTGCCCCGGCTCGCCCTGGCTGCGCGCCGCGCCCGTGCTGGGCGCGAGGATCACGCCCGCGGCGACGGTGCCGTTGCCGAGCGAGTCGATCAGGATGAAGGCACCCGTGCGCCGGTTCTTGCGGTAGGCATCGAAGAACAACGGCCGGTTCGCGCGCACGCGCACGGTGCCGATGTCGTTCAGCTCCAGCGTCTCGCACGGCTCGGGCTGCAGGGTGTCGAGGTTGGTGCGGCTGACGATCTGCTCGATCTCCACGCGCTGCAGCTGCGTGGTCTGCTTGAGCAGGTAGGACTTCTGCGGGTCGAGCGGCTTCTGGTGCATCCAGACCAGCGTCGCCTCGAAGCGGTTGTTGACGTTGGGCACCGAGTCCGGATGAACCAGCATGTCGCCGCGGCTGACGTCCACCTCGTCGGTGAGCGTCAGCGTGACGCTGAGCGGCGCTGCCGCGCTCTCGACGCTGCCTTCGTAGGTATCGATGCTGGCGACGCGCGAACGCTGCCGCGACGGTAGCACCAGGATCGGGTCGCCCTTGCTGACGCGGCCCGAGGCGATCTCTGCCGCGAAGCCGCGGTAGTTCAAGTGCGGGCGGATCACGTACTGCACGGGATAACGGAAATCCTGCAGGTTCCGGTCCGCCGCGATCGGCACGGTCTCCAGGTGGCCCAGGATGCTGGGGCCCGTGTACCAGGGGGCTCGCTCGCTGCGTTCGACGATGTTGTCGCCCTTCAGCGCGCTCACCGGCACGAAGGTCACGTCCTTGAAGTCGAGCTGTGTGGCGAATCTGCGGAACTCATCGCAGATGCGCTGGAACACGTCCTGGCTCCAGTCGACCAGGTCCATCTTGTTCACCGCCACCGCCAGGTGCGGGATGCCCAGCAGCGAGGCGATGTAGGCATGCCGCCGCGACTGCTGCAGCACACCGAGCCGCGCGTCGATCAAGATCAGGCCCACGTTCGCCGTCGAGGCGCCCGTGGCCATGTTGCGCGTGTACTGGATGTGCCCCGGCGTGTCGGCGATGATGAACTTGCGGCGCTCGGTGGAGACGTAGCGGTACGCCACGTCGATGGTGATGCCCTGCTCGCGCTCCGCCTTGAGCCCGTCCGTGAACAGGGAGAAGTCGATCTCCATGCCCGCCTGCGTCGAGGCGCGCTTCACCGCCGAGAGCTGGTCGTCGTAGACGCCGTTGGTATCGTGCAACAGGCGGCCGATCAGCGTCGACTTGCCGTCGTCCACGGAGCCCACGACCACCAGCCGCAGTAGCTCTTTTTCCTGATGGCGGCGCAGCTGCGCCTCCACCTCTGCCACGCTCATCACTTGCGACGCCATCAAAAGTAGCCCTCGCGTTTCTTGGCTTCCATCGAGGCATCCTCGTCGTGATCGATCAAACGACCCGAGCGCTCCGAGTGCCGGGTCGCCAGCATCTCCCCGATGATCTCGGGCAGGGTCGTGGCCGTCGACGGATCGGCGCCGGTGAGCGGGTAGCAGCCGAGCGTGCGGAAGCGCACGCTCTTCAGCAGCGGCTTCTCGCCGGGCTCGAGCGGGATGCGGTTGTCATCCACCATGATCCAGGCGCCGTCCCGCTTCACGACGGGCCGCTCCTTGGCGAAGTAGAGCGGCACGATCGGGATGTTCTCCAGGTGGATGTACAGCCACACGTCGAGCTCGGTCCAGTTGGAGAGCGGGAACACGCGGATGTTCTCGTGCTTCTGCAGCTTGCCGTTGTACAGATTCCAGAGCTCGGGGCGCTGGTTCTTGGGATCCCACTGCCCGTACCGGTCGCGGAAGGAGTAGATGCGCTCCTTGGCGCGCGAGCGCTCCTCGTCGCGGCGCGCTCCACCGAACGCCGCATCGAAGCCGCCCTTGGACAGCGCTTGCAACAGCGCCTGCGTCTTCATGATGTGCGTGTACTTCTGGCTGCCATGATCGAAGGGATTGATGTTCTCGCGCAGCCCTTCCTGATTCGTGTGCACGATCAGCTCCAGGCCATTCTCCTTCGCGAACCAGTCGCGAAACGCGATCATCTCCCGGAACTTCCAGGTGGTGTCGATGTGCAGGAACGGGAAGGGCGGCTTGGCGGGGTG
Source organism: Polyangiaceae bacterium (assembly GCA_025936205.1). The sequence goes on along the minus strand of JAICTU010000529.1, from coordinate 3,556 downwards.
GAACGCCTTGAGCGCGAGCCGCGCCATCACCGAGGAGTCCTTGCCGATGGAGTACATCATCACCGGGTTCTCGAACTCGGCAGCCACCTCACGGATGATGTGGATGCTCTCGGACTCGAGTTGCCGGAGATGAGAAAGTCGGCCCTGGAGGTCCAGCGGAGCGCGGGGAGTCGCCGCAGAAACGGGCGTGTTGGGCGCGCGATCGGTCACGGCGGCCCCATATCAGTTATGCGCCCGCCGCGCCGGCAAAATCTCCCGGGTCTGCCCCCCGGAGCGCCCGACGGCACGCAGCCGTCAGCTCGGCGGCCGGGCGCGCGCTCGGGGACGCACCCGGCGCTGTGCCCTTACCCGGACACCTCGAACCCGGATCCGTTCACGACACGTCTTCGGGGTTGGGCTCGCGGCTGCGCTCGGAAGCGACGCCGCGCGACTCCAGCGTGCCGGCCCCGCGCAGCTCGCGCACGCCGACGCCAAAGCGATCATGCAACAAGCGGCACAGGTGCTGAGCGCTGCCGAAGCCCACCTCCGGTGCGATCGCCTTCAACGGCAACGCCGTCGAACGGATCAGATCCTTGGCGCGCTCGAGCCGCAGCGCGCGCAGGTGCTCCATCGGCGTGTGACCCGCCACTTCCTTGTACACGCGACAGAAGTAGTAGCGGCTCATGCCGATGTTGCTGGCCAGGTCTTCCAGCGTGATCGGCTCGCCCAGGTGGCGCAGCATGTACGTGCGCGTTTTCTCCTCGATGCGGCTGGCCGCGACCACGCTGAGCCGCAGGTACTCGCCGACCAGCGCGCGCAGCAAGCCGTGGCGGTAGTCGCTCACGTTCGGAAACTGCGCATCGCGCTCGGCGACCAGCCAGGAGGCGATCTCGTGCAAACGCCCGCAGGTGTCTTGCACCATCTCCGGCAGCTCCGCGGGCGCGTTGCGCCAGTGGAAGGTGATGCGCAGCCGGTGCAGATCGACTTCACCCGCGTTGCGCTCTTCACGCCGCGTGCCGGCGCGCAGCAGCAGCGCCTCCACGGGACCGGAGCTGGACTCGCCGTCTTCACGCGTGGTGGCCTGGCTGCCGCGCACGATCACGGTCAGCTCGTGACAGCCGAGCTCCTCCACCGGCGAGCTCCAGCCCGGAGGAACCTGGCTCTCGATCACGCTCGACAGCACGAGGTCCAGGCCCGAGTGCCCGGATGCCGGCGCAGGACCGTCCTCCGTTACCGAAGCAGCGTTCATTGCGGCAGGATTCATTGCCGGGTGGATTCCACTCTCCGGCTCCCCCGCGCTGCGGCTCTCGCTCAGCAGACGGCGCGCCTCGAGTCCATCGCTCCCGATCTGCGTGCTGCCGAAGTTACCCGCACGGGGTGCTCCCGTAACGCTGGCGGCGTGCGGAGAAGCACTCATGCTTGCTTTCGAAGTGAGCTCATTCCGAGCCAAATCACTACGTGCCGTGTCCGTCATCTGATGACCTCCGAAGCTCGGGACGTTGCTGCAGGTCTGTTCCGCAGCAGGCATGCGCCGCGGGGGAAGTGAAACGACCGGTCGTGTGGAGCTGGTGTTGACTTCACGTGTTGGGTCCCGCTCACGCCTCGGGCATTGCCCGCAAGGCTGTTAGAGAGTGTTGCCGAAGTGGCCGTCGCGGCGCCGACGATAACCCGAAACGCCGCAACGTTGGCGCTGCTTTGCGCACTCCGGCTGAGACGGCTCATTGCGTAAGAGGTCGCGCGCAACGTGTCCTTCTCGAAGCAGGAGGACCGGCTATCAGTTCGAGGTAGCTCTCTTGCTCGGGCACCCCAGGCGATCACAGCTTCCTCGAACGAGTTCTGCAAATCCGCGCAGATGGCCAAAAAATAAGGCGATTTGCCGTCGGACAGACTCTGGTAATGAGTGCTGACGGGCTCGTCGATCACCAGTGCTGGTAATAAAATACCATTACCCCGCAAGCAGCACGTGACCCGCTCACGCGGCGAGTCATGCCGCGCCCACCGCTGCTGGCGTAAAGTTATCTACACGAACCAGCCACCATTTTTGTGAGTGCCGTGCGTTCGCTCGAAGCCTCAGGCAGAACAATCCAGCCCAAGCGGTCGAGGTGTCTCGAGCATCCGAGTTCGGAGTGCCCGCAGACGTCCCGGATGGGCACGCCACGGATTTGCTCTAGCAGCGCGGCAACACGCGCCAGGAGCCATCCCCGGCGAGTGCAACTGTCTGCGGCGAGCTGCGGGGGAGCGCTGCGCAGCCAGAGACTGGTGTTGCATCATATGTTGCATCGATGTGCGTGCGGGCACTCGAGCATGCATACGGAACAGCTCCGTGCGCGCTCGCTCAGGCGCACACGGCGAGCGTGCTCCGTACGCTCCCGTACTGAGAGTGGACAATCCCCGTGCGCCGACGGGGAAGAACGGGACTGCGATCTGCGAGTGCGGCCTTCGGGACGCAGCAGAATAGAGGACGAAAACCGCGCGATCGTCGTGGATCGCAGCCGGCTGAGCAGCGCTGCCGCGCCGGGGGGTTGTCTGGTGTCGCGGCAGCGAAGGGGTTATGGTTGGAGCAACCTCGCGGGCAGGATAGCCCGAGGAGCTCCCCATGAATCGATCCTCGTTTCGCCCCTCGCTGTCCATCGCGCTGTCCTTGGCTCTGCTACCCGCGGCCGTGCTGCCATTGGCCGTGCTGCCATTGGCCGTGCTGGAGGGCTGCTCCGCGGGCGGAGGCAAGGGCGGGGGCGCCACGGTGGGCGAGCGCCCCGTGGCCAACGGCAGCGGTGACGCGCGCGATGTGGATCTTTCGGGCGGCAGCATGCTGCCCGGCGGCGAAGGGCCCGACTTCGGCACGAATCTCGCGCTGCCCCCGGGGGTGGAGCCCAACTTCACCGGCAAGCCCGAGTGCGAGAAGGAGTGCAGCGACTTCCCCAAGGATCCGATCTTCGAAGACGGGCTCGGTAATGACGTGCAGAACGTCTTCAAACAAAACGCCAGCGGCACCGCGCCCTGCGTGATCGAGCCGGCCGACGGCATGCTGATCCCCGCCAACATGTTGCGCCCACGGGTGCGCTTCACGGGTGGGGGAAGCCTGCATCAGATCACGCTGCACGCCGATCGCGAAGCCAACGACCTGGTGGTCTACACCACCAAGAACCCATGGCTGATCCCGCCCGATGTGTGGAAGGGCATGAGCCGCAACGTGTTCGAAGAGGACATCACCGTCACGGTCAAGAGCACGACCGGCACGGCGGCGCCGAGCCAGAGCGCAGTGAAGTTCCGCATCGCTCCCGTGCAGGCGGGCGGCAACATGGTGTACTGGGCCGCCACCAACGAGCAGCCAGGGCTCAACACCACGCGCCTGATGGCCTTCGGCGTCGGAGAAGAGGCGGTCGTGACCGCGCTGCGTCCGGGCGACGTGAAGGAGCAGATGCTGGGCGACAATGGCCGGCTCAAGAAGGAGGAGTACGGCGCTCCCGTCGGGCAGGCACGCTGCGTCGGCTTCCACACCTCGACGGGCGACGGAAAGGCGGTCATCACTGGCGATCACTGGCCGTGGATTCTCGCCGTGTCCGACCTCACCGGCGGC
>JAICTU010000508.1 GCA_025936205.1 Polyangiaceae bacterium | reverse complement strand
CTTGGACAGTTTGCGCAGCTTGAGCGCGAAGCCCATGTTCTCGAAGACCGTCATGTGCGGGTAGAGCGCGTAGCTCTGGAACACCATCGCGATGTCGCGATCCTTGGGCGAGACATCGTTCACGATGCGATCGCCGATCTGGATGGTGCCGCCGCTGATGTCTTCGAGACCCGCGATCATGCGCAGGGTGGTGGACTTGCCGCAGCCGGAAGGGCCGACGAGCACGATGAACTCGCCATCCTGGATGTGGAGATTCAGGTCGTCGACGACTTTGACGTTGCCCTCGTACACTTTGTCGACGTGCTTCAGGATGACTTCGGCCATTCCGACGAAGATGATAGTGGACCTGTCCGAGCAGGCAAGGCTCGCGGGTGAGACGACGGCGCACGGTGCCGAGGCGGAGTGGCTCGACCCGCCGCGGCAGGCGGCGGCCAGGAAATATCTAGCCTCGGCGCTTCCGCTCGGGTCAGACCGCGCATTCGCGGGAGATTGGCGATTGGCCCGCACGGAGCAAGCGGTTAGGATGCACTCACAGGGCTCGGGGCGATGACCGCCCCCTTTCGTGCGCCGGGAGGCTCATGCTCGACAGATTCCCCTACGGCAAAGCGCCGTTTGTGCTGTTGCTGACTGCGATTCTGTCGTCGCTCACCTTCGCCCTCACGCACCGCAGCGGGCGCCCCGCGGAGCTGGTGATGGCGGTCTTCTCCGCACAACACTTCGCTGCCTACACGGATGTGCTGCCGAAGTTCGAGCAGGAGCACCACGTCAAGGTCAATCTGCAGCGCATCGACAACCAGTCGCTGGAGGCACGCCTGCAGAGCGCCATCGTGGCCAACACCGACGTGCCGGACCTGACGGAGATTTCCGAGGGCACGCTGGGGTTCTTCACACGCGGCCCGGAACGGGACATCGGTTTTGCCGACCTGACCGAGCGCGTTCAGCGCGAGGGCCTCGACCACCGCGTGGTGGAGTCGCGCTTCGCCCCCTGGACCTCGCGCGGCCACGTCTACGCGCTGCCCCACGACGTGCATCCCGTGATGCTCGCCTATCGTCGTGATCTGGTCGAGCAGCTGGGCATCGACGTCAGCAAGCTCGAAACCTGGGCTGACTTCGTGGCCATGGGGCAGCAGGTGACCCGCGACCTCGACGGCGACGGCAACATCGACCGCTTCGCGCTGGAGCTGCCGCGGAACGGGCAGTGGGGCTTGCAGACGTTGCTGCGCCAGCGCGGCATCGACCTGTTCGATGCGCGAGGCGAAGCCGCCTTCAACTGCCCGCTCGGCGTGGAGACGGTGATCTGGTACCTGCGGCAGACGCGCGGCCCGCAGCGCATCGCGTACGACCCGGCGAACGCCCAGGCCAATGGGCAAGCCTTCGTACAGGCACTGCGTGACGGGATGTTTCTGTTCCTGCTGGCGCCCGACTGGCGCACCTATCAGCTGCAGGGGGACGCGCCGATGATGAGCGGCAAGATGGCGCTGATGCCGCTGCCTGCGTGGGAGCGCGGGGGACGTCGCACATCGACCTGGGGCATGACGGGTCTCACGCTGAGCAAGACCAGCAAGAACCCCGAGCTGGCCTGGGAGCTCGCCAAGTTTCTCTACTACAACCCCCCGGATCTCGGGCAGCGCTTCCTCACCAGCAACATCATCACGCCGCTGAAGGAAGCCTGGGGGCTGCCGGAGTTCCAGACCCCCAACGAGTACTGGTCCGGGCAGAAGCTCGGAGCGGAGTACGCGAAGCTGGCGCCCGACGTGCCGCCCATCTTCGCCTCGCCCGTGTACAAATCTGGCATGAGCAAGCTCGACCAGGCGGTGACGCGCGCGGGCCTCTACTACGAGGAGCACGGGGAACAGGGCCTGCGCGAGAAGGTGGCGGAAGAGTTGCAGCGCGCCGCCGCGTACCTGAAGGTCTGGTCGGATCGCTACGCGCTGCTGCAGAGCGTGGCCAGCAACGAGGCGGAGCCGTGATGCAGAAGGACTGGGTGCGATGCAGGGCGTAGTCGATCTCGAGTCTCCCGCCGAAGCCGTCGTCGCGGAGAAGCGACGCCGCCCGGCGGCACCGCCGCGCCGCTACTTCAAGGGCAAGGCGCCGTACGCTTTCCTCGTCCCGTACCTGCTGCTCACATCGGTCTTTTTCGTCTATCCGTTTCTGCGGGCCGTGGCGCTCGCGTTTTACCAGACGAACGGGCCCCGCGCGAAGGTGTTCGTCGGCTTCGACAACTTCCTCTTCTTGTTCCATGACGCGCGCTTTCACAGCGCGCTCGGCAACACCGTCACCTATACGCTGTGCAGCATCTTCCTGCAGCTGCCGCTGGCGCTCGCCCTGGCGATCTTGCTCAATTCCGGCACGAGCAAGCTGGAGAGGCGGCTCAAGGGATTCTTTCGGCTGATCCTGTTCTCTCCGAACTTGGTCGGTCCGATCTTCGTGGGCGTGATGTTCGGCGTGTTGCTCACGCCGCGTTACGGGCTGCTCAACCGCACGCTGCACGCGCTGGTGGGGTGGGGGCTGGAGCAGCGCTGGGTCGACGACCCGACCCTGGTCATGCCCGCGCTCGTGCTGGTGTCGCTCTGGCTCTATGTCGGCTTCAACATGGTCTACTTCCTCGCCGCGCTGCAGAGCGTGGACAAAGAGCTGGAGCAAGCGGCGCGGATCGATGGCGCCAATGCCTGGCAAGTGTTCTGGAACGTGACCTTGCCGTCGATCCGGCACGTGCTGATCTTCGTGGTGATCCTGAGCACCGTCGGCTCCTTCAACTTGTTCGAGCTGCCGCTGGCGCTGCTCAATAGCACCAACGGCTTTGGACCGGACGACTCCGGGCTGACCGTGATCACCTACTTGAACGAGGTCGCCTACCGCTCCGGCGACCTCGGGCTGGGCTCCGCCGTCGGCTGGATCGTGGCGATCATGATCATGGTCTTCAGCTTCCTGCAGTTTCGCGTGGCCCGGGTGGCAGAGAACGAGTGAGATGAACGCGCTGCAGATCACGCTGCTGGTCTTGTTCGGGATTTTCCCGCTGCTCTACCTGCGTTCACCGAAGCAACCCAAGCTCGCCTGGAGCTACCTGCGCGGCCTGCTCCTGACGCTGGCTTGCATCGCCGTGCTCTCGCCCTTCGTGTGGCTCGTGGCAGCGGCATTCAAGGACCGCAGCGTCATGAACGAGTACACGTTCTTTCCGCCGCTCGACAAATGGTCCAGCGAGACCATGAACCTGAAGAACTTCCGCCGGCTGTTCGCCGGCGAGATGAGCGTCAAGGGCATGGTCTATTTCTGGCAGTACCTGCTCAACTCCACCCTGTACACGACCGTGAGCACAGTGCTGCAGCTGTTCTTCTCGTCGCTCTCCGGCTACGCGCTCTCCAAGTACGACTTTCGCGGCAAGCGCGCGCTGATGGCCTTCATGATCGGCTCCACCATGATCCCGGGCGTGCTCCTGCTGGCGCCCGTTTACAAGATGTTCGTCGACTTCGGCCTGATCGACTCCGTCCCCGGGCTGCTGCTCACCGGCGCCGTCAGCGCTTACGGCATCTTCCTGTTCCGCCAGGCGACCATGTCGGTGCCGAACGAGATCATCGACGCCGGGCGCATGGATGGCTGCAGTGAGTTTGGCATCTACTTCCGGCTGGTGATGCCGCTGGTCAAGCCGATGAGCGCCGCGTTCTGCATGTTCGTGTTCCTCGCGCAGTGGAACGCATTCTTCGCGCCGAACATCTTCCTGCAGAGCCAGAACAACCTGACGGCCCCGATCGTGGTGCGCACGTACATCGGCATTTACCAGGCGGAATACGGGGTATTCCTCGCCGGCACGCTGCTGGCCATCATTCCCCCGGCGATCCTGTTCTTTGCCCTGCAGAAGGAATTTGTCAGCGGGCTCAGCTCAGGCGCGGTCAAGGGCTGACGGCTTACAGGCTCACGTGGGTGCGCACGATCCCCGCGGGCTTGTACTCATAGAGATAGCCGAGCGTGGTGGGGATGTGATCGGCGGCGGGGATATTGCCCTTCGGCGTCGCATACTCGAGCGCCAGGTTGTCATCCGTCGAGAGGAAGTGCTGCGACCCCATGTCTTGAAACAGAGCGGTGTCGCGCACGAAGTCGTCGATCGCGTTGGTGTCGAGCACGGCGCCGCGCACGAAGCTGAGCAGCTGATCGGGGTCGAGACCGCGCTGATCGGCGAAGCCTTCCACGCGCGAGAGCTTGGCCTGGAGCGGCTCGAGGCTGGCGAGAATGTGCCCTTGATGACCATCCACGAACAGCGCCACGTGCGGAAAGCTCTGGCGGATGGTACCGAGGATGGTGGTGACGATCTGGCGGTTGGTATGGTGGAAGGCGATCCACTGCTGCAGTACCCCGCCGGGGCTGAGCCGGGTCTGCGCCGTATCGTAGAACTCCCGATTGTAGAGGTTGGCCGCTCCCGCGAACCAGATGCTCGATACCTCGACCGTGATGACGTCGTAGCTCGTATCGTTGACGAGCAGGGCGTTGCGGCCGTCTTCTTCGAGCACATGGCTGCGCGGGTCTTCCAGGACGTGACCGTTGACTCCAGCGAAGGTGGTGCGCGCTGCGTCGATGATGGCAGGGGCCAGCTCCGCGATGTCGATCTGCTGGTACGGAAACTCTGCCAGCGCGCCGGCGGTCACGGCCGTTCCCATGCCGATCACCAGGGCGCGCGCGGTCTCCCGCGCAAAAAAGCTGGGCAGGTAAGCGAAGCCCTTGTTCTGCGTCACCTCCTGGCTGTCGTTGCCCTGAAATTTGCCATTGGTGAGCAGGGTCCGCTCGTTGGTCTGCGGATCTCGGACAACGGTCGTGACGCCGCCGTGGACGTCCTCATGGATGCTCTCCAGGACGCCATTCTCGACGACACCGCTGTCGAAATAAACGTTCGCGCCATTGGTCAGGCGCTGCAGGTTCCAGGGCGGCAAGAGCAACGCGAGCAAGAGCCCTGCGCCAGCGAGCACATGGCTGGGCAGTAGACGGCTGGGCAGTAGACGCAGGGCGCGCCGGTGCTCAGCGTAGACGGCGCCCGCGAGGTAACCGAGCGCGACGAAGATCAGACTGCGATGGGAGCCGAGCCGCTCGAGGATGACGAAGCCGGCCAGCAACGAGCCAACGATGGAGCCGATGGTGTTGAAGGAAGTGATGCGGCCGATGTCTTTGACGATGTGTGTGCCGCGCGCCGCGCGCAACACCAGCGGAAAGGTCGTGCCCATGAAGGTCACGGGCACTGCCAGCGCGCCGAATGCCGCCAGACCGCGCACGAGCTCCCGACCGTGCCAGCTGCGCACCACGGGCCCGAGCGCGACGAACAGCCGGGGGAGCTGATCCCAAATGGGCAAAGATCCGAGCAGCGCGAGCGCGGTGAGCCCCAGACTGATCGGCAGGGCCCGAGCTGCCAGCCGCCGTTCCAGCCAGCGCGCGAGCGGCGTGCCGAGCGACAGGCAGATCAGGAAGATCGCCAGCATCAGACCGAAGGCGTACACGCTCGTGCCGATCACGAGCGCGAGCAGGTGGGTGGCGATCACCTCGCAGGAGAACACCAGGAGCCCGGAGAGCGCCGCGAGGACGCAGGCCTTGCGCGGCGAGAGGGGGGCGACCAGCGGCTCCGCCGCTAGCTCGGATTGTATCTCGGATTGTACCTCGGACGACGCCTGCGGCGCCGAGCGCCCGAGCAGGATCGCCAGCAGCCCGATGCACAGGCTGACCAGGGCGCAGCTGCGCAGCGTGAGGGACAGGCCCAGATTCGGCAGGATCAGGTAGGCCGAAACCAGCGAACCCAACGCCCCACCGAGCGTGTTGACGCCGTACAGCGTCGCGAGCTTCTGATTGGCGCGTGCAGGGCTCTCACCCTGTACGGAGCCGTGAAGGAAGCGCGCCAGGAGCGGGAGGGTGCTGCCCATGCCCACGGCGGGCACCGCCACGATCGCGATCGCGATCCCGCCGCGCACGGCGCTGAGTACGGCGAGGGAGTGCGTGTGTGCAGCGAGCTGGACGTAGAGCGGAGTCATGCGCCCGAACAGAGCGGGCGCGGCCAGGCAGAAGAGCCCGATCGCGAGCTCCACGCAACCGTACCAGAGCAACGGCCTGGCAACGCGCTGCTCGAAGCGCCCGGTCAGATGGGCGCCGAGAGCCAGGCCCCCCATGAACGCCACCAAAACGGCGCTGGAAGCAGCCGCCGTCGCTCCAAAGCTCAGCCCCAGGTACTTGGAGAACGCGACCTCGTAAATCAAGCCGAGCGCACCGGAAGCCAGATAGAGGCTCCCCAACAGAACAAGGCTCGGAGTGCGGGGTGTCCCCGCAGAGCCAG
>JAICTU010000236.1 GCA_025936205.1 Polyangiaceae bacterium | reverse complement strand
CTCGATACCCGGCAGGTCTCCGATGCCGTCGCCGTTCGAGTCCGCGAACGACCACGGATAGATCTGATAGACGACTCCGCGCTGCCACCAGGCGACCGGGCGCATCCTCGCTTCAGCCCTGGAGCAGAGATTGCGCGCCGTCGACCCACAGCTCCGTGCCGCTCACGTGGCTCGAGCGATCGCCGGCCAGGAACAGCACGACCTCTGCCACCTGCTCCGGCTTGCCCGGCGTGCGGCCCGTCAGGGGAATGCTGCCCTCCGGAAACTCCACCGGGCGCTTTATTTTCTCGAGGTGCTGGCGAGAGGTGTTGTCGTCGATCTCGGTCTCGATGGCGCCCGGGCAGATGACGTTGACGCGGATGCGCTGCGGGCCGAGCTCGACGGCCAGCATCTTCACCAGGGCAGCTTGAGCCGCCTTGGTGCTGGCGTAGGCACTGGCGCCGGTGTTGCTGAACATGCGCGTGCCGTTCACGGAGGCGCACACGATCACCGAGCCGCCCTGCCGCTTCAGGTGCGGGACCGCGTACTTGATCGTGTAGAACGTGCCGCTCAGGTTGATGGCCAGCGTCTTCTTCCAGTCTTCGGGGCTGAGCTCCTCGATCGGCGCCCAGACGCCGTTGACGCCCGCGTTGGCGAACACGATGTCGAGGCGCTGGAACTCGCGTGCCAGTTGCTCGATGGCGCCCTGAACGGCCTTCGCGTCCGCCACATCTGCGAGCAGCACGTGCGCGCGTCCGCCCTGCTTGGCGATCTCCCTGGCCACCTCGCGCAGCTCCGATTCCGTCCTGCCCAGGAGCCCCACGGCTGCGCCCTGCTGCGCAAAGAGCAGCGCCGTGGCTCGCCCGATCCCCGATCCCGCGCCGGTCACGAGCGCCACCCGTCCCGTCAGTTCTCGCTCTTTCATGCGTCCATTGTCGGAGCTTCGCCAGCCGGCGCAAGTGGCGGATCCGCACCTCCGGGCGGAACGATTGAGGCGCGTCCGCCCACCGTGGCGCTATGGCGTCGATCAGTCAGCTCCCTACGCGGGCTAGCATGATCCTTGCTCGGAGCTCGGCCCACCATGCAGGCACAGAACGCCATTTCGCTATCGGAGCAAGAGCAGCAGGACGTTGAAGCTCGCAAGCACCCGCGCGCGCAGGTGCTCTATGAGACGATCCGCCTCGAGGGCGAGCAGGAGCTGGATCGACCCGCCTGGGCTCTCGTCTGGTCCGGGCTCGCTGCCGGCTTGTCCATGGGCTTCTCGATGGTGGCCATGGCGCTGCTGCGCGCGGCGCTGCCCGAGGCACCCTGGGCCAAGCTGATCGTGTTCCTCGGCTACTCGGTGGGATTCCTGATCGTCATCGTGGCCCGCCAACAGCTGTTCACCGAGAACACGCTCACACCGGTGATCCCGCTGTTGCACAACAAGACCTGGGCCACCCTCGTTCGTGTGCTGCGGCTCTGGTCGATCGTGCTCGGCACCAACCTGATCGGCACCTTCGCTTTCGCCCTCGCTGTCCGCGCGACGGGCATATTCCCCCCGGAGGTGGAGCGAGCGCTGGCCCGGATCGGCCAAGACGCGCTGGCCGGTGGCTTCGTGAGCCACTTCTCGCGGGCCATCTTTTCGGGCTGGTTGATCGCCTTGATGGTCTGGATGCTGGCCGGCGCTCAGGCACGAGCATTCGTCGTGGTAATGATCACGTACCTGATCGGACTCGCACAGCTCTCGCACGTGATCGCGGGATCCACGGAGGCCTTCTACGCGGTGCTGAACGGCGATGCCTCCGTCTCGGACTACCTCGTGCACTTCTTGCTGCCCGTCGGCCTTGGCAACATGCTGGGCGGCATCGCGTTGGTCAGCGCGCTCAACTATGCACAAGTCGCCGCCGACGAGAATTCACCGGTCGGCGGCGATCACTGAAGGCTGAGCGCTCTCACAGCCAGCCGCCGAGCGTCAGCCGTGCTGCGATCGTGGTGGCTTTGTTGTCGCCGGTCAGGTCGAGATCGAAGGCGGGGCCCACGCCCACGAAGAAGTGCTCGACAGGATGAAACATGAAAGGAGCGAACAGGTTGAGCTGAAGGCTCGTGTTGGTTTCGTCATCGGAGTCGACCGTCTGTCCTGTCGCCAGCTCTGTGTCATCCTGCTGCTGGCTCGTGCTGGCGAAGGCAAAGCCCAGCTTGGGCCAGAGCGAGAAGCGCTCCGAAAGCGGTATGTTATAGCCCACGCGCGGGCCAATGCTGAAGGTGGTGCTGCTGCCTCCGGGAGTGGAGGCGTAGTCGAGTCCGAGGAAGCCGCCGATCGAGATGTAATCCGCGACGAAGTAGTCGACGGCGGGCCTCAGGACGATGGCAGTGGTCGAGCCATCGACGCCACTGACCGACGTATTGCCGATCGAGAACCCGGCGTCGCTCGACACCGCGATCTGGCTTTTGCCGCCGAATCTGCCGGATGGTGAATTGGTCGCCACATCGGGCAGTGCGGGGCCGCTGGGTGCGCGGGGTGGGTCCGGGTCGCGTGGTTGCGCTGCCGCGGAGAGCGAAAACGATACTGCACCGGCGATGAGCATCGTGCACAGAGCGAATGGCTTGCGAAAGGTCATGAGCATCGTTCTGCAGAATCCGTGCCCCCTGCGCGTCCGCGCGGGCCATCGCGTAGCGGGCGCTGTATCAACCTCCCAAGCTGCGGCGCACTCGCGCGATCGGGACGCTCGTGCTGTCTCGTCTTCTCGCGCAGCAACACCCAAGGGGGCGTTTCGCGCCTCTACAACAGCTCGAGCAGCGTCCGCGCCAGGCGCTCGTATTCGTCGATGGTGTTGTACAGCTGGGCGGAGACGCGCAGCAGGCGCTTGGGCTTCGCTGGCCAGTAAGTGACGACGGCTTCGTAGCCGCGGCGCGCGAGCTCGAGGTAGAGCGGGTCAGGGCCGCTCGCCGGGGCGTCTTCCGTCGGGGGCAGCAACACGCTCGCCATCGAGCCGATCAGCTCCGCGGGCGCTGGCGCGGGTTGGCGCAGCGCTTTGCACAGGATCTCGCGCGCCTGCAGGGCCAGGCGGCGATTCTCCTCACGCACTCGCGGCCAGCCGCCGGGCAGCAGGCTGGCGATGAACTGGATGGAGTTTTCAATGCACATCCAGGCAGTGGGGTCGCTGGTGCCCGTCCAGTCGAACATGGCCTGAAAGCGCTTGTGCTCGGGCTCGGAGAAGCCGTGGCTCACCACCGAGGGATGGATCTGCTGGCGCAGGTCCGACCGCACCCAGAGCATGCCCGCGCCTTTGGGCGCACAGGCCCACTTGTGAAAGTTGGTGGCGTAGTAGTCGACGCCGAGGCTCGTGATGTCCAGATCGAGCATGCCGGCGGCGTGTGCGCCGTCGACCAGCACGGACACTCCGTGCTCGCGCATCACCCGGGCGATGGCCGCGATCGGGAACACCAGGCCCGTGGCGCTGGTGACGTGGTCGACCAGGCACAGGCGCGTGCGCGGCGTGATGCCGGCACGAAACGCCGCCACGATCTGCTCGCCGGACTCCAGCGGGAACGGGACCTCGACCACCTTCACGCTCGCGCCTGCTTGCTGCGCCACGAAGCGCATGGCATTGACGCAGGCAGGATAGGCGTGATTGCTGGTGAGCAGCTCGTCGCCGGGCTCGAACGCGAGAGAGCGCACGACGGCGTTGACCCCTTCGGTCGCGTTGCGCACGAACACCATGTCGCTGGCCTCGACGCCGACGAAGGGCGCGACCACCTTGCGCGCGCGCTCGAGCTCCGCCGGTACGCCGAGCATGAACTGCACGGGCGAGGACTCGAGCCGGGCCCGCAGGGCCGCCTGGTGATCGAGCACGGCGCGCGGGCAGGCTCCGAAAGAACCGTGGTTCAGGAATGTCAGGCCAGGGTCCAGGCTCCAGTGCTGGCGCAGCTCGAACATCGTGATCGAGTGTTAATCCAATTCCGGTCGCTTCGCATCACCGCCGATTCCCGCTCGGGCTAAGGAGCTCCGCCAGCGAGGGCCTTTACCAGTCGGTACAGGTATTCCTGGCCGCGGTAGAAGGCTTCCACGCCGATGCGCTCGTCTTTACCGTGCGCGCGCACGTCGAGGATGTCGCTCGCCAGGCCCGAGTGACCATAGGTGGGAATGCCCGCTTCGCGCAGGAAACGTCCGTCGGTCGCGCCGGCCGACATGGTCGGCAGGAGCGGAATGCCCGGCCAGAATTCCGCCGTGAGCTTCTCGATGGCGGCGTTGAGCTCGGGGCGGGCGGGCGAGGGGGAGCCGGCCACGTCCTTCGGGTCGGCGGTCACTTTGATCTGGTCGTCGGCGAGCACGCGCACCAGCGTGGCCTGCACCTCGTCGGCGCTGGAGGTGGGCAGGATGCGGCAGTTGACCAGTGCTCTGGCGAGCTGCGGCAGGGCGTTGTCTGCATGGCCGCCTTCGAGGCGCGTCGCCACACAGGTCGTGCGCAGCTGGGCATTGTAGGGCGGTTTAGCCGAGAGCCGCTCGATCGCCTTCGGGTCGGGCTTGGCGGAGAGCAGGGACTGGATGTCGCTCGCCTCGCCGCTCTCGATCTTCGCCATGCGCTCGAAGTAGAGCCGGGTCGTGGGGTTGAGCTGCACCGGAAAAGCGAAGCTCTCGAGGCGCCCCAGGCCGCGCGCCAGCGTGTAGATGGCGTTGTCTTTGCGGGGCTGCGAGCTGTGGCCACCGCTGTTGGTGACACTGAGCCAGAAGTTCTGAAAGATCTTCTCGGTCTGCTGCAGGCTGTTCCAGATGGGCTTGCCATCTTTCACGCCCACGCCGCCGCCCTCGTTCAGCGCGAACTCGGCGTCGATCAGGTCGCGGTGCTCGCTGATCAACGAGTTGATGCCGTAGTGGCTGCGGTCGCTGATTTCTTCGTCGGTGGTCAGCGCCAGGATCACGTCGCGCTCGGGCTGGTAGCGTTCTTGCCGATAGCGGATCAGGTTCGCGACGAAGGCCGCGGCCATGTACTTGTCGTCGCCCGAGCCGCGCGCGTAAAAATAGCCGTCCTTCTCCACGAGCTGGAAGGGAGGCGTGCTCCAGTCTGCCGGCTTGGCCTCGACCACGTCCAGGTGCGCGAGCAAGAGCAGCGGCTTGCGCCGACCCGAGCCTTTCAAGCGCGCGACCAGATTGCCGCGCTTGGGTGCCGTCTGGAACACGTGCACGTCCTTGGCGGGGATACCAGCCGAACGCAGGCGGGCGGCGAGCTGTCGGGCGGCGCGCAGGGTGTCGCCGACGGATTGGGTGGTGTCGGTTTCGACGAGCTCGCGATAGATGTCGCGGGCACGTTGTTGTTGGGCGGGGGAGGGGAGCTGAGGAGAGCTAGAGGGAGGGGTGGAGGTCGTGGGAGGGCGGGGGGCAGAGGGGGGAGAGGTAGGTTGTGGTTTGGGGTCGGCGGCGAGGAGGGGGGAGGCGGACCAGAGCGAGACGGAGAGGGTCAGCCAGAGGCGAGCGTGGCGGAAAGCGGGGATGGATGGGCGCATCTCTCCTCGGGGGATCGGGGGTGAGGTGAGGGATCCTCGTGCAGGCGCCTCCCACTTGTCCAGGCGCTCGGCAGGTGCGTTCCACCCCGATCGTGGGCCGTTGTTAATCTTTGCCCGCTGTTTTCCGTTCCACGGAAGACCCGGGCGTGAGAAAGCGCCCGTGTGCGTGCCTCATGGTTGTATCTTCCGGCTCTCGCCGCGCCCTCGGCGACACCGCCTTACCGGGCAGTGCAGCGGGCTCCGCTGAGCCGGAGTCGATAGAGGCCTTCTCCTTGACCAGTGCGCCGGACGCCAGCTCTCCCGGAGCCGATGCGAACACGCCTTCGAGCGTGCGCCCGTCGTCGCTCGTCGGCCAGACGCTGGGCGGCCGCTATCTGGTCACGGATTTGATCGGAGCGGGCGGCATGGGCGCCGTCTATCGCGCCCAGCACGTGCAGCTGCAGAAGCCGGTGGCGCTCAAGGTGCTGAACGCCGAGATGGCCCTGCACAAAGAGGCCGCGCAGCGCTTCGAGCGCGAGGCGATGGTCTCCGCGCGCATCATGCATCCGCACGTGGTCAGCGCCAATGACTCGGGGCGCCTGCCGGACGGCTCGCTGTACCTGGTGCTGGAGTTCGTGCAGGGCCGCAGCCTGCGCCAGCTGATCGATGAAGAAGGGCGGCTGCCTCCCCCGCGCGCGCTCGCCATCTGCGGGCAGATCGCCGAAGCGCTGGCCGCTGCGCACGCGGCCGACGTGGTGCATCGCGATCTGAAGCCGGGCAACGTGATGCTGCTCAATCGCGAGGGCAAGTCGGAGTTCGTGAAGGTGCTCGACTTTGGGCTGGCTCGCATCGTCGGGCAACCGAGCACCAGCGAGCCGCTCACGCGCACGGGCGCGGTGTTTGGTACGCCCGAGTACATGTCGCCCGAGCAAGCCCGCGGTGACGTCGCCGATCACCGCGCCGATCTGTATGCGCTGGGCGTGATCTTGTACGAGCTCCTGGCGGGGCGTCCGCCGTTTCAGGCGCCGGAGCTGGTGGCGGTGCTGATCAAGCACATGCAGGAAGCGCCGCCGCCGTTGCCGCCCGATGTGCCCGAGCCGATCGCGCGCTACACGATGAGCTTGCTGGCAAAGCAGCCCGCCGATCGTCCCAGCGATGCGCTGCAGGTGGTCAAGGGCTTGCGCCGGCTGGGGCCGCCGTCGGGCGCGTTCAGCCTGGCGCCGTCCGCGCCGGCCCCGAGCGGCGGCCTGCAGCTCGGCGCCCGCGCGAAGCAGGTCGGAGGAGTGCTCTTGCGTGGGGCGCAGAGCGGGCTCTCATTCCTGCGCAGCGAGCTGACGCGACCGGGCGCGCACCCCGCACGCAAGGTGGCGATCCTCGGCACGCTCGCGATCACGCTGGTCGGCGTGGTGGTGCTGCTCTGGCCGCACCACTCGAACCCCGAGCTGGAGAAGCAAGCGAGCCGCGGCCAGCCCGAGGCCATGGGTGAGCTGGCGAAGGTGCCGTCTGCCAAGCGCACCGGTGCCGCATCGCTGGCGCTCGGCACCGGCTATCTGAACACGCTCAAAAACGAGCAAGCGCTCGACGCCTTCAATGCCGCGGTGACCGCCGATCCGGAGCTGAAGGACAACCTGGACCTGTTGCGCGGCGTGCGCAAGCTCGCCGATGACCCGGTCACGCGCGATCGCGCGCTGGAGCTGGCGGCGACGAAGCTCCGCGACCGCGGGGTGGATCTGCTGTTCGACGTCTGGATCGCGACCAAGGAGAAGACGGCCGCCACGCGCTCTGCGCGCAAGTGGCTCGACACCGACGCGGTGCGCGCGGAGGGCTCGGCGGCGGCCAAGCTCGCGCTCGAGATCCGCGAAACCAAGGGCTGCGCCGCCTTCAAAGAGCTGTTGCCGCGCGCCAAGGAGCAGGCCGACGAGCGCTCCCTGAGCTCGCTCAAGCGCTTGCAGTCCAAGTCCGGCTGCGGCTTCCTGAGTCTCGAAGACTGCTACGGCTGCCTGCGCGGAGACGGCGTGCTGGAGCAGGCGGTGAGCGCCGCGGCGGATCGCCCCGCGCCGCGCTTCGACACTCCCGGTGCCGCGCGTCCGGACGCCAAGGGCAGCGACGGCAAGGGCTCCGGCACTAAATAAACGCGGCACCAACGTCGTTGTTTCTCCGATATGGGGGCTCGCTCCGAACCGCCGGGGCGCAGTGAACGCGCCGAAGCCGCGGAGCCGCTGCGCGTGGAGATCCCCGCCTGGCTCGACGAGGTGGTCTCGGCGCAGCGGGAGCTGGAATCCTCGCTCCAGGCTCGCTCCGAATTCCGGCGTGTCAGTGGCCGCGCGGGGCCCGGTCTGGCCACGCTCGTGCAGTCCGGGGCACCGCAGCCGATGGCTCCCGGCACGGGCGGCGTGTTTGCCGATCTGTTGAAGGTCGGTTCGGAGGCGCCGGGCCGCTACACGTATCTGTCGCCGGAGGGCGAGCGTGGCGCCGAGATCGGCCGTGGCGGCATTGGCCGTGTGCTGCTGGTGATGGACGCGCACCTCGGGCGCGAGGTCGCGATCAAGGAGCTGCTGCAAGACGAAGGCGGCGTGGACTCCGAGCTGATGACGCGCTTCCTCGCCGAGGCGCGCATCACCGGACAGCTCGAGCACCCGAACATCGTGCCCGTGTACGAGCTCGGGCGCCGCGCCGACGGACGGCTCTACTACACGATGCGCATGGTACGCGGCGAGACGCTGAGCGCCGCCCTGGAGCGCGCCCGCACGCTCGCCGATCGGCTCGCGCTGCTCACCCACTTCGCCGGCCTGTGCAACGCCATCGCCTACGCGCACAGCCGTGGCGTCGTCCACCGCGACATCAAGCCCGACAACGTGATGATCGGCGAGTTCGGCGAGACCGTCGTGCTCGACTGGGGCATCGCAAAAATTCAAGGCCAGCCCGACATGCCCGGCGCCCGCCAGCCGCGCGGCGTCCCGGTGCTGGGCGAGACCCTGCACGGCGACCTGGTGGGCACGCCGCTCTACATGAGCCCCGAGCAAGCGCGCGGCGAGGTGGATCAGATCGACGAGGCCAGCGACGTCTGGTCGCTGGGCGTCGTGCTGTACGTGCTCTTGTGCGGACGGCCGCCGTTTCTCGGCAAGAGCACCGAAGAAGTCGTGGCGCTCGTCACCTCCGGACGCCACGTGCCGCCGCAGCAGATCGAGCCGCTCGCGCCCTCCGAGCTGTGCGCGGTGGTGGAACGCGCGCTGCGCGTGAACAAATCCGAGCGCTACCCCTCGGTGCGCGAATTCGCGGCGGACGTGGCCGCATTCATGTCGGGAGCGCGGGTGCGCGCCTACGACTACAGCGCGCTCGAGCTCTTCCGGCGCTTCTACCGCCGCCACCGCGCGGCGGCGATCGTGGCCCTGGTGGCGCTCGTTTCACTGCTGGTGGTGGCCACCGAGCTCGAGCGCCGCATCCTGGCCGCGCGCGACCGCGCCTTGCTCGCCGAGCGCGACGCGCTCGAGAAAGAACGCAGCGCGCGCCAGAGCCTGGCGGAGGTGTTCACCGAGCGCGCGTTGAACGCCGGCTCCGAAGGCGACGTGGTCGGCGCCGCGCTGTACGCGGCGCGCGCGCTCACCTCTGGCGAGCGCCCCGATGCGCGCGGCAGCGTCGTCGCGCAGACCAACCTGCACGCGGTCACGGCACAGGCGCAGGACACCAGCTTCGCCAGCTGCAGCGCGCTCGCCGCGAGCGGACGGGGCGAAATCGCCTGCGCGCACGGGCGCGAGGTCGAATTCTGGTCGCCGGCGAGCGGAGTCACACACTGGCAGACCCCCGAACCCGCGGCGCGGCTCGCGCTCTCCGCCGATGCGCACACCCTGCTCGTCGTCCTGCAAGACGGCAGGTTTCTGGCATATGATCCCGCGAGCCATGCGCTGCGCGCACAGTTCCGGGCCGAGTCCGCTGTTCCATCGGCGCTCGCCCTCAGCGAAGACGGTGCGCGCTTCCTGACCAGCTCCGAGGACGGTTGGGTCCAGCTCTGGGAGACAGAAAGCGCCCGCTCGCTCGCGCGCGTGCAACTGCCCGAACCCGTCACTGCACGCGCCTTCGCGCCGAGCGGCCCCGCCGTGTTGCTCGGCGGAAGACTTGGTGCATTGGTGCTGTGGGACCCCGGCACGGGCGCCCAGCTGCCCTTCGAAGGCCACCGCGGCACCATCACCGCGCTCGCCTTCTCGCGCCGTGGCGACTGGGTCGCCAGCGCCGCCTCCGACCGCAGCCTCTCGCTCTGGAACGCGACGACGGGAAAGAGGCTCGCTCCCGCGCGCCGCGAGCTTGGCAACATCCAATCCCTCGGCTGGTCCCCGGACGGCAGCTCGTTGGTATTCGGAAGCGACGACCGCATGCTCGGCCTGATCGACGCGCGCCACCCCCAGTTCGCCGAACGCGTCCGCGGCCACGGCACTCCGGTGTTGCTCGCCAACTTCGCGGGCCCCGACCGGCTCGTCACGCTCTCCCAGACCGGCCTCCGCACCTTCGGCTACGCGCCACCCCGACTGCCCCGCGAGCTCTCTCACAAGGCCAACGTGCTCAGCCAGGCCTTCATCAGCCCCGACGTGCTCGTCACCGCCGGCCTCGCGCGCGAAGGCGTGTGCTTGTGGGAGATCGCAGAGGAACGCTGCAAGACCCGGCTGCCGGTGCGCGACGGACAGATCCGTGCCCTCGCCGTACACGCGCCCAGCCAGCGCCTGGCGCTCGGCACCTCCACCGGCGTGCTCGCGATCTGGAACCTCGAGACGGCCCTGCCCGAACACGTGCTCGGCGCCGCGAGCGGACAGATTCGCTCGGCGGAGTTCTCGCGCGACGGTGCGCAGCTCCTGTCGAGCGACAGCGAAGGCCAGGCGACGCTCTGGGACCTGGCGTCGGGCACTGCGCTCCAGCGATTCGTGGCTGCCGCGCCCCTGAATGACGCCGTCCTCGACCCCGACCGCGGACGAGTCCTGCTCGCCACCCGCAGCGGAGCGATCGAAGTGTGGAAGGCCTCGGGCCAGCGCCAGCGCAGCGTCCAGGCGCACGGCGAGTGGATCATGGACCTCGCCCTGCACGCAGCTTCCAACCAGCTCGCGACCGCCGCCGGCGACGGCAAGATCGCACTCTGGACGCTGGACACGCTCGAACAGCGCTCGAGCCTGCCCGCACACGAAGGACGAGCGCTCAGCCTCGACTTCAGCCCCGACGGCAAACTCCTGGCCAGCGCCGGCGAAGACGGCGTGGTGCAACTGTGGGGAGTCGCCAAGGGAGAGGCGATGGCGAGACTGGTGCATCACCATGGCGCCGCGCGCAGCGTGAGATTCTCGCCCGACGGCAGATTCCTCGCGTCGGGAGGGGATGACGGCAGCGTACGGCTCTGGGACTTGTCGCGCCTGTACGAGAGCGGCGAGGCGTTGCTGGATGGTGAGCAACGAGCGTCGGGCGTGGTGTTGAATGGGTCGCGACTGGAGTTGCGTCAACCCTGAAGCCTATCCGTGTGCAAAGGAGCTCTTGTGCCAAACTGCGTCCTCGCTGCCCTTCACGCCCCAGCTGAGAATACGATTTCCAGCCGGAACAAGCGGCTCGCGGCGGGCATGAAGCCTGCTAGATTCATGCCCGTGGCACATCGTTCTGTTCTCGGCTCGAATGGGATGGCGGCAGGGCGTCGGTTGCTCCTGATCCTGGTGGTGGCCCTCGTGGCGTGTGGGGGAGCTGCCCGCTCCGACGGCGACGGCCCGATCCAGGGCGAGGGAGGGTCGAGCGGTGCCGCTTCACGAGATACCGGCGGTGCGGGGGGCGGTGGCGGCGGTGGTGGGGGTGGCAGTCGTGCCGGTGGCGATGGTGGTTCCGGTGGCGGTTGTACGACCTCCGTCCAGTTCTCCTTGCGCGTGACCTTCGCAGGGCAGGTGCCGGCGTGCGACGAGCTCTCCGTCGTGGCCACTGACGGAGACTTCAGCGAGCCCTTGAGGTGCGTCGAATCCAATCCCTGTCTATGCTTCGGAGTCGAAGAGCGTGCGGGCAGCTACGAGATCACCGCAACGACGGGCGAGCCTCCCATCGAGCTCGGACGCTCCAGCCCGATCACGGTGACGGAGGGCACCTGTCACGTCAATTCACAAGACGTCGTCGTGCAGCTCTCTCCCCCACCGACCGATGCTGGGGTGCTCGACGCTGCCGATGCGAGTGACGCGCGACCACCGGAACCGAGCGACGGCGGCATCTGAGCCGCACTGCACGATCCGTGCAGATTTTGGGGCAAGCGGGCGCTGCACGACCCCGCGCGTCACCAAGCCCACCGAGCGAGGTCGCGAGGGGGGCATATGCTGGAGTGCATGAGTGGGGTGGAAGTGGCGAGCTCCTTCAGCGGACGCGTGGCCTGAGGTATCGCTCGGCTGAACGTCGCTCACGGTTGCAGACTGGCCAGCTAGGCGTTCGGAGACAAGGCAAAACCGCCGAACTATGTTGGGGTTCCGACGCGACGCCGTCGAGCTTCACATACAGTTCCAGTTCGAGCATGAGATGAGCACGATACGCCTCCGGCTTCTGGTCGCTGATCCCGACGCGCTCGTCCAAGAGTACCGGCAACGCAGGGTCGAGTGCAGCGCGGCAGGCGTTCGCGATACGTCTTGGGGAACGCGCGAGTTCGCCCTTTACGACTTGGACCGAAACTCGCTGACGTTCTACCGTCATCTGACGGGCGCATAGAGACTACGCTCGCCTCCGCGGCGGGGCGGAGCTCACTGTCGCACTGGGGCCCGAGTGGATCAGGGCAGACCCAGCATGCGCGTTGTTTTGAAGGACTGGGGAGGAAGCTTGGCGGGTTCCTGACGGCACCTGGAGGACTGCCTGGATTCGACGTCGCCGTTCGGTCTGAAGGAGCTCATCCTACCCAAGGGGCTCGGAGCTGTTTCTCGCGAAGATGCCGAGACGTTCATTGGTCTGTTGTTTCGCCTGTACGGCGAGGTTCAGGATGCAACCGACCACCAACAGGCTATCCTTCCTGACGCCGATGAGGTTGCGGAGTGCGAGTACTTTGCCGCCGGATACGCAGCTTGCGCGGCGCGCGATTCAGACTGGAGGGGGGACACTGACCGATGGAGTTTCGCGGAGCCGATGGCTTACCTGGGGGGTAGATTTGACCTCGTTTCGGAGAAGACCATCGAGGACATCGAGAAGAACCTGACGCCGGATCCAGACGCGATTCTGCGACGCGACCTGGGAAGGCTCATTCAGGCGACCGAGGAGTCCTTTAGGAAGCTCAGGATGCAGAGGTCGCACATGTCGTTGCCGCCCGTTCGATCAAGGGCGACTGCCAAAGTTGGGCGCAACGACCTCTGCCCGTGTGGCTCTGGCAAGAAGTACAAGCGTTGCTGCATCCATGCGTTGGTTGAGCCGACGGCCCGAACGTGAAGACGAGCGCTCTTGGCGTGATCGTTGTTGCACTCGCGCGGAAGTTTGGAAGCTGCGCTCAGCGCGACAGCGAGGGACGTAGCATAACTTGTCGTTGAAGCGTAACCGTCCGAGCATGGCTCATGAGTCGTCACATCTCGGCACTTGGCTGGCAATGACAGCGGGCGGCCTCCCAAGCTGAGCGCCGCGGAGACGTGAGCAGCCGAGCGCACGGCATGCGGAGGGAATGGGCCGGGCCTCAACTTCACGACACGGTCCGAAGCCTCGGGACGCGCGCCGGCCTCGGACGGCAGCGGACGGCGTCGTGCCCACGATACGGTCGAGCCTCCACCTGGATTGCACCGAGAGACGCGCAATGCCCATGAAAATGGCATGCACGTGGTCGATTTCGCTGGACGCGCTCCGCGCGACTCGAGCGCTCGCGAGCGTCGATGGCGCTCGAAACCTGCGTTGCTTCACCGCAAAGCCCGCGCGCAGAGCGCGCGAGCGCTGGCAGGGCAAAAACGCTGTCGGGCTCGCTGCGAGCAGAGCTGGGCGGCAATACAAGCCTCGAAAATCGTCATGATAGAGTGCTGCCCGAAGCGGGAGGGAAGCATGAGCGAATGGAAGATCGCGCACGAGACGTTGTCGCGGCTGGCGCGGGAGCGAGCCGCAGCCGACGCGCTGGAGGGCCACTGGCTGCTGCGCGCGCGGCGGGCTCGAGCGCATGTGCACCTGGGTTTCGGCAGTT
>JAICTU010000255.1 GCA_025936205.1 Polyangiaceae bacterium | reverse complement strand
CCTGTTGCGCTCCGAGCTCGAGGCGCGGCTCGCCGGCGCGGGGCTCGCCCCGGCGCTGGCGGCCGAAGTGGTGGAGGTCCTGCGCCAGTGCGGCGAGCTGCGCCTGGCCGGCAGCAGCCTCGACAAGCGTGACGCGGGCGCGCTGCTCGGGCGCGCGGAGAGCCTGGCCAAACGCATGCTGAAGCAGCCGCCCCGCAGCGTGCCCACCGCGGCGCGCGGGCAGGCGGACGAGGCGCGGGCGTGAGGCCCAGGGTCTTGCCGGTGCGCGTGCCCTGGGTGCTCGCCGTCTCGCTGTGCGCGCTTTGCGTGTGGCTCGGCGCCGCGAACGCAGCCACAGGCGGCGCTCCTCCCCATGTCGATCTCGCGCCGCTCGACGCGGCGATCGCCAAGGGCTCCTTCAGTGAAGCCATCGACCAGCTGGAGCAATGGTCCGATCAGGGCCTGGTGCATCCGACGCTGAGCTTCGATCGTGGCGTGGCCTATCTGGGGCGCGCGGAGTCGTCCGCGCGTAAGCCGTCCGATCTGGGGCAGGCCGCCGCCGCGTTCGAGGAAGCGCTGGCTCTCGACCCCTCCGATGACGAGGCGCGCGTGGCGCTGGGCAGGCTGCGCGAGACCATCTCCGAGCAGCGCGCCAAGGAGCACGCGAGCGGAGTGGTGGCGCGGCCGCGCTTGCTGCGCGCGTTGACCGGTCTGATCGGCGAGGACGTGTGGGCGGGCACGGCGCTGTTCGGCTCGCTGCTGCTCGCGCTCGGGCTCGGCGGGCGGCTGTTCCTGCGCTCGCACGAGATGCGGCTCAGCGGGTCGATCGTGGCCGTGGCGGGAGGCTTCCTGCTCGCGCTGGGCGGAAGCATGGCGGCCGCAGGCCAGCACTTGCGCCGGAGCTTCTCTCCCGCCGTGGTGATCGTGGAGGAGGCGCGGCTGCTCGACGGGCAGGGGCGGCCCGTCAGCGTGGCACGGAGCCCGTCCGCGCAGGATGCGGCGGGCGACCGCGTGCCGGAGGGCTCGCTCGTCTACATCGCCGAGTCGCGCGGTGCGCTCGTCAAAGTGGAGTGGGGCGACGAGATGGCCTGGTTGAATGCGGCGCAGGTGCGCCGGCTCGCCTCGACGACGGAGGGCAGCTGAAGCCATGTGGGTCCGGCGCTCTGCGATCCGCCCCGTGCCGCGCCATGCACGTTTGCCGGAGAGCAGCATCCGCAGCATGGAGGCGAACTTCTCTGCCGCTGACGGCCGTGCGCAGCAGCTGGCGCGCGCCAGCTACGAGCGGCTCACCGCGCAGCAGCCGGCGCTCACCGCGTACCTGGCGCGCAAGCTCTCCGCCTCACTCGACGACACGGCGCTGGCGCTCGGCCACATGCTGGCGCTGGCCGTCTACGTCGGTTTCGAGAGCTTCGCGGGCAGCGCGCTGCGCAGCGTGACCCCCGAGGCCGTGGCTGCCGCCGACCTGGCCCTGTCCGCAGACCAGGAGCTGCGCCGTTCGGATCCGCGCGACGCTCTCGACTCCGAGGACATCGTGGCCATCGACCAGCCGGCGCTGGTGGCGTTCGTGAATGAGCACATCGAGCGCACGCTGGAGCAACACGCGGACGTGGTGGACGTGGACGATGTGGACGTCGTGTTCCGGGCCATCCTGGTCGAGATCGTGGCGCTCTCGCACGCCGTCGCGCCGCCCGCCGGGGCGGTGCTCGATGAGGAGCCGCAGGCGTGAGCTCGGGCGCCGACAAGCAGCGGCTGCGCGAGCAGATCTGGCAGCGCATTGCGGCCGATCCCGAGGTGCGCAGCGCGGTGCCACCGGCGGGGCGCATCCCCGGCTTCCAGCAAGCCGAGGCGGCGGCCCAGCGGCTCGCTCTGCTCGACGAGTGGCGCGCCGCTCGCGCGCTCAAGACCAACCCCGACACGCCGCAGCTGCCCGTGCGGCGCTTGGCGCTGGAGCAAGGCAAGCGGCTGTACATGGCGGTGCCGAAGCTGGCGACGGAGTGCCCGTTCATTGCGCTCGCGGCCGGGCCGGGCGCGAACGCGGAGCTACTGGCGAGCAGCGAAGGAGCGCAGCGCCACGGCGTGCCGACGCGCGTCGAAGAGCTCCCGCCCATCGATCTGATCGTGTGCGGCACCGTGGCAGTGAACCCGGACGGCGTGCGCATCGGCAAGGGCGCGGGCTACGCCGATCTGGAGTACGCGCTCTTATCCGAGCTGGGCCTGGTGACGGAGCGCACCTGGATCGCGACCACCATGCACGACGTGCAGGTGCTGGAGCAGGAGTTGCCGGAGACGGAGCACGACTTCCGTGTCGATTTCGTGGTCACCCCCACGCGCGTGATCCGCTGCCCACGTGGGCGCCGACCGGAGGGGCTGCTCTGGGCGGAGCTGGACGCGGCGAAGATCGCCGCCATTCCGGCGCTGGCGGCGCGGCGCGCAGCGAGTGAGCAGTAGGGCTCGGCGCCTCGCGACCTCGCGCGACGCCAGGACTGCCCACTCCCCCGGGCTCAGGGCGTGCACTCCCCCTGCAAGCAGTCTAGCTGTGGGATTGGGTCGGAGGACATCTCGCGCTGGAACGTCTGGACGCTGTCGAAACTATCGAGCGGCAGGGCGGGGTTGCCGAGGACGCTGAGCACGTTCACGCTGGCGAGTGCATGGCTGACGTGTGCGAGAGCGGGATTGCCTCTGATCGAAAGCAAGTCGGCGGTGGCGATCGTTCCCAGATCTAGATCTGCCAAGCTGGCATTGCCGGCGATCACCAATTGTTCGGCGCCTCTCGAGCTCAGCGGCACTGTGTAGCGGGCCAGCAGCGGGTTGCCAGTGACAGAGAGTTGTTGGAGCCGGTCGTAGAAGGCACGTGATAGCTGATTGGGCACCTGAGAGTCCCTGAAATCGACGTCGACCCCGGGGACCGGGTGATAGTAGTTGTACAGGCCGGTGAAGTCCGCGACTTCTTCGAGCGAGTCATTGTTCACGATCCCCAGGCCCTTCAACCGCAGCGCCGGAAAGTCCGGGATACGGCGCAGGCTGTGGTTCTCCATGATGGTCAGCGCGTCAGCGTTCTGGAGCCCGGCCAGGGCAGTGAGGTCCTGGAGCAGCGGATTTTGCAGCACCCGAAGCTCTTGGCCGACAGATTGCAGGTTCTCCAGCCCGCTGAGGCTACGCAGCTCGGCGTTGTAATCGATGACGAGTTCTCGCCCGACGGTTTCCAGGCTCGAAAGGCCGCCGAGGTCGCGCAGACCGGTGCCACTGATCCAGACGTTCCCCGAGACGCTGCGCACCTGATTCAATTCGCCGAGCTCCGTGAGCCGGGGAGCGACGAGATTCACGTAGTCGAGTGCCTCTCCGAGCTGCAGGTCGGCGATGCTCTCGATCTGGTCGCCCCGAACCGACAGCGAGTGAATTCCAGTCAGGTTCGCGAGCGGAGCCAAATCCAGCAGGTTGTTCGCACTCTCGATCGTGAGCTGGCCGCCGATGAGCGCGCTCAGCCCGGAGAGCGGCTCGAGATCGGCTGCTGCCGGCGACGAGAGCCACAAGCCTCCTACCTTCTGCAGTGCTTCCAAGCCCGCGAAGCTCCCGAGCCACCCGGCGGCCATGACCGAGGACATCAGGTCGAGGACGTCGGCGTGCAGCTCGTCCAAGGGCGGGGCAAAGAACAGGTCACCACTCACCGTCTGCAGCGCGTGCAGGGGCCGCAGATCCGGATTGAACATCGGGTACACCTTCAAGTCGCCGTGGATCGCTACGCAGCCCTCCAGCTGATCGATCTGCGCCTGCTCGGTGACGATCACGTCCCCCTCGACGCTCGTGGACTCGAGGCAGCGCGAGTACGAAGGCAAGGGCTCCGGCGGCGGCGTCTGGCCTTCGCCCAGATTGACGACGTTGCCGGAGCAAGCGCCGAGCCCGAGCGCGAGAAAACACTGGCTGATTCGGATCGAGTGAGACATGTGGAGACTCCTTCGAGCAGATCAATGTCCGGCGTTGCCGCTGATTGTCAGGGTTCACTCGGGCAGAGCGCCGCGATGCGCTCGGCGTAGACCGTGCGCGGATGCTGGCGCAGGAAGCGGTCGGCGCGCTGGTGCGCGTCGCTGGCGTGCGCCACGCAGTGTGAGAGCAGCTCGATCGCGCGCCGCTCTTCCAGCAGCGTCGAGCTGGGGAAGCGCGCTTCGAGCTCGTCGATCAGCGCCAGCGCCAGCGCGGAGTTGTCGGCCCGCACCGCGCGTTCGGCGCGCGCCAGCAGCGCCAGCTCCTCGTTGGGGCCGCGTGCCGCCCGCGCCGTGTCGGCGGGCTGGGGTTCGAGCTGGGGCCGGGCGGTGGCACCTGGTTTGCGTGCGTGCGGAGTGTGCGTTGTGACAACGGCGGGTTCTCGCGCGAGGGCCGTGGAGGGGGCCCACCCTGGTACCGCCGGAGTGTCGCTTGGTGCTTCGATATCAAAAGCCAACAGCTGCTGCGCGGGGCGGGGCAGCGGCGGCGGAGCCCCGGGATCGGGGCGGAGCGCGTAGCCAGCGACGAAGCCGAGCGCGAGCAGGGTGCCGCTCAGCGCCAGGCTCGCCAGCTTGCTTCGAAGCAGGCCGCGCGGCTTCGCGGCAGCGAGCGAAGGCTGCAGCGCGATGGGCGCCGGGACCTGCAGCCGCGCCTGCACGCGGTCGCGCAGCTCGGAGGAAGGAGTCAGCGCGTGGCGCGTGAGCTGGAGATAGCCATCCACGAGATCGGGTGTGGTCATGCTTTCACCTCGTAGGGCTCGAGGAAGCGCTGCAGCTGCTGGCGCAAGCTGCGGACGCGGGAGTATACGGTGAAGAGCGGGATACCGAGCACGGGGGCGATCTCGCGCGCCGGCACCTCTTCTACGAGGGCCAGGATGAACAGCGCGCGCCGGCCGTCATCGAGCCCTTCGCAGAAGCGCTGCACGATGCTCGCGGCCTGAGCCGCTTCTGCCTGAGCTTCCGGGCTCGGGCCTTCGGCGCGTGCGGCAGGGGAGAGCGGCTCCAGCGGCTGTTGCTTGCGGCGCTGGGTGCGCCGGTGGTTGGCCGCGACGCGCTGCACGATCGCGAACAACCAGGTGCGCAGCGAGCCCTCGCCGCTGTGCTCGCCGAGGCGTCGCGAGACCACGCCGAACACGTCTTGCGCGGCGTCTTCGAGCGCATCCGGAGCGACGCCGAGCAGGCGCAGGGAGCGGCAAGCGAAGCTGAAGTGCTCGCTGTAGACGCTTTGAAAATCGGGGAGCGGTGCTGGCGCGGCAGGGCGTGGCTCGGCGGAGCCTTCCCGCGGCGGGGCGGGGGGCGGCTCAGCAGGCTTCCTGTAAACGTTCACGTCGGCGCGAGGGTGAGAGTTGGGGCCGTCTGATTCATGTCCGTGCCGCGTGGGTTTTGTCAGCTCGGGCTCATCGGAAGAGCCAGCAGAGCCCCAACCCGGCACGCCCGACGACGTTCGCGGGCCGGTGTACCGTCCCGATATCCTTCAGGATGAAATCATCGCGCAGCAGCGGGGCGGCTGCGCTGAAGCCGAGCTCCAGCGCCAGCGGTACGCCGGGCAAGAGCTTGCGCGCCGCCAGGTCGAGGCGCGCCGCGGACCAGAGGGAGTGTCGCTCGTGCGGCGACGCGACGCGGGTGCCGCGGCCCGAAAGTTGTCCGATCTCGGCGCCCGCGCAGGCCGCCAGATCTACGACGCCGTGCGACAGCGGTACACAGCCGAGCATCACGCCCGCGAGCAGGCCCAGCTCGGCCCCGGGCGACGAGGAGTCGGAGCTATCAATGCTGGCCTCGCGCGCCGGCAGCAACAGACCACGCGCGTGCAGCTCGAGCAGGCTTCCAGCGAGCCGCAAGCCGATTTCAGTGCCGAATCCGGCAGCAGGCAGCGAGCCGGTGTCGGCGATCAGCGCGGCGCCGAGCGCGGCGTGGAGCGCGGCAGGGGAGGCCTCGCTCGATGCCAGGGCCGCGTGCCCATCCGACGGCGGCTCGGCAGGACCCGGCGGCTCGGCAGGAGCTGGCGTCATGGCTTCCTGAGCGCTGGAGCCCAGCGCGAGCGCGATCGCCAGCGCCAGCGCGTCGGTCAGCTCTTCGCAGCTCGCGGCCTCGAGCTGGCGCAGGCCGGAGGGGTTCGAGCCTGCCGCCGAGATTTCCAGGCGGGCGTGAAAGCTTCGCGCGTCCTGTCGGACCTGGACGGCGAACGCCGGACCCTGCACGTGTTCCACGGGCTGGCCCAGAGCCCGCGAAACGCGGAACGATAGCTCCTCCACGGAGCTGCAGGGCGAGGGTTGCTCGAGCCGGAGCTCGGCTGCCCGAGCCGGCGCCGCGCTCGTCCAGGCCAGGGCAGCTACCGCGGAGAGCACGAGCCAGCGGGAGCCCATCGCGCGAGTGTAGCCGCGCTGGAGCCCTGGGTCGAGGCGACCCAGACCGGAACTCCGCTATTGCCGGCGCCGTTCCAGGCGGTCGCGGAAGCAGCGCATGAGGCGCAGGTAGAGCTCGTCTTTCAGCACCGCGTCCTCGTTGCCGGCGTCGATGCTGGGGTTGTCGTTGATCTCGATGATCAGGAAGCGGCCGTCGGCTTCCTTGATGTCGATGCCGTACAGGCCGTCGCCGATCAGCTGCGCTGCGCGCACGGCGAGCTGGATCAGCTCGGGCGGGGCGTGCTGGACGTCGATGGTGTCGACCTTGCCGTAGTTGGGGCGCTTGGCCTTCTCGACCTTCTGTACCTGCCAGTGGCCGCGCGCCATGTGGTAGCGGCACACGTACAGGGGTTTGCCGTCGAGCACGCCCACGCGCCAGTCGAAGGTGGAGCGCACGAATTCCTGTGCGACGACCAGATCCGACTTCTGGAGCAGCGCCGGCAGCATGTCGACCAGCTCCGCTTCGTCGTCGGCCTTGACCACGCCCGCGGAGAATGAGCTGTCTGGTTGCTTGAGCACGCAGGGATAGCCGAGCGTCTCGCCCAGCTCGCGCGCGCTCTCGCGGTGCACGATGATGGTCTTGGGGCAGGGCAGCTGGTGCTTGTCGAATAGCTCGGCCTGATAGACCTTGTTGGTGCAGCGCACGATCGAGCGCGGGTCGTCGATCACCACCATGCCTTCCGCCTCGGCACGCCGCGCGAAGCGGTAGGTATGGTGGTTGACGGCCGTCGTCTCGCGGATGAAGAGCGCGTCGAATTCGGCGATGCGGCCGTAGTCCTCGCGGTCGATGATGGTGGCTTCCATGCCCACCTTCTCCGCCGCGCGCACGAAGCGCTTGACGGCCTTGTCATCCGAGGGCCGTGCCGAGACTTCCTCCGAGCCCGCCAGGATCGCCAGCTCGTAGCGGTACTTGGCCGGAGCCGAGGACACGCGCCCGCGCTCGAAGAAGCTGCGCGCGCGCTGGATCACGAAGTCGCGGTGCGACTCCTGGATTTCGCTGAACGCGATCGGGCGCAGCGAGGCCAGGCGCCATTCATCGGCGAGGACGAAGGTGGCGCGCAACAGAGGCGCCGGAAAGTGATTGAACAGCGCCTGGCACAGCCGGTCATAGCGTTGCGCCAGGTTGCGCCCGAAGTAGATGCTCAGCTCGAAGCTGTTGCTCTTGATCGGCGCGAGGCCCTTCTGCACCAGATCTTCGAGGTCCTCCGAGACGATGCGGATCAGCGAGGACTGCTTCAGGTCCTGCAGCGTCGTGACCGACGGCATCGGCTTGTGGCCACGCGCTTCCGCGAGCAGCGACACGTAGTAGCCCATGCTCTGGTAGCCGTAGTCGCGACACAGGTTGAACACCTTGGAGCGCTTCATCTCGAAGAACTCGGGGTCCGTCAGGTAGTCGCGCGCGGAGACGGCTCGGGCCTGGGGTATGTCGAGAGGCCAGAGCTCCGGCTTCTCCATCACGATCAAGACGGCCATGTAGGGCTCAGTGCTTCCTGAGTCGAATTACGGGTCGACAGGCGAGAATAAGAACCGAGCGCGAGCCCCAGAGCAACTCCCGTCTGGGCCGGCGCTCAAAGTCGGGTGTGTGGTGTAGGAGGAGGTGCCCGTTGCCGCAGCGCGTGTTGCACCCCAAGGGTGAGCCAGCCGGGCTCCGTTCGGTGGGCCGGTGCTACAGGGCGGGCGCCGGATGCCGTTCGCGAGAGCTGAGAACGCTCTCGGTCGCTACGGTCATGCTCTGGAACAAGAAGGGGAAGGCGAGCACGGGTGCTGCCGCTCGTGTAGCGTCCGTCAACGAGTCCACCTCGGACTCCGCCGATCGGGCGCTCGACGTCCTCGCCACCTTGCTCAAGCTGTACGGCAAGTACGCCTTCGACACCGACGGCGCGGAAGCCGCGCAGACCGAGGCGCAATGCAACGAGTGGGCAACCCGGATCAGCCTGGGAGCTCCGCGCCCCGCCGGCGCGAACGACAGTGAGCCGCCGAAGGCGACTCGCGACTGGCCTGGCCTGATCAGTTACATGCAGGGACAGCGGCGCGACGAGAGTGAATACGTCGTGCGCAGCATGAACAACTTCCGGGAGGCCATCCTGTGCTTCGCGGACTGCCTGGGCCGCGCCCTGGGAGACGAGCAGCGGAGCGACCTGGCGATCGGCAAGCAGCTGGACACGCTGTCGCGCGCGCTCGAGACACGCGATACGAATCTGATCTGCAGCGAGGCGCAGCAGGTGGTGCAAAGCGTGCGGCACTCGATCTCCGCGCGCCGCCAGCGCGAGGTCGAGCAAGCGCAGGCGCTCGGCGAACGCCTGCGCGCTCTGCGCGAAGAGCTGGCCGAGGCGCGCAAGAAGGCCGAGGTCGACGCGCTGACGCAGCTCTCGAACCGCGCCGCTTTCGAGGACCACGTATCTCACCTGGCGTCCCTGGGTTCGCTGCTGGGCGAGGCGCCCTGCTTGATCCTGGCCGACATCGACCACTTCAAGAGCATCAATGACAACCACGGCCACCCCGCGGGCGACGAGGTGCTGCGGCGCGTGAGCCAGTGCTTGAGTCGCACCTTCCTGCGCAAGCACGACTTCGTCTCGCGCTACGGCGGCGAGGAGTTTGCGGTGCTGGTGATCGATACCACGCTGGCCCAGGGCGAGATGTTGTCGCGGCGCCTGGTCGACAACGTGCGCGCGCTGCAGATCGCGCTCGCGGGCCAGGAGCTGAAGCTGACCATCTCGGTCGGCCTGGCCGCCCTCGCTCCGGGTGAAGGCCGCGCGAGCTGGATCGCGCGTGCCGATGCGGCGCTGTACCGGGCCAAGCGCTCCGGCCGCAACCGCTACGAGCTGGCCGCTCCGTTCGGGGCCTGAGCGCGTCTGGTTCCGGCGGCTATGACGCGGCCGCAGTCGACAAAGTTCCCGGCGCCCGCGCGCGACGAATTTTCTGCGCGCCCAACTGCCGAGAACCACCGCTGAAACAGGCGGCGCAAAATCTTTTGGCGGAGCGGCGGGGAACCCCCCGCACAGGCTCCGTGCCCGGGCGCGCGCGCCCGCAGCGGGAAGCGCCGGTGCGCGATCCCAGCTCCAGTTCCGCTCCCGTCTTGCCGCTGCCCGCCCCCGAGCGGGCCCCGGCTGCCGGGGTCATGCCGCGCTTCGATCCGCCGGACCTGCCTGCCCATGACGCCGAGACGGCTCTGGACCGCGCGTCGAACGCGGCGAGCGGCGCGAGGACCGCATCCCGAGCGCCGACGATCGCAGCCACGCGCTGGAGCGGGGCGGCGAGGCGCGCGATCGCGCGGCGGAGCGCCGGCGTCCGCTGGAGCGGCCCCGTCCCATTCTGGATCCTCCGCCCGCGCTGGAGCGTGACCGGCGCGGCCCGCCCGAGCTGCGCGACCGCGAGCGCGAGCAGCCCGAGCCGCGTGAGTCGGAAGGCGGCCGCGGCCGGCGTTGATCAGCGTCCGAGCCGGCGGCGTGCGGCAGCGATGCCCAGAAAGGCAGAAGCCAGCAACGGAGCCAACAGGCCGAGCCCCGAGGACGTACGGCCGTTCCTGGGCAACGAGCAACCGCTCGCCGCGGGGAAGGCGGTGACATCACTCTCCGTACTTGCGACGCCCGTGGGGGTCAGCTCCACCGGAGCCGTGGCGCTGGAAGCGACCGTGCCTCCACCGGCCACCACGTGCGTACCACCCTTCGCGGTGAAGGACGCGTCCGCGTCGTAGTCCTGCTCACACTGGTTGCCCGTCGCGGCGAGCGTGCAGCCGTCGAAGCTGACTTCGAAGGGCTCGCTGGGCGCGCTCTCGTTGCCGGCCGCGTCGATTGCGATCACCCGTAGGGTGGCGGCGACCGACGGCACGTCATCGAACGACAGCTGGACCCGCAGTGGAGTCGGCCCGGCCAGGTCCACTCCCAGCATGCTCCGCAGTGCCGGCGGAACCGCCCCATCGACCAGCTCCAGACGGAACCCGATGTCGCGCGCGGGGGTTTGATCGTCGTCGGCGCTGAGATCGACCGCGACCCCGCCGAGATCTCCACAGTTGTTTGCGACGCAAATGTCCTGCCCGCAGGTCAGACCGCTGCGCCGGTAGGCTTCTGCGGCGAGGACCACCGGTCGCTCCGGCGGCGCCGTGTCGATCCGCGCCAGCTCCGCATCGGAGTGATGCAGGCGCAGCGGCTCGAGCACACACGCTGCGACCTGTGAGCTCTGGCTGAGCAGCACCATTGCAACGCTGGCAGGCACGAGCCGCTCGAGGAACCCCGACAGCAATCCCGGACGATGCCGCGTGTTCGTCCCGGTACGGAGCAGCGAGCGCATCCCTCGAAAGGCTAGCAGGGATTCGGTCTCACACAATGCGACAAGCGATGAATCATGCGTCGGGGCAGGGTGCGATCGTGAAGTTGGCGTCGGGGCAGGTTGCGATCATGCAATGAGCGATGCGCCTGGGTGTGATCGCCACGTCATCACCCGTGGGGGTCGCAGTGTGCGCGCTGGGGCTGACTTGCAGAAAAGTACGAGCGTACGCATCATTATCGCATGCAGCCCAATTCGGAACGCGTCGCGCCGAGTGCCAGCCCTTCGAAGGGCGAGGCTACGCGCGCCCGCATCATCCAGCGCGCGCTCGAGCTCGCGCGGCACGTCGGGCTGGAGTCGGTCAGCATCGGCGACCTTGCACAGGAGGTTGGAATTTCCAAGAGCGGACTCTTTGCTCATTTCGGCTCCAAGGAGCGTCTGCTGCTCGACGTGCTCGATGTCGCTGCCGAGCACTTCACCGATCGCATCTTCCGTCCGGCGGTGGAGCAGGCTCGCGGTGAGCCGCGGCTGGTCGCGCTGTTCGAGAACTGGCTCGAGCAGATCCATTCGCGCGAGCTGCCCGGCGGCAGCTGCGTGTTCATGGCGGGCGCCTTCGAATGGGACGACCGCCAAGGGCCGGTGCGCGAGCGAGTGGTCGGCCACTTTCGCACATTGCACGCCACGCTCTCGAGCGCCGTGCAGATCGCCATCGACGAAAAGCAGTTTCGTGCCGACCTGGACCCAGAGCAGTTCGCGCACGAGCTGCACGGCATCCTGCTCCAGTACCACCTCGAAGCGCGCCTGCTTCACAATCACAAAGCCACGATCCATGCGCGCCGTGCCTTCGAGCATCTGCTCGCTGACGCGCGCGCCTGAAGCGCACCCGATCCCAGGCCCCTGAAGAATGGGAATTGTCATGCACACGCCGGACTTCGCTCCCGAGAAAAGCACGACCGTTCGTTCGCCGCGGCGCTCCACCTCGGTGAGCGGCGTTCGCAACAGCTCGCCGCGCATCGCTGGGCAAAATGGCCGTGCTCCCAGCTCGCACTGGCTGGTGCAACGTTGCCCACGCCTGGCCACGCTGGTCCTTGCCGAGCTCTTCGTCGCGCCGCGCCAGCGCGTCAAGCGCTACGAGCCCCCGGTGGGTGCCCGCAGCGAGCTGCTCCACGCGGGCAGGCAGCAGGTGCGGGTGCACCTGGTGGGCGAAGGGCCGCTGGTCGTGCTGCTGCACGACTGGCAAGGTGGCGCCTCGCAGCTCGGGCGCCTGGCTCGAGGGCTCGCCAATGCCGGCTTGCGCGCGGCACTGTTCGACATGCCGGCCCATGGCGAATCACCGGGCCTCACCAGCGACCTCTCCCAGTTCATCGACGTCGCCGCCGAAGTCTGCGCCCAGCTCGGCAGCGTCCAGGGCCTGATCGGGCATGGTCTGGGCGGCCTCGCTGGGCTGCTCTGCGCCGCGCGCGGCCTCAGCCTCTCCTCGACCGTCGCGATCGCCCCCGTTCCGTCCTTCGAGTTCGCGGTCCAACAATTCTCGCAGCGCTACGCCCTCGACGGGGACCCTCGAGAACTGCTGCTGCGCCGCATCGAACGCCGCATCGGCCTGAGCCGCCGCGACGCCAGCCTGACCGGCATCACCCCCGCCCACCCCACGCTGCTCGTCCACGACGTCCTCGACCGCAGCGTCCCCGTCCGCTCCAGCCGCGAGGTGATCGCCAACTGGCGCGGCGCGCGCCTGATGGAAACCTGCGGTCTCGGCCACCAGCGCATCCTGAACTCACCTCCGGTCATCCACTTCATCGCCAACTTTCTGCGAGGCTTCCCGCCGCCACCGAGCTGTTGAACCGCGAGCGCGTTGAACCGACCTCGAGGCAGAGGGGGGCCGGGCCCCGAGCGATCCCCACACAAAGAGGACTGCCGCGAGTGGGAAGGAGGTCTCCATGGAAACCTCAGAATCCGCTCGGTGCGCTCAGGGCCGCGCCCTGAGAGATCCCCACGAATTCATCGCGAAAAGAGCGAGACCAGCAGCGGGGAGGGTCCGTGCGGTGGCGTCGTGCCCAGGCCGGCATCCGCTCAGTCGGAGCAGCTCGCCAGGTCCCCCGCGCCGTACAAATCGAGGTTTCCATGGAAACTTCGATTTGCGAGCGCAGAACCCCTCCGCCGAGGCCTCAGAATGCTTCAGCGCCGCACGGCAGTCCCGCGCAAGCTG